>JAJFJB010000167.1 GCA_021774435.1 Alphaproteobacteria bacterium
CATGGAGCCGGTCGCGCTTAACCTGATAGCCTCGCCACGGCGCGGAAGGCGGCCCGCCATAAGGCTCGGCATATGAGTTTTCGCCATCGCGAACGTAGATTCCCCTGTGACGCAATGTCGTGGCGCTATCTACTTGCGCTGCAATGCCAAGCAAGTTGAAAACGGCTTCCGCCCCAGGATGTAGTGTTTCGCCGGGCCTTTCAGGCGGGCGGGCTTCGCGTTCCAGAACCACAGTCCGCAGACCGGCGTCGGCTGCCGCGATTGCTGCACTCAGCCCCGCGACACTGCCGCCTACAATGACAACATCGGTTTCGTTCACGCTAAACTCAAGGTGCCGGGAACGGACGCCAAGCACCACCGTCCGCACTGAAAACTATATCACCGTCATCACCGACGAAGATAGTTATGGTCGCATTGATAGGGGTTTGTACCAACCAGCGGGATCGGTCCTGCGGGTCGCGCGCCAACGGACGACGACCGCCTGTCTGCACCATAACGAACTTATGTGCTGGTTGGGCTAAAGGACCCGCCGCTGTTTGCGTGGCAATAAAGTCTATGTCACTGGCATCGGCAGGTACGAACGATAGCATACGAAAATTGTCGCTGCTGAATTCTTGTTTGAGCATCATAAACATCTGATGCGACGCCAGAACTCTGCTCTGATACGTTGCTTGGTCGACTTTCATTGTTTCCGACATGGTGAACTTGTTGCTGAGCGCAACTTTCACGTAGTCGACATGAGAAAAGTCATCATTTTCAATATGGTCCTTCCCATTGATCGTTACCCGCCGGGGACCCGTGATACCGTCCCATGCCGGCGCTCCGGCCAGACCAATCTCGGAGTCGGTCATCGGCGCAATTATGCGGAAATTTTGTCCACCCCAAGAGCGCGAAGTATCGGGCGCTGCCGCAGGCCAGAAGGCCGACAAGGCGGCGCACAGTTTTGCATCTTCTGGAAATGGGCTGCCTAGACCGTGAGCGGCGAGGTGCCAAGCGCTATCGGTATCATCGTAATCGATACTCGTGTCCCACCCTGGAGCGTAGAAGCCTGCAGCGCCATCCGGCAGGCTCGTTACTCTGTCGATCTGCGGTGCCGAACTGGCGGGTACCGCGTTTCGCGAGGATTCCGCCAGTCCCAAAATTGCCGAAACGGTCTCATCTTCCGGTACAAATGGTGCCCCGTATCGCCTCAGCGAGAGATTGGGAGCGACACGTTGATCGCATAAACTAAGCGGTGGACGGCTCCACAGGCGGCGGCGGATGCGCGACGGTACTTCGTTCATGGACCAGTCAAGTAGAGCGGACTGGCTGACATACGGATAGAAATCCGGTGCGGCAATAATTGAATACGCCGGAATTCGGCGCGCGAAATGCCCCTGTAAGCCGGCTATGCGCGCCGCAAGCCAACCGTCCCCGGTAAAATCGACGTAATGGCGGGCGGTATAGGGGTCGGCATTGCCGACACGCCCACTTTCAACCATATCTTCGACGTCTTTTACCTCGTTTAGATCTCGTTCTGTCCCGTTGCTTCGCAGTTGTGTCCGAACATGCATCCATTCCGGCGCACGATGTGCGCCGGTTCGGTTGACCGTCCGAGGTTTATCGGTGAGCGCCGGGATCGTAAAGCTGGCGGCAAGTCCGCCTCGCTCCGGTACTTTGACGCCGATGGGAGTGCCGTTTAACACCGCCGGTTCGATCAGTCGCGGTCGTGGTATCGCGTTCAGAGTTCCCGTACCGAATTCCGTCTCATCAAGAAATTCGGCCAAGCCCGTATCTACCGTAAACGGCGCGGTGTTGATCGCGGGCGCCTTGAAGCCTGAAGCGAAGGGGGCAGGGGCGCCCATGTTTGAGAGGTGAATTCGCCTCAGCTTCTCGTTCACGTGGGATTGCGACAAAGAGACTCTTAGATCCTGTCCTCTAAGGCATTCGGTTCCAGAGAAGAGTTTGTGGACCGGGACCCAAAATTCGTGGCTTGAGTCGCGTTTGCTCGTCTGTGATCCAAATTCGAATACCTGGTTCGCTTTTGTTGTCCGGTCGGCCCTGAAAGGCCCGAAATCTGCCGGGTCGCCAAATTTCTGAACAGCGAGATAGACGCCATAACGGCACGGCAGCGTTCTGAACATAAAACTGTCGTCACCCGGCTCCATTGCTGAAAACGCCCGTTTGTGTCCATCCCAATGTGGTGCGTCCGTGCCCACCCTGACAATTCCCGTTCGGGAGAAGACCATATCCGCGTGCGCGCTGTGTACGGTTCCTGCCCGTTGACGAAATTCTCTGGCGAATACGCAGATAGCCAAATTGAAACCGGAAAACTGCGTTCGGATGTCAGCGGCAGACAGTGTCTGAATTCCGAAAACTAGGTTTTCCGCCGACTCGATATCGGCTGCGCTTGGAAAAGCCGAGAACGTGTGACCGTCTGCTTCCCCGACAACTGCGGGGGACGCCAACATATAGAACAAAATGCTTTCCGCCGGCTTCTGTGGCTCTATCGCCCGGATAGCGGAACGCGAGAGCTCTTCGAATCCGGCTAGTGATCTAATACTGCCAATATTCGGGATCGGCTGAAGAAGTTGCTCTCGCAAATTGGGCGCGTCCGGATCGATGCCAAGGCGTTGAAATAATGGTGTCCAACCACCGTTTGCTAGACGGGTCAGCGTTTCTCTCATTTCATCAATAAGTGCCATTTTTTCCCTCCGTTCCTGTAGTTTTTGTCAGTTCCGACACAGTGCCGCCGCCGCTTAATCAGCGCGTTCCAGCGTATTGATGCTGACGTGCGGCCACTTAATCAGGCCTTCGACACCGTCGCGCCGTGGGAAGAAATCCAGCATCACAGTTTGAGAATATTGCAGCCGTAATTTTGGCTGGCCTTTTTCGCTTAGTTCTGAAAGTTCTTGGATCCAGAATGTCGAAACCATCTCGGTCGCGTTGGCCTGTTTTACGATAAACGGGATGTTAACGATGCCGCCCGTTTCGACCTTGGTGTCCAGTTCAAGCGCCGTCGTCTGCCTAATATTGACTCCAGCATTCGCCGCCTTGAGCAGATCATTTGGTCTGACCGGATCGAACAAATTTTGGAAGAGATTTTCTTGAAAGTGTTTGTAGGGACTCAGATAGGGATGATCGAGATCTTGAGGTACGCCGATGGGCAATCCACTGATGTCGGGAATTTCAGGAGGCCCATCGATGACCACGCTTTTGCCAAGCGCCAATGCGGAGTCCCCGTGCGGTATCGTGGCCAACCGAGCAATATCTATCCCGTTCGTGATTTCGTTGGTCATATGCAGAAACAAGCCGGGCTCGTGATGAATATCCGTGTCCGGTTCCCCAGCCTGGCCGCTGTGCGGGAAATCATCGGCAGCGATCTGAGTAACTTTCTGCTGGTAATCCAGTGTTACAACGAATTGATCCGACTGCTCGACATCGGGATTGCGTGTAATTCCACGGTTAGGCACGCCGGAATCGATAAATGTGAAGTCAAGTGTTTCGTTGTACTGGTTTACCAGAAGGCGATAATTTAAGCGCTCTTCCGCGAAGGGAATTGCGATCATGTTCCAGCCGCGTCCGTGCAAGGATTTCCACGATCCGGGTAAAAACTTAAGCGGGCCAAGATCCTCATTTCCGAACTCCGCCTTTTGCATCAAGCGGCCTTTTCTCTTCATATCTTCAAGCTGTTTGTCATTTAACATTCTAATAATCCTCTGCTCTTTGGTTGTTACTAGGCTGGAGAAACAAACGTTCGCCGGGACGGAATTTGCTGTTCAGCCGTCGCCCACACTCACCAAGCGGGCAGGACGGGGTCGGCCATCGAAAGCTTAGTCATCGTCGCCATTCGATTTCACCGACCTGACTTGAGGGTTAATGCGGGGAGGGGCCAATGCTTCGACGATTGCCTCTGCCAATGCGCCGTTGCACGCCCTGTCATGGGCGGCGAACATTGGTTGGTTGTTCAGCTCCAGGAAACAGATCTCATCAGTCGCGGTTCTGGTCTTAAAGTCAGCCGCGCCGAAATCGATCCCAACCTCACGCGCAAGAGCCAACAATCCGCTCTGTATCGACAGGGGTAGAAAGTCTGGCGGCAGCGGGGTGATCCGGCTTTTGCGATCAGTGCGATAGTCGATCACCTCGGAAATCACTTCGAAGCTGATCAGACGATCGCCGACGATATAGACGCGGTACTCGGGGTAATCGAGCCGTTCCTGAACGATGGCGGGGACCGGCGCGACGCCACTACACCACGGTGGATCGTCGAGGATGTCCGACAGTTCCACGCAATAGGCCCCGCCCGCGACGGGTTTGACGATACGTGGATACTGTTGATGCAAGGCAACAATTTCGTCTTGATGGTTGGAGACAATTGTCTCCGGGACCTTCAGGCCTTGCTGGCGGGCGAGCTCCAGCATGATTGGCTTGCTGGCTGTGCGCCAATCCATATCTCGGTTGAGTACCCGTATATCGGCATTGGAAAAGCAAGCGCCGGTAACGGCAGCATGCCAGGCCATACTCTTGTCGAGCCGGTCGGCGGCGAAGGAATCTTTGTAGGAAAATACATCCTGCCTAAGAAACGCCCCTCGCGGAACCAACGGATCGCCATCAAGTGCAACCGCACCATCCGCCAGGCTCCACGTAATCGCCGGTTCCGTGCCGTCACCGAATGTGAGAAGAACGGCCGCGCGATCAAGGCGGCGCGCGGCCGTCGCCAGGACACCGATACTGGGATCCTTGGTCCCGCCAACAATTAAAATATCGGGTGCCTGTATCGTCATCACCGGCGACCGAACGGACTGCGTGGCCGGACGAGCGCTTCAATCCGATTGAAGTCTTCGCCAAAGGGCTCTTTCTCGCGCATGAACGGTTTTTGAACATCGGCAAAAGGATTGGTTTCGCCGATCGTCCATTTTTCGAGAATCGGCCCCGTGAGACCGCCTGAATCTTCCTCGCCCAACGCCAATGTCGTGAAAGATCCAAAAGATTCCTCGCCCAACGCCAGGGTCGTCACGTCGCCGGCCGGGCTCATCAGCTCGGTAATATCAATTGTCTTCGCAACGACACGAACGCCGACCACGCGATCGACATCGCCTTCCCAGATCAAGTCGCCAACGATGTCGGTCAGCACCGGCAGCGAAATACCTTTCGGTGGGTCGGCAACGAATTCGACATCCAATATCCCATCCGGAGACAGCTTTTTCTCAAGCGGCACCAGATTGGGATTGCGCCATCCTGTAGAGGTCACTTGACCGTGCGCCACGATCGACAGCATGGGTGGGTTCGATTTGAGAATCGCCAATTTGACGGTTTTTACTGAAAATACACGCATTCTGATCACTCCTTTGGTTATGGTCTTTGCCTTCACACACCGGGCACTGATTTGACCGGCAATCGAAAAAATGGGGAGCGCCCAGGGAGGAAATTTGGCGACAGCGCTCCCCTATAATCACAGCGCCGCCAGAACTAAGTACAAACTGGCTTCAAAACTTCGCGCCCAGATTGACGCCGACAAATTCCTCACGTTGGAAGGACTCGGAATTTTCGCCTTCTTCAAACGAGAGGGAGACGGTGAAACGCTTTTTCTCGTCCAAGGTATAAGCCGCCTCTGCGCTGAACCGTTTCGCGTGGTCGAGTTCTGCTGAAAACAATTCCAGATGCCAGTAGCGGAAGGTGAAAATCGTATCCCGGAGAATGGGAAGGCCCCGAATGTTCAACTTCAATTCGGCGCTGCCACCGAATCCGTAATACTGGTCATTGTCGCCGATTTCGGTGCTCGAACCGTTGTCGAATACGTGCGCACCTTCGGCGAGGAAGCTCACCAACGGACGGTAATGTATCGGGCCCGCGAGTTTCTTCCAGCCACCAAGATAAACCTGGTCGCCGATTGTCAGAGACGGGGTAAAGAAACCCTTGAAACGAGCCGACTCGGCGCTCTGTTTGAAATCAAACGTCGCGTTGGGAGCGAGCCCCAACTCCGCATCGATAAGCCTTCCGATTTCCACGGAGCGGCTAAGCAAAAGTCCCGGCGTTACCGTATGGATATCTTCCTTGTTGTTCCCGTTGTTATCATTGAGCTGATAATGCGCATATGGGAGGACTTTCCAGTTTGAGTCAGGTGCTCTAAATATTTTGGCATCGAGGCCAACGACGATATTCGTTTGGAAGGACTGCTCGTCACTTTCTCTATCGTCTTTGAATGCTATTGTGCCGGAGGAAGAATTCTTTATGTCTTGACGGGGAATGGTCAGATCCTTGACTCGCCCTCTTATGAGGAATGCTGACGTAAATTCCGCTCCTGTTTCTCCTTGTTCCTCCTCAGTTTTTTCCGCAATGTTAAGAGAATCGTCCAGAGAAGAGCCAGGAACGATTGTGCACTCTATCTTGATCGTGCCCTGTAGCCAGCGTTCCAGAAGTTCCGTCGCAGTTCCGCTGCGTACGTTATGAGGCAAGAATCCTTTAATCCTTTTTGGCAAACCTCCTTTCAAATAGAAAGAGAGTTCTATTATTATTTTTTCAGCCGCCTTGTAAGCGGTTTTGGTACGCTCGTTACCTTTCAAATTTTCTGGGACTGTTCTTTGATCAAGTAAAATAACGTTTTTAATTCTCCTTCTTTTCATATTTCTAGTAGTGTTGATTACGTAGTTTAAAAATTTTTTGGGGAAAAAGGATGTTCGCAGAAGTTCCACCCCAAATAAGTATGGATCAACAACCCAGATATTTTTTTCCCTTGGTGGATCGGAAAATTTTTCTTCTATGCAGATTCTGTCATGAAGAACTGGTGTAAGTATGCTGTCCACACCTTGCGCATTCGCGTGCTGCCAGATTGTAACTAGTAACAGAGAGATAACTGGGAATATGTTTTTTCTCATTTTATTCAGTTCCCTCTATCAGCGTCACAAAATCCCGGATTAAATTCGCCAGTCTAATAATGGTGTCGGCGAGCTTTATGAATCTTGTAGCCTCCGCAAAACTGTCATCCACCGAAAAGCCTTCGTAGTCGTTTTTTTGATTCAAGCACTCGATGATTAGATCCAAGAATGCTTTCCAATTCGGCGCGGTGGCTTCCCATCCGTGTGGTGGTTCCTTTCCTGGAACTTGATCAAGGTCGAATTCGATTCCGTTGTTCTCCAGTACGCGTTTCACGCATTCCGTAACGTCATCGGAAATTTCTAATAAACTGGGCATGTCCTAGTTCCTCTCCATTGATGGTAAGGTTTCGTTCAGCATTACCAACTCGCTGAACATGGCGGTAAGTTCGTCGAGGTCCAGCTCCGACGCCGGCTTCGCAGTTGCTGTTGTTTCGGTATCCAGTGCGGGTTCGGTGCGCCGTTTTGCGCCCGCAATGAACGAGACCCATTTCGCGGACCGGGAATATACGAGGAACCAAAATGGTGCCCCCAAGCCGATCAGGAAGGCGGCGAAGCTTGTCCAAGCGAACCATGAAACGAGGTCCCAAGGCTGTTTTGTTAACAGGTGCGAAACCCAGTTCTCGTCCACACATTTCGATATCGGAGATGCGGGTGCATCAGACTTTTCCACAGCGGATTTTTTCCCGGTATTATCTTCGGGTGCCTTATTTTCCCTGCCGTATGAATCGGTATCTTTTTTCGCTATGTCGCGGCATGACTGTTCGAGTTCAGACTCAACCGTTTTACAAAGAAGGTCGCTTGAACCCTCTCCGCAATAGGGAAAGTACTTTGTCCCGACTGGTATATTGACTTCTGTAAGCTGTCTGGACTTTTTTGTGATGCTGTCCAGGGATTGTTTTGCTTTGGCTTCTGCTGCTCGATCGTCCGTTGTCAAGTAAAGTTCAATCGACGCGTCTATCTTTTCTTTTATCTTTTTGTTTTTCAGTACCGAGACATCGTTATTTTCGATGATAATTCTGGGGCCGTTGGGATTATCAATGAAACTATTGAATAGTCGGTATGGGTTAATGTTTGCGGTGAACGCCAGAATGAGCGCGAGTGCAAACGAAAGTGCGCTTGCTCTATCGGCATAGTGTTTGCGTGCGCCGTTACCATAAGCGTTAAATGCGGTAGCAAGGTCTCGGATGACATTCTTCAGTGGTACTGCTGACGTATTTTCTTTAGTCTTTTTCGAGATTTGCAAGCCGGCTTTTGTTTGTGATAATCGTCTGATGAACTCTTCTGGCGTTAGATGTTCGACTTGAGGGGATAAGAAGAGGCGGCGGAGTATGGAAATTAGGAAGTTATTTTGTACCAGTTTCGTAAACAATTCGGAATTCGTATCAGCCTGTATCTTGCCGTCGCCGAGGTTCTCAGTTGTCGCGCTTATAAAATCAGCTTTGCAAGAAGCATCCAGTAAGTAACGACGATGCAAGACTTCGTCGTAGTATCGTACCATCATGGATTTGAATCCGCTTTCGCGCGATAATATCTGACGGTGCAGCGCTTCTACCAACCCCGTTACGACCGTCGAGAAGACGATCATAAGGAGGGAAAACATCAATATGGCGTATAGCAGTTCCAATTTTCTTCTCCCCGTCTCGGTATTATGACTTCCGCTCAGTAACTGAATTAGGAGAGTAAGAGGTGACCGTTCGAACGTCGTGAAATTGGAGAAGGTTGTGCGTGAAATTCGCGTTAAATGGGTCTTAATAGACTAAGGGCGGTTGGAACTTTCGTTAATGTGACAGGC
>JAJFJB010000168.1 GCA_021774435.1 Alphaproteobacteria bacterium
CGGCTCTGGTTCGGGCTCCGGCTCTGGTTCGGGCTCCGGCTCTGGTTCGGGCTCCGGCTCTGGTTCGGGCTCCGGCTCTGGTTCGGGCTCCGGCTCTGGTTCGGGTTCCGGCTCTGGTTCAGCGGCAGCTTCGGCAGCTTCTTCCGACTCGCCTTCTTCCCCTTCTTCGCCATCCTCCGAAATAATTTTCCGAATGGAGGCAAGAATTTCCTCCATCGACGGTTCTTGGCCCGCGTCGTCGCTCATCTTTCGCCCTTCCCGTCCAGCACGTCAAACAGCTGATCCAAACCCTCACCATTTTGGTAATCAGCGGGGATTACTGTTGCTCGCTCGCCAGCTATTTCTTCGGCCCTTGTTGTTTCGCCGGTTTTGACGCCGCCCGTTTTGCCGGCTCTTCGTCATAACCCCACAGTTTATCGCGAACATTCAAATAGTGTTGTTTTTGATCATACAATCCAACCGGCAACGCCATCTCACGCGCCGTGAGCCTCCCGACCGCAGCAAGCAACCCATAACTGGCGACAATTGCATCCCGCTGATCCCTCACCAAGCTCACCTGCGCATCCAGCAACTCCTGCTCTGCATCCAACACATCAAGTACGGTTCTAGACCCAACGGCTGCTTCCTGTTCAACCCCTTCGAGGGCAATCTTTGCCGCCCGAACTTCCGCCTCGCGCGATTGAATACTCGCTCGCGCCGTCAGCAACTGCTCGAAGCCACTTGCAGCATCTTCAATTGCCGCGCGTCTCGCTTCATCAAGTTGAAGCCTGTTTTCGCTGGCAAGCTGGATGGCTTCCCGAATCCGGCTTGAAACAGCGCCTTGCTGGTATATCGGAACCGTGAGCTCAGCGGTGACCTTTACATCATCGACAGTGCGGTCAGGTGTGCCTTCATTTCGGCTGCGCGACGCGTCACCGACAAGGTCGACCGAGGGTAACAGCTCCGCTTTCACAGTTTCGGTGAACTCCCGCGCGGCACGTTCATCGAATTTAGCGCTAATGACCGCGGGATTGCCCTCACGCGCCAAATCGACCGCTTCTGTAATTTCGGTGGGAAGCGATCCGGGATATCCCGGATTCGGCACATTGGTCGGCTTCACACCGACAATTTGTTCAAAAAACGCGCGGCTGACTTCCAAGTCGCCTTCGGCCTGGATCCGCTCCGCCGTCGCCCGGGCAAGCCGAGACTCCGCTTGCGCCACGTCGGTTCGCGTAACTTCACCAACATTGAACCGGTCGCGGGTTGCCTGCAATTGCCGAGACAAAACCTGCTCGTTGTTTATATTAAGTCTGAGAACCGCCTGTTCACGGAATACATTCATGTATGCGGTGGATGCATCCAACAGAACTTGCTGCTCAGTCGTCGCGAGACGTGCCCTTTCCGCACTCACTTCATGCTTTGCCTGCCTGATCTGCGCTTCCGTTTGCCCGCCTGCATAAATGTTTTGTGTGACTCGGAATCCGCCGGAATAAGTTGTCCGTGTATCATCGCCCGCACCGAATCCGCCTGTATTATTGGTACGCCGCTGTAGTTTGGCGATATCAGCGGTAAACCGAACATCCGGACGCCAACCCGACAACGCTTGCGGCACACCTTCGTCGACCGACCGCAATCGGGCACGCTGCGCCTGTAATGTCGGATTGTTTTTATAGGCAAGCACAAGCGCTTCCGTTAGTTTCTGCGCCTCTGCTTTCCCAAGCTTTTGCGCCTCCGCCTTCTCAACTGAAAAAGCTGTAACCATTACCAGCAGTATGAAATAGACGGACGCCCGCCACATAATTCGTTCCTTTTCCGGTGCAGCCGGCAAACAATGCAGCCCCACCCTTACAATCTTGTTCAGCCTCGCACCGCAGAATTCTGCCAGAGTCTCGGCACAATACCATCGCGGAATAAACCACAAAATATTGTCATAAAACAGTACTAAAACACAAAACCTGCCTCTTTTTCAAACTCTGGTAGCGTGGGGATTGCTGCGTCGAACAGCACTCTTTGCGATATGCCTGTGGCTGCACGTTGCACCAGAGTCGCTCGACCGACACCATTTTCACCGCCGACAACCGCTAACAATCGGCCACCTTCCGCCAGTTGATCTGTTAGGTTCTCAGAAATCGAACTTAGTCCGCCATTCATTAAGATGATGTTGAAAGGTCCCTGCTCCGGCAATCCATCGGCCAGGTTCCCCTCGACAACGACAATATTATCCAACACTAAGTCTGAAAAAAGCTCCGTTGTCGACGCAGCGAGATCAGCATTGCTCTCCAACGCGAACACGGTATCGCATAACCTGGCAAGCACGGCCGCTGAGTATCCGATACCAGCCCCGACGACCAATGCCACGTCATCTGTTAGCGGCGCAGCGGCTTGAACGAGTCTTGCCAAAACAAGCGGTTCCATGAGGTACCGGCCGGGCGCTATTTCAATATCTTCGTCGACATAGGCGATTGGCCGAAGCGCCTCGGGCAAAAACGACTCGCGCGGCAAGGATCCCATAACCGACAATACGGCCTCGTCTGTAACGCGGTTCGGACGAAGCTGGCTTTCCACCATGATACGGCGGGCCTCTTCGAAATTCATCGAGCGAAGTCTCCTCGCAACTGCAAAAAAGCGGCGTTGCCGTTTAAGCCCGCCGCGCACTCCCAGTGATTTCCAATGTCCGATTGGAATCACAGGATACACCCCGCAGACGAACGGCACGGGTCTGTTATATCGCCAGCGGGTAACGATGACAATCCGGCGAACCGCACCAAACGTTCATCGACTTGACCGCCTTGCAAGCCCGGCCTATATCACGCGCCGTGCGGTGCGATGGCCGAGTGGTTAGGCAGTGGATTGCAAATCCACGTACGCCGGTTCGATTCCGGCTCGCACCTCCACAAACCCGATGTGGTGAAAACCCGTGCGTCAGGTCTTTGCAAGGCCGCATGGGTCTGATATAAGCCGCGCGCTACTGATCCGCGGTAGCTCAGTTGGTAGAGCAGGTGGCTGTTAACCACCTTGTCGCAGGTTCGAGTCCTGCCCGCGGAGCCAAATTCTTCAAGGGGTTGCCGAAAATCCGGCAGCCCCTTTTTTATTACCTGGGATAAGGTGACCGAACGGATCCGGGGCCGCCCCATATCGCCCACAGGCAAACTGACACGAAACTCGTACTTTTCTCGTAAGATCAGCTTTTGGCGAGAACGACCTCATCACCCATACGGTTCGCAAACAAAACGCTGTAATGTCATTAAGTGACAATCGAGATCGACCGGGAGACGTCAATGGTCAGCCTGCCCGCAGACAAAACCGACTTCATTGGCTTGGAGGCAAAAGTTCATCTGGCAACGGGCGGCGAGCCGCCCCTGCTTCGCGCGCATCGCAAGTCGTTCGAATTGTTTGCGGCGCACAAAGCTGAAGGGATGGACGGCTATCGCTCGCACTGGGCAATCGTTGATACCGTCCGTGAAAAACTCGCCAGTATGATTGGGCTGGACAGTGGCGACATTGCGTTGGTCGGCAATGCATCGGAAGCAATTGCCAGGGTCATATCGAGCATAGCGTGGCAAGCTGGAGACAATGTCGTTGTATCGGAACTCGATTACGCGTCGGGACGGTTCGGGCTCGCGAACCTGCGCAATCTGGGCGTCGAGCTGCGTCTCGTTGCCGCCGACCGATGGACTATTGACGAGACCGCGATCGTTGCGGCCTGCGATGCGCGCACGCGTCTCGTCTATATCAGCCAGGTGAATGCCCTCACAGGACAACATTTGAACGTCAAGACTCTTGGCGACGCATTGGAGGGCTCGCCGACAGCACTGCTGAACGATGCCAGCCATGCCCTTGGCGTCGTTCCCGTGGCAGGCCAATATTGCGATTTCGTCGCGAGCTGTTGCTACAAATTCGTACTTGGAATTCACGAGGGCATTCTCGCGTGGAACCAGCACCGCCGGCCAGACTTTACCCCATCCGGGGTTGGGTGGCACGCCGCCGAGTCCGGCGCCGCCCCAGACACATTCGAACGCAAACCGGACGCGCAGCGTGCCGAATACGGAAATGCGGGACATCTCGGTGCGTATCTGTTGGACACTTCGCTCGATTACCTTGCTTCATACGGCATCGATGCAATCGCCAGCCACGCACGCAGCCTCAGCCAACGTCTGGTTGATGGATTTACATCCATGGACCTCGACATACTGTCGCCCACGAACCCAGAACAGCGCGCAGGGAATGCGGCATTTCACTGCCGTGACCCGGAAACGATTGTCCGTCAAGCGGCAGCGGACGGCATACTCGTTTGGGGAGACAACAACCGGATACGGGCCTCAGCCCATCTTTTCACAACTCAGTCAGACGTCGATTTGTTCCTCGAACGTCTGCCCTCCTACCTTCAATCAGCTTAACCCTGTCCGCCGTGCCGCATCGGCAGCTTCGTCCCTGGCGTCCTGCTCGAAGATCTGTTCCAGTTCCTTTTGCCATTCTTGCGACTGTACGGCGACCTGATCTTGGTCATGATAAATTACATGCTGTAACTCGAGGCGCTCTTCGTCGTGCGTTCGGAACGTCCGACGCGCCTTTTCCGCCTCTTGCGCCGGCAGCCCGACGAATGTGAGAAGATCTTCCGCTGCCTCCAGACTAGATGAAAAGGTCTCGCGATAAATGTCCGTTATGCCGAGATCCATCAGCTTAAAAACATGCTCGCGATTACGCGCCCGCGCCAAAACTCTCACATGCGGAAAATGTTGAACAAGCGTTTCCGCAGTGCGGATGGAAGCGTCGACATCGTCGATGGCGAGAACAAAGAAGGCCGCTTCGCCGACGCGGGCTGCGCGCAACAAGTCCGGCCGCGACGCATCACCATAATAAATCTTATTGCCGTACTTCCTTACAAAATCAACTTGTTCCGAACTGACCTCCAGCGCGGTAAAACCGATTTTCTTTGCTTGCAACAGTCGGCCGACAATCTGCCCAAAACGACCGAACCCGGCGATGATTACTTTGTTTTCGTCAACCACCGGCAACTCGAAATCCTTTTCGGATGCCGCGTGACTGCCTAACGCGTGCTCCAGGATCAGAATAAGACCGGTCGTAAGTGCCATCGACAGTGTTACGACGAGGATCAATAAATCCGATAGGGCTGCAGGCATGATTCCGGCGCCAACTGCAATGCCGAAGATAACGAAAGCAAATTCGCCGCCCTGCGCAATCGAAACGGCGAGATAAAAACGGGATCTTACGTCGAGGCCAATGATCATACCGATGCCCAGAAGGACACTGAACTTGCAGGCCATTAGCGCAAAGACCAAACCAACAATCAGGCCATACTCCGTGAGAAGCAGGCCAAAATTGACGGACATGCCAACCGCCATGAAAAAAAGGCCCAGCAGCAGCCCCTTAAACGGCTCGATATTCACTTCCAGCGCATGACGGAATTCTGAATCGGCGAGCAATACACCGGCCAGAAATGAGCCCAACGCCATGGACAGCCCGACACTTTCCATCAACAAGGCGACGCCAATGACGGTCAGCAGGGCCGTTGCCGTGAAAATTTCCCCGACGCCGGTGCGCGCGACCAACCGAAAGACATGCAGCAAGGCAAAATGGCCTACCAATATAACGGCGGCGACTGTTCCGATAACTTTTACGAACGAGAGCAAAGACGGCGGTTCACTGGCACCGCCCAGTCCTGTGAGCAACGGCACCAACGCGATAATGGGGATCGCCGCCATATCCTGAAACAGCAAGATGGAAAAAGCCGTTCTGCCATGCCGCGCCGTGAGTTCGCCTTTTTCGGACAGCACTTGCAGCGCAAAAGCTGTCGAGGAAAGGGATAAACCAAGACCGACGGTAATCGCGGTCTGCCAAGGCAAGCCCGCCAACCAGCAGACGATGCCGATCAACGCAGCGCTTAAGCCAACTTGCGCACCACCCATACCAAATACCCCGTGTCGCATGGTCCACAACCGTGCGGGTTGGAGCTCAAGGCCGATGATGAAAAGCAAGAGGACGACGCCGAATTCCGAAAAGTGCAGTATGCTGTCAACATCGCCAACGACGGCCAGGCCCCAAGGTCCGATCAGTACACCCGCCGCCAAGTATCCCAAGACCGAACCGAAACCGAGCCGGCTAAAAACGGCAACAGCGACGACCGCAGCGGATAAAAAAATCGCGGATTGGCTTAGGAACGACATTTGCTGGTGTCTCTTAAATTAGAGGAAGGTCAGCGCTCGGGCGCCCGAATACCATGTATCCCGCCAGACAACCCCAAAATTAAGGGACAGTCGATCAACGTGCCTTAGAGCGCTCGCGTGTCGCGATCCAGGCTTTCACACGCGTTTGCGCTTCGGTTACCTGTTCTTTCGTCATCTTTTGGGCAACGCCGTCACGTAATTGTTTGGCGATTGCCTTGTCCTGACGCGCGGCGAGGTCGAACCAAAAGTATGCTTGTACAAGATCTTTTGGGACACCTTTGCCCTGCACATAGTTGAAGCCAAGATTGTACTGCGCACCGGAATGACCAGCTTCCGCAAGTGGGCGCCACTCTCTGAGAGCTGTTTCATAATCACCCTTTTTATAGGCCGCCAATCCCTTTTTCAGGTCCTGGGCCACGACCGGCGCTGAAAATAGGAACAAACCGGTCAATATTATCAAACTCGAACGGCGCACAAAATTCTCCGTAAAGTTCTGTATCGCGCCAATGTTAGGAATTTTTCAATAAATTTAAACTGTTATTACAAGCGATGAGGTTTCTGGCGCAATTAGGCGCACAACACAGGGACAGGTTGCATGGCGACCAAGAAACACCGCCTTATTACGCGAGCCGATTTTGACGGCGTCGTATGTGGCGGACTACTCCACGAACTCGATTTGATCGATGAAGTCGCGTTCGCAGAACCACGGGAAATGCAAGTTGGTACGTTTTCTGTCCGACCGACCGACATTACCGCAAATCTGCCTTATGTTTCGGGTGTCCACCACTGCTTCGACCATCACTCGAGCGAAGTTCAGCGCGTTGGTACACAAGAAAACCTAACCATCGACCCGGCCGCTCCTTCTGCCGCCCGTGTCATTTATGAACATTACGGCGGAGCGGAAGCGTTTCCGAATGTTTCATCTGAATTGATAGACGCGGTTGATAAAGCCGATTCCGCCCAATTCGATGAAGCGGAAATTTTATCTCCGGACGGCTGGGTACTTGTGAATTTTATACTCGACCCGCGCACCCGCCTCTCAAAAGTCGCTCCCTTCAATGTTTCAAACGACCAGTTTATGAAGGACATGATGGTTTACTGCCGCCATCATCCTGTCGAAGAAATCTTGAAGATCCCCGACGTCGCGGAACGTATCGGCGCATTTTGGACGAACGAAGAAGGCTACGAATTGCAATTGCGCCGACGGTCCCGCATATCCGGCAAGATCGCCGTTGTCGACTTCCGTGAAGAGAAACGGATATACGCGGGAAACCGGTTTACGGTTTATGCGCTATATCCAGAGTCCAATATATCGATCATGTTGCTGCCGAATTCGGATAAATCGACGGTGACGATTTCCGTTGGCAAGTCGATTATCAACAGAACGTCGAAAGTCGATATTGGAGCGCTCTTGTTGGACTATGACGGCGGAGGTCACGCAGCCGCCGGCACTTGTCACGCGTCCAATGATCATGCCGACCGCATCGTCAAAGAACTGACCGAGAAGATCGAGAAAGTGGATTAAGTCGTTTCGGCGAGTTCGAAAGCCCGACATCGCTGCCCTTGATCTCCTAACCCCCTAATCGCAGAATAAGCGGTGCAGATTATGGGGTGAGGAGAAGCTGTTGTTTGAAATCAATCCGCTCTCAGAGGCACTCGGAGCCGAAGTCGTCGGCCTGGACCTGGCAAAACCGCTTGGTGACGATGTGTTCGCAACGGTTCATCAGGCGCATCTGGCGCATCAGGTCCTGGTATTCCGTGACCAACAATTGACACCCGAACAGCATATTGCGTTCAGTAAAAGGTTCGGTGCGCTATCCGGTCACGTCTTCGATCAATTTCTTCTCCCCGACTATCCAGAAATTCTAAAAGTTTCGAACAAGAAAAAGGAAGACGGTGAGTTCGCGGGATTGCCGCAGGCCGGACGACGCTGGCATTCCGATCTCGCCTATACCGCAACACCCAGTCTCGGATCCTTACTTTACGCACTCGAAATCCCGCCGGAAGGCGGCGATACGTTGTTCAACAACATGTACCGCGCCTACGAAGCCCTGTCGGACGACACCAAGTCCCGGATCGAAGGACTGAAAGCGGAATTTCTCCTGGGCAGCGGCCGCAAATTTTATACCGACGCGGAGCGCCCTGCCCTCACCGCCGAGCAATTGGCGAAAGTCCCGCCCGTTCATCACCCAATTGTCCGCACCCATCCCGAAACCGGGCGCAAGGCGCTCTATGTTAGCCAGGCGCATACGGTCCGGATCCTTGACATGCCGGAGGCCGAAAGCGAGGCGCTGCTCGCGGAACTGACGGAGCACAGCGTTCAGCCCGAGTTCGTTTATCGTCACAAATGGCGATTGCACGATTTGGTCTTCTGGGACAATCGCTGCTGCATGCATATAGCGGAACCACCGCCGCCGGCATATGGACGCCATATGCACCGGACAACTGTTGTCGGCGATAGACCTTACTAGCCTCCAATCACATCAGGACACTAGGCAGAACGGTGGTCAGACGGTATGGGTTAATTCTATCGGATATCGTCATCCCTACAGGAGTTTCTCCATGCCGCAAGTTAATGCCGAACGTCTCTTGAACGACTTGCGTAAGCTGCGCACCTTCGGCGCCGTAGATACCGGCGTCGTGCGGCCCGCGTTGAGCGATGTCGATATCGAGTCGCGCCACTGGCTCAAGAAGCGCTACGAAGAAGCGGGCCTGGAGGCATCGATCGACGGCGTCTCGAACGTCTTCGGGAAATCCCGGAACGATGGCCCGGCGCTGATTATCGGGTCGCACTCCGATACGCAGCCGCGAGGCGGTTGGCTCGACGGCGCACTTGGCGTGATTTACGGCTTGGAGATCGCGCGCGCCTGCGCGGACGATCCGAGCACGGCGCATCTCGCCGTCGATGCGGTTTCCTGGCAGGACGAAGAAAGCAATTTCATTGGCTGCCTGGGCAGCCGGTCCTGGTGCGGCACCCTGGACCCGGCTGCGGAGGCCGCCGCCGTGGGCCGTGACGGCACCCCACTTGCCGATGCCTTGCGCCATGCCGGGCTGGAAGGCGTACCGCGTCAACAGATCGAGGACGGCCGCTATGTCGGCTACCTCGAAGCGCATATCGAGCAAGGTGCTTATCTGGAAGATGCCGGCGAGCAAATCGGTGTCGTAACGGCGATTGTCGGCATTCGCGGCATGACGATCTCTTTCGAGGGCGAACAAAACCATGCCGGGACGACAACGATGGGACGTCGACGAGATGCCGCGACGGCATTATTTGAAGTGGCGCACCGGATTAACGAGGAATTTCCCAAGGTCGCAGACGAGCGCACGGTCTGGACAATCGGTCAGGCCAAGATCGAGCCTGGCGCCTCGTCTATTGTCCCCGGCTATGCCGAAATGGCGCTGCAGTTCCGGGATCAGGACGAGGCAAAGCTGGACGCCTTTGAAAAGATCGTTGGCGGCTTGGTCGATGATGTTAACAATCGGGGCAAAATTAAAGCCGAAGTCGCGAGCGCAAGGGCGCCGATTCGGCCATCGAATATGGCCGACAATCTTCAGAAACACATTGCCGGGGCGGCGGAAATGACCGCTCCCGGAAAATGGCGCCGGATGCCTAGCGCGGCAGGCCACGACCCGATGGTCATTCATGAAAAACTGCCTTGCGCGATGCTCTTCATTCCATCGATCAAAGGCATCAGCCACGCCTTTGGCGAAGACAGTCATGATGAAGATATCGTCGCGGGCTGTCAGGTACTCGCGGACGCGACGGCCACAATCCTGAAAGAAGCACGCGGCGAAATGTAAGACGGCGAATTTGTCTTGCTAGGCCGTTTACGACTTAACCTGTTCGGCGGAACGACCGACGATCTTCTTATACATCGCGGGGTCGGTGGCGCCCTCGGAACCGAAAACGAGAACGCGGCTGTCGCCGTCAAGGCCGATCGCCCCGGCCAAGGCCGGTTGCTCGCGCGCGATTAAAGCGCCAGCCAATCCCGCGACCGCGGACTCGCCGGCCACAATGGCGGGATCTCCCACTATTGGATTAGCCAATAGCCGCATACAATCCGCAGCCGCTTCATCGGTGATCGTTGCAAAAGCGTCGGCGCCCGACTCAAGAATCTCCCACGCAAGCAGAGAGATCTCACCGCAAGCGAGTCCGGCCATAATCGTATCAAGTCCGCCTTCGACGACTGTCGGGCCACCATTGCGTGCGCTTTGGTAGAGGCAATCCGCCAGTTCTGGCTCGACAACGATAAATCGTGGCCGCTCGGATCCCCATGCCTCCCAGACTTGCGCGCAGATGGCTGCCGCCAGCCCGCCGACACCGCCTTGAACGAAGATGTGCGTCGGCCGCTCTCCCGCAGGCAACTGCGCCATCGCTTCCGCCGCCATGACTGTATAGCCCTGCATGACATCGCGGGGCACGTCCATGTAGCCGTCGTAGGAGGTATCGGATACGACGAAGCGCCCTTGTGTCTCTGAATCGGCCGCCGCTTCACGCACGGAGTCATCGTAGTTGCCCGGTGTTCGAACGACCGTTGCGCCCAAGGCCTCAATGGCGGCTTTCCGGCTTTCGCTCACCGTGGCATGGATATAGATCACACATTGGCACCCAAACATGCGCGCGCCCCACGCCACCGACCGGCCATGATTGCCGTCGGTCGCGCACGTCACCGTGAGACCGGAAACGATATCACGATGCCGTCCCGCCGAAAGCTCCAACGCCGTGACACTTATCTCATCCGTCCGGCGCGCAATTTCAGTCGCCAGCAATCGGTAGACGGCATAGGCACCGCCCAATGCCTTGAAGCTGCCGAGACCGAAACGTCCGCTTTCGTCCTTATACCAAACTCGCGCAAGACCCGCCTGTTCCGCCAAACCATCCAGTTGAATCAACGGCGTTTCCGCATAACCAGGCCATGATTTTATTTCGTCTGCCGCGGCGGCATGTCCTGAAGCATCCAAGACAGCAGACTGTCGAGGGCCATAGGGTACAGCGCCGGCTGCTTGCGGATTGAAGAAAAATTCGATGGCATGGGACGCAAAGGGCGTCGTCATCGTCTTATCCTTTTATCGAAGTTGATACCGGCGCGAAGGTTCAGATAACCCGTACGCGCGGCAAAACACCTGACACCATAGAAGAACCAATTCGCGGTTGGAATGGCGAATCAAAGTTCATTTGAAGGTGTGCCATTCGGTAATTAATCGCAAGCCAATCCCTCACCGGATTAAAAATCCCAAAATAGTCATAATTCAAATGTAGGTTCCTGAGGCTAGCCGTCAGCCCCGGATTCCGTGGCTTAAATGTATATTAATCAATTTTGTTCAACATGTTTTGCGTGCATTTTCAAACTCTTGCAATTGGAACGCAGACCACCAAACCTAAATTTTAGGTTAAGATGAAAACCGAGCGAGAGAAATGGGACAGGACCGAACAATGACGAGGTGTGTAGCGCGATAGAGAACCAAAGGAGTCGGCAAATATGGAAGTGTTTGATGTCTTTACTGATCTCTACAAACGTGGAAGTCAGGACGAATTAAGCTTACAGGACTTTCTATTAGGGTGTCGCGAAGATCCGATGATGCACGCGACAGCGGCGGAGCGGATGATTGCGGCTGTCGGCGAACCTGAAGTTATCGATACGAGCGCAGATCAGAGACTGGGCCGGATTTTTCTGAACCGGACGATCAAACGTTATCCCGCCTTCAAAGATCTATACGGAATGGAAGACACGATCGAGCGGATCGTTGGCTTCTTCCGACACGCAGCACAAGGCCTCGAAGAACGCAAACAAATCCTCTATCTGCTTGGCCCGGTTGGGGGCGGCAAGTCGACACTCGCCGAACACCTCAAAGCGCTGATGGAGCGCGAGCCGGTTTACGTCCTTAAAGCCGGTGATGAAATAAGCCCCCTTTACGAATCGCCGCTCGGCCTCTTCGACCGCGAACAGATGGGTGATCTGCTCGAAGACAAATATGGCATCCCCAAACGCAAATTGAGCGGCCTGATATCGCCTTGGGCGGTAAAACGGCTGGACGAATTCGGTGGCGACATCTCGAAATTTTCAATCGTGAAGCTCCACCCCTCGCGCCTCCGTCAAATCGGCGTCGCCAAGACGGAGCCGGGCGATGAGAACAACCAGGATATTTCGACACTGACGGGTAAACTCGATATCCGAAAACTGGAACACCTCAGTCAAAACGACCCGGACGCCTACAGCTATTCCGGCGGCCTTAACTGTACGACGCAAGGCTTGCTCGAATTCGTGGAGATGTTCAAGGCGCCGATCAAGGTCCTGCATCCACTCCTGACCGCAACGCAGGAGCAAAACTATACGGGTACCGAAAATATCGGCGGCATGCCCTATCACGGGATCGTCGTCGCGCACTCGAACGAGGCTGAGTGGCAGCAATTTCGCAACAACAAGAACAACGAAGCCTTCCTGGACCGTATCAGTGTCGTCAAGGTGCCGTATTGCCTGCGCGTCACGGAAGAAACCAAAATCTACCAGAAGCTGCTCGAAAACAGCGCACTCGGTGAAGCGCAATGCGCCCCGGAGACGCTCGGCCTGATGAGTCGGTTCTGCGTCCTTACCCGACTGCGTGAGCATGAGAACTCGACGCTGATTTCCAAGCTTCGCGTGTATGACGGCGAAAACCTGAAAGACACCGACCCCAAAGCCAAGTCCATCCAGGAGTATCGGGATACGGCCGGCGTCGATGAGGGCATGACCGGCGTCAGTACGCGGTTTGCGTTCAAGGTTCTGTCCGCGACATTCAATCACGACTTCGACGAAGTCGCCGCCGATCCGGTACACCTCATGTATGTCCTCGAAAACGCGATCAAGCGCGAGCAGTTCAGCGAGGACACCGAAAACGCCTATCTCGACTTCATCAAATCCGAACTGGCGCCACGTTATGCGGAGTTCATCGGCCATGAAATACAGAAAGCCTATCTGGAATCCTACAGGGATTATGGTCAGAACCTCTTCGACCGGTATATCGCCTATGCCGACGCGTGGATCGAGGATCAGGACTACAAAGACCCGGACACTGGGCAGATGTACGACCGCGAAATCTTGGAGTCGGAGCTCGCCAAAATCGAAAAACCGGCCGGCATAACGAACTCAAAAGATTTCCGAAACGAAGTCGTCAAGTTTGCCCTCCGCGCGCGCGCGGAAAACGACGGACAAAATCCCGACTGGTCCAGCTACGAAAAGCTCAAATCCGTCATTGAAAAACGGATGTTCGGGCAAGTCGAGGATCTTTTGCCGGTGATCAGTTTCGGCAGCAAAAAAGACAAGGACACCGACGCGAAGCACCACGAATTCGTCGAGCGCATGATCGAGCGTGGCTACAGCAAACGGCAGGTCCGGCGTCTCGTTGAGTGGTACATGCGGGTCAACAAGGCCGGCTAGGTCCGGCTACAGAGAAAGGGGGTGCTATGCCCCACTTTATCGACCGTCGTCTCAATCCGAAGGATAAGAGCCTTGGCAACCGCCAGCGTTTCCTGAAGCGCGTACGCTCGCAGGTTAAACAAGCTGTCGACAAGGCAATCCAAGGCCGCAACATTGCCGATGCAGACAAGGGTGAGACGGTCACGATACCGACAAAGGGGATCGCCCAGCCGACCTTCCGGCATGGCGCGACCGGCGGTTACCGCGAACGTGTGATGCCGGGGAACAAGGAGTTCCAGGCCGGCGACACGATCGACAAGCCCCCGGCGGGTGGTGGCGGTGCCGGCGGGAAAGAGGGCGCGGATCAAGGCGAGGCCGAAGATACGTTCGTCTTCGCGCTCTCCCGGGAGGAGTTCCTCGATCTGTTTTTTGAGGATCTCGAACTCCCGGACCTCATTAAGCGGCACCTCAAGGAAGTCGTTTCGAACAAGTATCGCCGCGCCGGCTACTCGATGGCCGGATCGCCGGCGAATATCAACGTCACTCAAACCATGCGCCGCAGTTTGGGACGCCGGCTGGCCCTAAAACGTCCCAAAGAAGAAGGAATTCAAGAACTCCGGCAGGAGATCTTTGCACTCGAAAAGGTATCGGAGCCGACAATCGAGCAATGGGCCCGCCTCAAGGAACTGCATAAAACGCTGGAAGAACTGCAGCGCAAACAGCGTGTGATCGCTTACATCGACCCTCTCGACGTCCGCTACAACTATTTTCAGCCAAAACCGGAACCGAATGCCAATGCGGTCATGTTCTGCCTCATGGACACCTCGGCATCGATGGGCGAACGAGAAAAGGATCTCGCCAAACGGTTCTTCGTCCTACTGCACCTGTTCCTGAAACGCCGCTACGACCGGATTGATGTCGTCTTTATCCGTCATACGCACGAATCCAGTGAAGTCGACGAAGAAACATTCTTCTATGCGCGGGAGAGCGGCGGCACTGTCGTCAGTACGGCCTTGGTCGAGATGCAAAAGGTACTTACGAAGCGCTACCCACCCTCGGAATGGAATATCTATGCGGCGCAAGCCTCAGACGGTGAAAACTTCTCTGGCGACTCGGCGAAATGTATCGATCTCCTGAATGAAGTGCTGATGCCGGTCTGCCAGTATTTCGCCTACATCGAAATCCTCGATGAGCGTGAAGCGGATATCATCAAGGACGAAACGCAAGGCGCGGAGCTATGGCGTTCCTATCGTCAGGTCTATGAGTCTTGGTCGAACTTCGCGATGAAGCGGATCAGCACGCCAGCGGATATCTACCCGGTATTCCGTGAACTCTTCGCAAAAAAGAACGAAAAGGTCTGACGCGATGGCGAAGCGCGCGAAGAAGGCAGATCCGCTTTTCGAAAGTTCCAGTTGGGACTTCGAAACCATGCAGCGGACCTACGATGCGATCGAAGACATCGCGTTGAACGATCTTGGATTGGACGTCTATACGAACCAGATCGAGATCATTTCTTCGGAACAAATGCTGGACGCCTACTCTTCGATCGGCATGCCGCTGATGTATCAGCACTGGTCCTTCGGCAAGCATTTCGTCCAGGAAGAAAAACTCTACAACAAAGGGCTACGGGGTCTCGCTTACGAAATCGTCATCAATTCCAATCCCTGCATCAGCTACAATATGGAAGAAAACACGATGGCCATGCAGACGCTGGTCATGGCCCATGCCGCCTTCGGGCATAACCATTTTTTCAAGAACAATTACCTGTTTAAGCAGTGGACCGACGCCGACGGTATTCTCGATTATCTTGAATTCGCGAAAGGCTATATCGCCAAATGCGAAGAGCGCCACGGACCGGACGCGGTGGAGGAGATACTGGACGCCGCGCACGCCCTCATGGAGCACGGCGTTTATCGCTACCGCCGCCCGCCGGAACCCTCCCTGCGGGAGAAGAAAGAGCGCGAGCGTGAACGCCAGGAACACGAAGAACGCGAATTCAACGATCTTTGGCGAACCGTGCCCGGCGCGGACAAAGAACTAATAGACGATTCAGAAAAAGACGCGCAGGAACGCAAAAAGCACTTGCGCCTGCCAGAGGAAAACCTGTTGCACTTCATCAAGCGCTACAGTCCCGTGCTTAAAACGTGGCAACGGGATCTGCTGGATATCGTCAGCAACATCGCGCAGTATTTTTACCCGCAAAAACAAACCAAGGTGATGAACGAAGGCTGTGCCTGCTTCGTCCATTTCTACATCGTGAACGCGCTCTACGATAAAGGATTACTGCCGCAGGGCGCGATGCTCGAAATTCTGCATAGTCATTCCAACGTGCTGGCGCAGCCCGATTTCGACGATCAGCGATATGGCGGGATTAATCCCTATGCCCTGGGCTTCGCGATGATGGAAGATATTCGGCGCATTTGTGTCGATCCTACCGACGAAGACCGGGAGTGGTTCCCCGAAATCGCGGGATCCGTGGATTGGCGCAGTGTCCTAAAAGATGCCTGGTCGAATTACCGCGACGAATCCTTTATCCAGCAATTTTTGAGCCCCAAGCTGATGCGGCAATTCCGACTCTTCACCTTGACGGACCAGTCAGAAGAAAAATTCTATTCAATATCGGCTATTCATAATAAACGCGGTTACCGTCAGGTCCGCGCTTCACTCGCACGATCCTATGATATCGCGGTTCTGGACCCGGATATTCAGATCGTCGACGTCGATCTGCTCGGCGATCGGCAATTGCGCCTGAAACATACCATGCGAGACGGGATTCCACTGGAGGAGCGGAACCGGGACATGGTCCTGGCGCACCTGAAAACGCTCTGGGGATACGACGTCGTATTAGAGCAGGAAAGCGCGACCTAACGCCGATTCCAACGCCCTTTTGCACAAATATCTTATGCGCCAAGCACACAACTAAAAATAGATTTCAAGAAAGTGTCGACGCACCCCCCCAGCAAACGATAAAATGCTGGAAAGTGCGCGGCCTGCCTGCCGAGCGTTTCCTTGGCGGAGAGGCCTGTGCGCACCATATCATTAATGGACTGGCCGCCTGTGTGCGGCCTCTTAATTCGGGAGATTGAAGTATGGCGACGGGGCAAGGCAACGGTCAGTCAAGAAATTTGAAATATGTCGGTACACGCGCGCCGCGTCCCGATGGGGTCGACAAGGTTACGGGCCGCGCTAAATTTGGTGCCGATCTGAACATGCCGAACATGATTATCGGCAAGGTCTTGCGAAGCCCGCATGCCCATGCGCGGATCAAATCCATCGACACGTCCAAGGCCGAAGCACTTGCTGGCGTCAAAGCCGTCATCACCGCTGACGCATTCCTGAAACAGACGACGGAACTCCTTCCCGCCGGCGAAATGCAGGTCAATTATCATGACGTCGCGCGTAACGTGATGGCGCAGGACAAGGTTTTGTACGATGGCCACGCGGTTGCCGCCGTTGCGGCAACGACATCAGCGGTCGCGGATTCAGCGCTTGCACTCATCGAAGTCGATTACGAAGTCCTGCCGCACGTCATTGATGTCGTCGACGCCATGAAAGACGGCGCACCCATTCTCCACGAAGATATGTTCACGGACGGTGTTGATCCAAAGCCGACGAAAGCGTCAAACGTCGCCAAACGGCTTGAGATTGCCGTCGGCGACGTCGAAACCGGGTTTGCAGATGCCGACGTCGTTGTGGAACGCGAATTCAATACCAAGCCCGTGCATCAGGGTTACATCGAACCGCATGCCTGTATCGCGAGCGTTTCGGAGGACGGACAGTCCGAACTGTGGTGCACCACACAGGGGCATTACGTCGTTCGCGCGCACTGCTCACGATTATTGGGCATGGATATTTCCAAAATCCGGGTCACATCCTCGGAAATCGGTGGCGGTTTTGGCGGCAAAACAGTCGTCTACCTTGAGCCCTTGTCGCTTGCCCTGTCAGCACGGGCCGGCCAGCCGGTCAAAATGTCGATGACGCGGGAAGAAATCTTCCGTGCCAGCGGACCGACATCCGGCGCCAACATGATCATCAAGGTCGGCGCCAAGAAAGATGGCACGATCACCGCAGGACAGGCAGTACTGCATTATCAAGCCGGCGCATTCGCGGGTTCGCCCGTGCAGCCGGGTGCGATGTGTGCCTTCGCGCCCTACGATCTCGAGAATGTTCACGTGACAGGCTATGACGTCGTCACGAACCGGCCAAAAGTTGCCGCCTATCGTGCGCCGGGCGCACCGATTTCAGAGTACGCCGTAGAAGCCGTGATCGACGAGATCGCGGACAAAATCGGCATGGACCCGATCGATATGCGCCTCAAGAATGCGGCGAAGGAAGGCACCCGCGCCGCCTACGGACCAAAATTCGGCCCGGTCGGTCTTGTCGAGACCCTGGAAGCGACACGCGATCATGATCATTACAAGGCGCCGCTCGGCAAAAATCAGGGCCGCGGTGTCGCATCCGGCTTTTGGTTCAACATTGGCGGTGAAACTTGCGTGACAATCAATGTCAACGAAGATGGCACCGTTAACGTTCTCTCCGGCACGCCAGATATTGGTGGCTCGCGGGCATCGCTTGCCATGATGGTGGCGGACGAACTTGGCATCGAACTTGAAAAGGTGCGGCCGATCATCGCCGATACGGCATCGCTCGGTTTCACCTTCCTGACCGGCGGCAGCCGCGCGACCTTTTCAAACGGCCTCGCCGCCGTCGAAGCCGCAACAAACGCGAAAACCGAGATGCGCGGCCGTGCGGCAAAATACTGGGAAATTCCGGTTGAAGCCGTCGAATGGGATGACGGCCATGCGAAGCCTGCTGGGGCAAACGCCGGCGACTTCGACCCGCTATCACTGGCAGATCTCGCCAAGCTCGCCAACAAGACCGGCGGCCCAATTGCCGGCCATGCGCAAATCAATGCGCAGGGGGCGGCACCAAGCTTCGGCACGCACCTCGTCGATGTCGAAGTCGATCCCGAAACCGGGCATGTCGAAATTCTTCGTTACACTGTGGCGCAAGACGCCGGCAAGGCGATCCACCCTGGCTATGTCGAAGGGCAATTCCAAGGCGGCGCCGTGCAGGGTATCGGTTGGGCGCTAAATGAAGAGTACATTTACGGCGATGACGGAAAGCTGCAAAATCCGGGGTTCCTGGATTATCGCATTCCCGTTGCGTCGGACGTGCCGATGATTGACACGATTATCGTTGAGGTCGCCAATCCGACCCACCCCTACGGTGTACGTGGGATCGGTGAGACGCCAATCATCCCGCCGATGGCCGCGATTACGAATGCTGTCTCCCACGCACTCGATATCCGATTCTCGGACCTGCCGATGTCACCGCCGAAGGTTCTGGCCGCGATCGAGGCATCGAATGGTGCCGGCGACGACTAAAATCAACAGGGCGGTTTTCGCCGCCCCGCCTTACACTGGAAGAAAACCTACGCGGAAAATAGCGCTACTTCGGTGGCGCTATTTTTTTGCGCCGCTCTAAATAGCTTCCTGGTTAACGAAATCTAAAACACTCTTGGACAATCTTCCGGTTTAGATTTTGTACGGCATTCACCGTCCTATCAGGAAAGACGATATCCCCATGTCCATGGCGCGCTCGCAACTCCGTAATATCATTGAATCAGGTCGATCGATTGCCTTGGACTGCTATGCGATCGGGAAAACCATCGACGACAATGACCCAGTCGGCAAACTGTTTAAGACCGACGTCATGAACAAAACCGTCATTTTCAAACGGTTTGAAGGGACCGGACCGGCATCCGAAGGTCCTCCAACAATTGATACAACAATCTATTTTCCCTACGACTTTGAAGACGTCTACGAGGGCGGCGAGTCGATTGGTTTCGGTGACAAAGGGTTTCAGAAATCCCTTGCCTTTAAAATCTCCAACGGCGCCGCGACCAAGGAGATGATGACGCGGATCGCCGAAGACTTGCGGATAGTCCATATGCTCGCGTCCCTGCACAGCCTTGACCCCTTCATCTTCAAGAGCAAAGCCGACCAATTGGGAGTCAGCGACGCGATTCACGAGTCGTACTTCGCGATATCGCAAGAAGAGTGGGAGGCAATCCGGGAACCGATCCGGGAAAAAATTTCCCGTCTCGTTACGAAAGCTGTCAGCGGTGGTGAAAGCACAAAAAGTGCAGCACAAGAACAGCAGGTAGAAGAGTTCTTGATGAAGATATGGCAGGCTACGGATATCGAGGGTATCGAACCGTTTATCAAAGCCATGCAAATTGAGCCCGACCGAGCACCGGAAGTATTCTTCGCCTGGAAAGCCGTTTGTTATTACCAAGTTCGCTTTGCGGCCATAACCAGCGATTTAAAGGCGTATTTCCAATGGGTTGGAGATAACGGACTGTGTTATCCCTCAGACTTCCCAAACTTGACCCCCGACGAAGAACGTCGAATTAAAGGGTTACGCGACAAGCTGCGCGATAAGATGCGAATGGGCTACGTCGAAGCCAATACCGTTCTGAAGGAGTACGAAGAAAGTTATAACAAGTTCGTCCATGATGATCGCCCACAGGCGTTCATGGAATTTCTTCAGAATTCTGACGCGTCTTATCTTTCACTCGCTTCTAGCGTTTCAAATGCCGCACATGGCATCAATTTATGGAAATGGTATGTCGACCATTTTGGCGCTTCGATGCCGAAACAACAGTTCATGGAGTTGTTCGACGGCCTGACCCATCTCTATGACGTAAAACATGTCGGCGAAGTCAAATCATGGGACACTGAATCGGCTGCGTAGGTTCTAATCTGAAACCTGCGTCTTAATCGCCGCGCACCAGGCTTCCGCGTCAAAGCCCCACGGTCCCATTTCACTTCGATATGCGACCTTTCCGTCAGGACCGATGACATAGAGCCGCTCCGGCAGGGCCGCGTATTTGAGGTCGACTTCGTTGTCCATATTGTCGAGTAGCATCGGCATCTCAAACTTAAGGTTCAACATACACACGCCGGCCATTTCGGCGCGATCATCCGCCGTCGTCGGCTGTTCGTACAACACGCCCTCATTTAGATTTGCCGGTACCTGCCAACCATCGGCAGGATGAATTTCCTGAATATAAACAAGATAAAAGTCCATACGGTCCTGAAATTCGCGGTAGATTTCGTTCACGCGCACGGCGTGTTGCCGAAAAGGCGGTCAGGTATAAGACCCAAAGATCAGTGCAACCGGCGCGCCGCGCGTCTGTGACAGTTGGAACATATCACCGGTCCGCTTCCTATCGACGTACAGGCGCTCCACGACAAAGTCCGGCGCCATATCGCCGACCGCCGGCGCGCGCGCTTCATGCGCCAACTTGCGGGCACGCACTTCCTTATATTCCGACACCGACAATCCCATCCGAGCCCAACGGTCAGGCGGAAGTTCCGCCGGATCTTCAGGCAAAAAATCGCTCATCGTTCAACCTTTCCGTCATTGCATTACAATGCTGCAGTGTTCGCGCCTGCAGAAATCCATCCCAGCCTATTCCGGTTAACCCATTTCACAAACTGCCGGTCAAAAGTTCTTTTCCGCCTTTTGCCATATCAGTTCGGCGCGCTTTTGAACCTCTGCAAAAACTTCGACCCGATCCACCGTTACGACTTCGCGGTCCCGCACGATATCCCGGCCATCGACAAAAACGTCCGTAACATCGCTGCCATTCGCATTGTAGACGAGGTTGGACGCAAAATTCTCCATTCGGATCGGCATCAACCAAGGGCGGGATACATCGACGAGAATGATATCCGCCTTCTTCCCGACTTCGAGCGACCCGATCTGATCATCGAGGCCAAGCCCGCGGGCACCGCCCATCGTGGCCAATTCCAAGGCGTCGTAACCGGACTGCATACCAACATCACCGGTCAACGTCCGGGGAATGAGAACCGCCGCGCGCATATAGTGCCATAAATCGTTCGAGCACCAATCGCTACCGAGCGATACGTTCATGCCAGTCGGATACACTTTCTCCATCGGTGGGAAGTAGCCGCGTTTCGCAACGTGATAGCTGGTGTGCGACATCGTTGCACCGCTTACGGCAAGGGCGTCGATATCGCTATCGGATAAAAAGACGCAATGGATGGCTATCGCATCCGGCCCCAATACGCCGGTCTCGACACCGATCTCTATCGGTCGTTTACCGTAAAGCGACTCTGCGAATTCAGTTTCGCCCGGGACTTCGGCGATATGAACATTGATTCCCAATCCAAGCCTGTCCGCCAATTCCCGGCTGCGTGCCATACCGTCCAGGGACATGTAGCCGGGGCCACCCGGTGAAATACGCGTGGTAATGCGACCTTCCTCCTTGCCGTGCCAGGTCTCGAAGAGTTCGACTGCCGCATCCATACTTCGGTTTAGCCGTTCCGTACGCCACGGCCTCTCGGTTGTTTTCGCATCCAGCCCAGTAAATCCAATCTCTACGAGAAATTCGCTGAGGCTGGCGCGGATACCAAGATCACGAACCGCCGGCGCGATATTCATTTCCTTGTGCCATGTATTGACCAAGGTCGTGGTACCGGTCATCACCATTTCGATCGCATGCGCGAGGCTGCCGAAATACACATCGTCGGGGTCCCGGCATTCGGCGAGGATCGGCAAGGCGCGATTGAACAGGCCCGCCGCCGTGCCAGGCACGTCTTCGGTTATACCCTTCAGGTAGGCGCCTATTAGGTGTATGTGCGTATTAACGAGGCCCGGGAGAACCGCCCTGCCCTGCGCATCGATCACGCGCTCTGCGGCAAATGAATCCGCATCGAATGCTGATCTCTCGCCAACATACACCAGCCGGTCGTCTTCGAATGCGACGATGCCGTTTTTGATTACATCATCGCGGTTTTGCATCGTAACGACGAAGCCGCCGTCGATCACGGTTCGAGTCATACCCTACCTCCCAAGAACGACATCGTTCCGCGGATCAATGAAACCGCTCAAGCGTTAGCTGGCTGGCCGCAGCCTTCACATCCTGAGCAAGCGCAAGCACTTGCGTCTCATCGAGCTGATTCAGAAATCCGACAGTTGCCAGCGCGCGCGTCGGATACCCTTCACTGTCGACAACAGGCGCGGCCGTGACCAGAAAACCCCGTAAATAGTTACCATAATCGACGGCGTAGCCGTTCTGCCCCGCCGCCGATACTTCGGCGAGCCAAGTATTGTAATCCGGTGGGTTTTCCCAGGGTAACGCGTCGAATTTCTGCGAAAGTTTATCCTCCGGCCAGTCCGACAGCGCGGCGTAGCAGCGGCCGCTCGCGCTGATGAGGGCCGGAAACCGGCTACTTACATCGACATGAATACTCAATGTCTGCGGCGCCCGCGCCAGGGCGACGACGACCATGTGTTCGTTTGCGTCCAGCTCCGCTGCGGTAACGGTAACGCCGTGCCGGTCGGCGAGGTCCTGTAGATGCGGCCGCGCCTCCTGTACGAAAGTGCTTTTGGCGAGCGAGTCGCGCGCAAGCCCCAAGACAGCATGGCCGAGGCGATACTGCTTGGTCGTTGCATTGAAGGTCACCATCGACTCCTGAGCGAGCGTGCGAAGTATGTGGAGGCAAGTACTCGGGATTATGTCGAGGTCTCGTGCGATTTGGTTCACCCCGACCGGGCTATCGCTTCTGCCGAGATAACGCATAATCCGTGCGGCGCGCCGGACAGCAACGACGGGCTTTTTGACCTCGGGCTGAAGAATCAAAATCGTTACCATAAATTGTCTATAGACAATAAAGATTGCATATACACAACAAATTCGCAATGACATACTATCGCTAGATATCGCCTAAATAGGAATTGGTGGTATTTGAACATGGAGAATTGGCGACAGGGGAAAACTTTATGGAATTTGGAATATTGTTCACATCCCATCCCGATCCGGAGTCGGAAACCTATCCGCACCACGATATCCATGAGCGTGTCACGCGTGAAATTATCGAAGCGGAAGAGCTCGGTTTTGACAGCGTTTGGATCGCCGAGCACCATTTCTCCAACAAGTACGGGATCATGCCTGACCCGTTCAGTTATCTGGCATACCTTGCAGCCAAAACGTCGCGTATCAAGCTCGGTGCGGCGGTCATGGTGGTGCCATTGCACCACCCGCTGCGAATTGTTGAGAATGCGGCATTCATCGACATTCTGAGCAACGGCCGCTTCCAACTGGGGCTTGGATCAGGCTATCGGCCCTATGAATTCGAAGGGCTGGGCGTTGATTTCGAGAGCCGCCGGGAACGGCAGGCCGAGGCCATCCCGTTGATTCTCGATGGGTTTCACAAAAAGCGCGTGCAGGCGGACGGCAAGTTCTTCAAATTCAAAATGGACGAGCAATACGAAATTTTCCCGCAGCCGGTTCAGCAACCGCATCCGCCCTTCTTTATGGGTGCCGGCACGGACAATTCCATTGTCACCGCAGCCAAGAACGGCTTTGGCCTGATGCAGTCCTCGCTCTCGTCCGTCGACAAAATCCGCGAGAATGTCGAACTGTATAAAAGCCATATGCACGAGGCGCCGGACCCGTTGAACAAGAATCCGGCCTTTGGGCGTGTCGATGTCGTGCGCATGGTATACGTCGCCTCGACGGACGCCAAGGCGAAAGAGGAAAGCGAAGCGGGCATTACGCACCACATGAAAACATTCATGTCCGGCGTCAATGCGGGCGGCTATCTGGGCGACGTAACGGAAAAGGAAAACGAAGAACAATTCGCCTACGACATGTTGGCAGAAACAACGATATTGCACGGTTCACCCGATACCGTAATCCGGCGTATCGAGGAATTCCGTGATGCGGGAACGACATCCATCATGGTGCATTACCCACCTTATTATGGGAAGCAACAAACGATCGACATGTTGCGGCTCTTCTCCAAGGAAGTCCTGCCACATGTGCAGGGCAAGCCCACGCCGAACGCTGCCGTAGCCTGATTTCGCGGAAGTTGGATCATGGCTTGGGGCGAAATTACCGACGACGCGTTGGCAGCGGCTGCAGAACTGATCGGTCAGCCGTTGCGGCGATCACGCATGCAGTGGATCGAAACCGCAACGAAAGATGCCATCAAGCACTTCGCCTGGGGAATCGGTGACAACAATCCTCTTTGGTTTGATACGGACTATGCCGAGGCCTCTCCAACTGGCTCCTTAGTCGCGCCTCCCTGCATTCTGTATGCAATCGACTCGACGATTGTCGCGCCGAAATTGCCGGGCGTGCAGTGGATCTACGCGGGGACGGATTTCACTTGGTACGATCATATTCGTGTTGATGACACTTTCAGAGTTGAAGCAGAACTTACGAACCAGGAAGAGAAATCCGGCCGACGCTTCTCCCGCTGGGTACTGCAGACCGGGGAAGTTCGGTATTACACATCGAACGGCAATCACATCGCCACTGCGACAGGGCATTGCGCCCGCACGCCGCGTGGCGAAGGCGTGTCCTCGGACGGCAACGAAGATGCACGAAATGTACGCTACGTACCGGAAGAACTGGCGGATATAGAACAGCAAGTTCTCGGAGAAAAACGCCGAGGCGCGAGCCTGCTCTACTGGGAAAATGTGTCGATTGGCGACAGTGTGCCTGCTGTCGTTAAGGGTCCTCTTTCGATTGCCGATATCCTGGCCTGGTATTCGGCCACGCAAGGCGCGCTGCATTACGGCGGCGCGCATGGCGACGCGCTGCGTTATCGGCGGCGGCATGACGATTATCATATTAATCCGGCGACAGGCGCGAAGGATGCGGCCGGCCGCGGCCATCTGGAAGCCGCGACGGCGCGCGATGTCGGTATGGGCGCAGCATACGATGTCGGACCGCAGCGCATATCCTGGGCCCAGCACATGCTCAGCAATTGGATCGGTGACCACGGTTTCCTGCATAGGCTCAATGTTTCGGTCCGTCGCCCCAATCTGGTTGGCGATACGATTTGGTGGCGCGGTACCGTGACCGGAAAACGGGAACAGGACACGGTAAAACTCATCGATATTGACGTCGAGGCGCGAAACCAGAAGGACAAACTGTCCGCGCTCGGCAAGGCTGTCGTCGCGCTGCCTTCGCAAGCGGATGGCCCGGTCCCGCTGCCGCTGCGACCGGACAGCTAACGGAATGGCAGCAGCGTCTCGGTCCATTCCCCTTCAATCAAGCCGGGCGGTTAGCGTTGAAGCGTCGAACAAATCCGCCCACTACGCAGAACATTGGCTGTCACTTTTAGGATGCCAACTCGGAGACGACGTCGCACAGAGCGGCATTGTTATTACGGGGGGCAGCGACCCGTTCCCTGCGGCACGGTGCGTTATCCGCTTGTGGGACTTCCAAGTGGGACGACCGGGAAGCGGTACAATGGCAAGCGCGATCTCTGGCGCTTCAGCCGTAATCGGACACCCAGACAAACCAGGCGTACCGCTGCCTGCCGATATGCCGGAAAAATGGTGCGGCGCGTATGGCGCGATCCTCGCGCTGGCGGAGTTATTTCGGGCCAAAGGCGATCCGGTGGAAAAACAAGTCATCTATGATGTTTCTGCCGCGGACGTGTTACGCGCCTTTTCGCTGCAGAATTCCGGCGACGCGGAAGAAAGAAGCCGGATCTGGCACCGCAATGGCAGACTCTGCGTCGACCATGGCGGCATCTTTCCGATGGGTTTCTTTGCCTGCAAGGACGGACATGTCGCCATTCTGGGCCGCTCGCGCCGGGACTGGGTGCAGATCCGCAAGGCACTTGGCGACCCGGAATGGGCGCGGGCGGAGCGCTTCGAAAACCCATTCAAAGTTGCCTATGACAGTGCTGAAGCAGACACGCTGCTGGAGCAAACATTGTCTGCCTCTAGTCGCGATGAATTGCTTCAGCGAGGCTTGGCCGAAGGAGCGGTAATTGCACCGGTTTTTACCGAGACCGAAGCCCGTGAGCGCAATGTTTTTCGTGATGGCTTTGTCTCCCAGGGAACACCCCAAATGCCCTTCCTGGCAAAACCGCTTGGTGGCGGGCGAACACAGCCACAATCGCGTTCATCGGAAACCGAGTCGGCAACAGCACCACTTGAAGGGTTGCGTTGCATGGAGCTGTGCTGGGTCTGGTCCGGTCCGATGGCCGGACAAATTTTGGCCGACCTGGGTGCGGAAGTTGTCAAAGTCGAAGCGCCAAAGCGTTTTGATTTATATCGCACGCGCGGTTTGGAAACCGAACGCGGCAAGATGGACGAAAGAGTCCGTATCGAATCTTCGATTTATTTTCACAGCCTCAATCGCAACAAGGTTGGGCTAACGGTGGACCTTAAAACCGGCGAAGGACTTGAGACGGCAATACACCTTGCGGCCAAGTCGGACCTCCTCATCGAAAATTTCACGGTCGGCACAATGGAACGGCTCGGACTCGGTGCCCATACGCTCTCTGACGCCAATCCCAATCTAGTGCAACTCTCCATGAGCGGTCCGGGTCGGGGCTCCGCGGTACAAGACCTTCGCTCCTACGGTCTGGTCTTGAGCGCGTTGGGTGGTGCGGAAACGCTGATCCGGGATGGAGATGAGTTCTTGGGATCCCCCACCTTCTCGATCAGCGACCCAAATGCGGCTCTGTTTGGTGTACTGGCCGCTCTTGCGGGCATCTTGGCGGTCGACGAAGGCGACGAAGGAAGGCAGATCGATCTTTCGCAGATCGAAGCCACTGCAACGCTTGTCGCCGCCGCCGCACCTCAAAACACACGGGACGTAATCTTAGCCACAAGTGACGGCAGATATATCGCCGTCAGCATCCCGCACGATGCATTCGCCGATGATGCCAGCTTGAAGCGCGCGTTCGAGCTCAAGACATTCAATGAGGCGAAACAGCATTGCCACGAGCTCGGCGGCTTCGTGGCGGCGTTGCTCGAACTCGACGAAACAGATAGCGCAGCGGAATTCGCCGATTGCTCCGGTTGGCTACCGTCGAACCATCCTTACACAGGCGACGAAATGCTGGTCGCCGCTCCCTGGCGCGTCGGCGGCCAACGCCCAGAGATCCGAAAAACCGCCCCCTTGCTGGGCGAAGATGATGATTACGTATTAAGGCAAATTCTGGCTCTCGACGACGAGGCCATCAGCCTGTTGAATGCTGCGGGGATCGTCGGCATGCCCGATATCGGTGAACCGCCCGAGCGCAAGCAGAGGAAAGCGAAGACATGATCGACATAATGGGACATACGCCACACGCGACAACACTGCGCGATCTGGTCGTCCTGCGAGCGTCCTATGGCGAAAAACCTTTCCTGATTTGCCGCGACATCACTTTGACCTATGCCGATCTCGATCGCCTTTCCAACAGGGTCGCCAACAGTCTGATTGCACGCGGTATCGGACATGGCGATGTGGTCGCGACCTTCATGTACAATGCGGTAGAGCAGGCCCTGATTTGGTTCGGCTGCGCCAAGATCGGCGCAATTTACGCGCCACTGAACGTGTCTCTCCTGAAAGACGATCTCACCTATAGCCTAAACGACACTGGCGCCAAGATGCTCGTGGTCGATGAGGAATTGGCCCCGGCCTACAACGAGGCGGCACCGGAACTTAATTTCAAGCCGGACACATTGGTCCACGGCGACGAGGCAGTCGTTCCGGGTGCACGACCGCTGAACGATCTGTTGCAAAGCGAGGAAACGCTTCCGGATATAGAGGTCAAGGGTACGGACCCGATGGCGATCGTTTATACCGGCGGCAGCACCAGTATGCCGAAGGGCGTTCTGGTGTCGCATCTCTACTACATCGCCGCCGCCATACGCTATCAGGAGATTGCGGAAGCAACGGAAGAGGATGTGCACTACGCCAATTCCCATTTCTTTCATATTGGCGGTCAGCAGTTTGCGATCACCAGCCCGCTCTATCTCGGCATGACCGGGATCATGGATAAATGGTTTAGTGCGTCGAACTACTGGAACATCGTCCATAAATACGGAGCCACGGTGATTGACCCGTTGGGGACGATGATGGCAGTGCTGCTGCGTCGCCCGGAATCGGAACTCGATAAAACGCACAAGGTAAGGGTCGGTGTCGGAATCGCATCGAGTCAGGTCCGCCGTGAATTGCGCGACGAATTCCAGGCGCGTTTCGGCGCGCCGATGCTCGAAGTGTACTCAATGACGGAAATGGGTGTGCTGATGTGCAGTGAACGTATGCACGACCGCCGCATCGGTTCCTGTGGGCGACCGCATGGCTGGGCAGAAGTCCTGATCGTCGACCCTGACGACAACCCGGTACCGGCCAATACGCAAGGGCAGATCCTGTTCCGGCCGAAGGTCCCAAACACCTACATGATTGAATACGTTAACAAACCGAAAGAGACCCTCGCTGCCTGGCAAAACCTTTGGTACCACTCCGGCGATCTTGGTTATCTCGATGACGAAGGCTATGTCTATTTCGTGGGCCGAGAAGCACATTGGATTCGCCGCCGCGGCGAAAACGTCTCTGCCTTCGAAGTCGAAAAGGCCATGACGGCACATGAAGCCGTCGTCGATTGTGCGGCTGTTGGCGTCTTATCGGATATCGGCGAAGAAGATATCAAAATCTATGTGCAACTCTCCGATGCCATGGAACGTCCCGATCCCGCCGAACTCGTCGCGTGGTGCAAGGAACGCATCGCGTTCTTCAAGGTGCCGCGCTACGTGGAATATGTCGCTGAATTTCCTCGCACAATGACCAAGAACGAAATCGCCCGGCACGAGCTCCGCGAGCGCGGCATCGGCGCGCCCTGGGACAGTGATATCGGTGACTGGATTAAGGGGTAAACCATGATGACTGAAATTCGCGAGATTACCGGCGGGTTGCGGTTCCCGGAAGGACCAATCGCCTTGCCGGATGGTAGTGTAATTCTCGTCGAAATCGAAGCCGGCCGTTTGACTAAGGTAACGCCCAATGGTGGCAAGTCCGTTGTCGCCGAAACTGGTGGGGGGCCGAACGGGGCCGCAATCGGTCCCGACGGCCGTTGCTACGTTTGCAACAATGGCGGCATGGTATTTCACGAGCGCGATGGGATGCTACTGCCAGGACACGCTGCGGACGACGCACAATCGGGTTGGATCGAGGCCGTTGAGTTGGATACCGGCAAGAGCGAGGTTTTGTATCGCGACTGCGATGGGGAACCGCTTCGCGCGCCCAATGACATCGTTTTCGACGAAAGCGGCGGCATGTGGTTCACCGACCACGGCAAAAGCCGTCAGCATAGCCGCGATAAGGGCGGCATCTTCTACGCCCACACAGATGGCTCGATGATCCGGCAGGTTGTCCGCTATATGGATGCGCCAAACGGCATCGGCCTTTCACCTGATGGCAAGACCCTCTATGCGGCAGAAACGCCAACCGGACGGCTTTGGGCATACGAAATCACGGGACCAGGCGAAATCGACAAGACACCGGGACCGGCCCCTTGGACGCGGGGGCGATTACTAGCCAACCCGGACGGTTATCATCTTTTCGATTCACTGGCGGTCGACGGCGCCGGCAATATCTGCATCGGCTCGATCCCCGGCGCGATCACCATCATCTCGCCGGACGGGAAGTCCTGCAGAGACCTGGAAATGCCAGATCCTTTCCCAACAAACATCTGTTTCGGCGGCGAAGACCTAAGAACCGCGTATATTACCCTCTCGGGTGCCGGGCGGCTCATAGCGACCGATTGGCCCGATCCCGGTGTGCCGTTGCATTTCCTGAACCGTTAAGACAGAACATCGCGGCGTCAGGCCTATGAAGCTGCGAACGCCATCATTCGCAGGCCTCTCAATGTAAGGGGCGGCCCGCTTAAGCCATTCATTTCAAGAAAGTGGTGCCCCCAACGGGATTCGAACCCGTGTTGCCGCCTTGAAAGGGCAGTGTCCTAGGCCTCTAGACGATGGGGACGTCCGAGGCGCAGATTTAATGAGCGCGAGGCGCTAGGTCAACCCCTGCGAAGCCTTCAAATGAATGAGATTTCGCATACTCGGCAACTGTTGCCCGATTCTGGATATTTCTGCCTTCATCGACACCTCGAATTGCGAGAAGATTCCCGTGAATCTATTGATTCTCCTGCTTTTCCCGGAACACGCTTGATGGCATCCCATTTGCATCAAGGAATGCCAGAACATGATTTTGAAGTATCATTTCGGTTAAGGATATCGCGTAATGACGGGTTTCGGCCTTTTCGCATCAGGGATTTCCGCCCTTCGGTCTCATACCGAGGCGTTCTCGGGAATTAGCCAGGACATCGCCAATTTGACGACGAACGGCTACAAGGCAACCGATACGCAATTCGCCGACATGGTTCATAAGGGGACGGGGTCGATCTTCGAACAATTCAGCGGCACCTCGTCCAGAACACGCAATTTGGTTGAACATCAGGGCAGCATCCTCGGGACCGGCCGCAGCCTCGATATCGCCCTTGTCGGAACGGGATTTTTGGTGACGAACACGTTGCAAGATCTCACCGGGGAAAACCAACTGACGCGCGCCGGCTCGCTCGATCGACTCATTGTGGGCGCGGCGGGTGCAGAGCAGGCGTTTCTCGGGGATCAAAATGGAAATTTCGTTCTTGGCTGGCCCAGCGACGGTGCCGGTGGTTTCAGCGTGAGTACGGACATCGGCGGCCTGCAGCCAATTCGAGTCGACGCCGGCGCCTCTGCCTCCGCTGCCGTAGCCTCGACGACTGCGATCTTAACTGCCAACCTTCCTGCCGGCTCGGCTACCAGCACGAATTTCGACCTTTCCCTCGGTGTCTTCGACGATTTGGGCAATCCCCATGCGGTTGTCGTAGATTTCACGAAAAATGCAGCCCCAAACACGTGGGACGTTACCGTAGCAACAGTGGATGGCACGGTGACCGCCGGCACGCCGTCGACGATGACGTTCGATGCGTCTGGCAATATAGTCGCCCCCACAAACCTTGCCGTCGGGATTACATGGACCAATCCTGCAGCCGCAGCAGCCAGTAACATCGCCGTCGATTTCTCCGGGATGACCCAATTCGGAGGTGGTTTCTCACCGGGTGTCGTGAGCGCAAATGGCAATACGGCTGGTACTTTGGTCGATTTCACATTTAACGCCGCCGGCGAGGTAATCGGCGAATTCTCCAACGGCTTGACCTCAGGCATCGCAAAGCTACCCGTCGCACTGGTCAGAGCCGAGAATCAACTTACGACCGAGCAAGGTACGAATTTCCTGCTCAACCCTAATTCCGGCGATGTTCGGCTCGTTGAAGCCGATGTTTCCGAGTTTGCCTTTTTCGCACCCAACAGCGTCGAGGAATCTACGGTCGATCTCGCTCGGGAATTCGCGGATATGATCGTTGCGCAGCGCGCATACTCATCCGCAGCTCAAACCGTTCGCGTCGTTGATGAGATGGCGCAGGTCGCGACCCGATTGAAGGCCTAACGCTTAACTCGGTCGCGCGGCATCTTCGATAATAAGCTGAGCCTCGTCTCGGCCCCGCCAACGGTCACGCTGCAAGTGTCCTGCAATATGCAAGGGCATGCCACCCGACGCCAAGAGGGTCTCGCCAAGGGGCTGTTCTACTGCTCGAAACGCAATTCCCTTGATCCGCGCACCATCTTCGCCACCGATGAAACAGCGGACATGATCACGTCCGACAACATCGGCCTTCAAAATACGCGCAGCCGGAAATACGAACCGCGGTCGCGCATTTCCGGCACCGAATGGCGACAGTAGCTCAAGTGATTCGATAAAGTCGACACTGGCCCCTCCCGGCTGAATTGTCCCATCAATACCGAGCTCCGATACGATTCCGTCAGTGCCGATGTTGTCGGCGATCCGTTCGGCAAGAAATGTGCGGAAGTCGTCGCTCGCGTTTCGGTCAACCGTAAACCCTGCCGCCATTGGATGTCCGCCACCATTCCTCAACAGTCCGGACTGCCGCGCGGCAACCACGGCAGATCCCAAATCAACACCACGAATAGAGCGGCCCGAACCTTTCCCAATGCCGTCCTCGAATGCAACGACACATGCAGGTCGGTTATAGCGATCCTTCAAGCGGCTCGCGACGATCCCAATGACACCAGGGTGCCAGCCATCCGCGGCAACATAGACCAAGCCATCGTCCAGCGCGCCCGCCTCGATATCCGCCTCCACCTGATTGATTGCCGTTTCAAGGCACATCGTCTCGATAGCACGCCGTTCCCGATTGTAATCGTCGAGTTGCTTCGCGATCGATTTCGCTTCATCCGGATCTGCAGTCGTCAGAAGGGCCGCGCCCAACCCTGCCTCACCAACACGACCGCCCGCATTGACGCGTGGTCCCAGTACGAATCCGGCATGATAGGCCTCCGGGGCTTCGCTGATGCTCGCGACGTCCGCCAGCGCTGAGATTCCGATATTTCGCCGCCGCGCCATTACCGTAAGGCCCTGACGCACGAAAACGCGGTTGAGACCAGTCAGCGGGACGACGTCACAAACCGTGCCCAAGGCGACCAGATCAAGCAGACTACGCAGGTCCGGCTCGTTCCTTTCTTTATACCACCCCGCTTCGCGCAGCCCGCGGTTTATCGCGACCGCCAAGAGAAACGCCACACCAACCGCCGCAAGCTGACCATGCGGGCTATCGTCGTCGAGACGGTTGGGGTTGATGACCGCCAGCGCTGGCGGCAGCCGGGGCTCGGCGACATGGTGATCGACGACAATAACCTCGATTCCCTCCGAAGCGGCCGCTTCCAGAGGTTCAAATGCCGTAATGCCGCAATCTACCGTCACGATGACAGCGACACCTTCCGCTGCCAGCGCCCTCAACGCTGGTGCGTTCGGCCCATAGCCCTCTTTCATGCGGTCCGGGATGTAAATCCTCGTGCTGCCTCCAGCTGCCGAAATAAATCGCGACAGCAGGGAGGAAGCGGTTGCTCCATCGACGTCGTAATCGCCGAAAATACCGATCGTTTCCCCACCTTGGACGGCAGCGACAAGGTGCATTACAGCAGCGTCCATATCTTTTAAATGGGAAGGATCAGGAAGCTGATCTTTCAGAGAGGGATTAAGAAACGCTTCCGCTGTTTCTAAAAGAATACCTCGCGCCGCCATGACACGCCCGACAGCTTCCGGTAAATCGAAGCGCTGCGAGAGTGCGAGTGCAAGCCGGTCATCGTCACCGCGCGCGCGCCAGCGCTTACCGCTGACGGAGCGCTCAACCCCTAGAAACGCCGACGCTGGCGCGGTCATTCCTCGGCGAAACGGAACCCGGTTTTGCGGGTAAAGTCGTGTTCAGAACTGATTTTGCGCACCGTACCGCTCTTGGAGCGCATCACGATGGACTCGGTAAAAGCGCCGCCGCCTTTGCGCCGAACCCCGCGCACCATGGTCCCATCGGTCACACCCGTCGCTGCGAACATTACATCGCCGGACGCAAGATCGAGCAAGTTATAGACCCGATCGAGATCCGTGATGCCCCATTTCGCGGCACGGCCGCGCTCGTCATCATTGCGGAACAGCAAGCGGCCTTGCATCTGGCCGCCGATACAGCGTAGGGCCGCCGCGGCGAGGACGCCTTCGGGCGCACCACCACTACCCAAGTAAATATCGACACCGCTCCGCGAGCTGGAGGTCGCAATGACGCCGGATACGTCGCCATCGGAAATCAACATGATCCGCGCGCCGGAATCGCGTACCGCTTTGATCAAATCGGCATGCCGTGGACGATCGAGGATGCACACTACCAGATCCGCTATTTTCTTATCTTTGGCTGCGGCGAGGTTCTTCAGATTTTCAAGCGGACTCGCATCGATATCGACCACGCCGTCGGGCAGACCGCCACCGACAGCGATCTTGTCCATGTACACATCCGGGGCATTCAGAAAGCCGCCCTCATCCGCCATGGCTATGACCGCGAGAGCGTTGGTTCCCCCTTTTGCTGTGATCGTCGTCCCTTCAAGCGGGTCCAACGCGATATCGACCTTCGGACCATCGCCCTTGCCGACCTTTTCCCCGATATAGAGCATCGGCGCTTCGTCACGCTCACCCTCCCCGATGACAACCGTGCCGTCGATCGAAAGGCTGTTCAAGGCCTCGCGCATTGCATCGACAGCCGCTTGGTCAGCCGCCTTCTCGTCTCCCCGGCCCATCCATCGCGAAGCCGACAGCGCCGCCGCCTCGGCAACCCGAACGGCTTCCAACGCCAAATTGCGATCCATCGTACTCTTATTCTCGGTCATCAAAGGTCTCCCACCAGCACAGGCTTTTTATTCAGATTACAAGCTAAACCCAACGACGGCATGGAGCGAAATATAAACGAATTACGCCGACGCGTGGGCCAGATTCTAGAGCGTCTCTATTCGAATCATTCGCGGCGTTTCAGCGACGGAATCCAAGGCGCCAATAAGCCCAAGCGCATGCTGCATTGCCGCTTCTTTGGTCTCATGAGTTGTCAAGACAACGGGGACGATACCGCCTTCCGCGCGGCCACGCTGGATCGCCGATTCGATCGAAATTTGCGAATCGCGTAGCGCGCCGGCGATATCCGCAAAGATACCCGGCTTATCGTGGACCATCACCCGCACGTAATAAAGGCCAATCCGCTCGTCCATCGGCGCCACGCGCAGCGTCTGCAGCTCTTCCGTGGGAACGCCGAAGGTCGGTGTCCCTCGACCGCGAGCGATATCGACGATGTCCGCCACGACCGCGGAAGCCGTCGGCCCCGCGCCGGCACCACGCCCCTCAAACATGGTCGTCCCGACAAAATCGCCTTCGGTGACGACCCCATTAAACACCCCTTCGACGGATGCGATCGGTGCCTCGATCGGGACCATGGCAGGATGGACGCGCTGTTGAATGCCGCCATCGGTCATTTCGGCGATGCCGAGCAGCTTGATCCGATACCCCAGTTCCGTCGCGAAACGGATATCAATCGCATCGATATGACGGATTCCTTCGATATGCACGGCATCGAAATCGATAACACAACCAAATGCCACGCTGGTCAGGATGGCCAGCTTATGTGCCGCGTCGATCCCGTCGACATCGAATGTCGGGTCGGCTTCCGCATAGCCGTGCGCCTGCGCCTCGGCAAGAATTTCGCTAAAATCCCGGCCGGTTTCGCGCATAACCGTCAGGATGTAATTACACGTCCCATTCAATATCCCTTGCAGGTGTGTCACGCGGTTTGCCGCCAACCCTTCGCGTAACGCCTTTATGATCGGGATACCGCCCGCAACTGCGGCTTCGTAGGCAAGCGTAAGACCAGCCGCATCGGCCGTGTTTCCCAAACCCGCGCCATGCATGGCGATCAGCGCCTTATTCGCTGTCACTACGTGGCGCCCAGCCGCCATCGCAGCATCGCAGACGTCCCGCGCAATGCCGTCGCTACCGCCGATCAACTCGCAAATCACGTCTGCATCGGCATCGCGCGCCATAGTGGCGGAATCGTCGAACCATTCTATTCCGTCGAGCGAAATACCGCGGTCCCGCCCCCTCTCACGCGCCGAAACCGCCGTCACGATGACGGGACGGCCACAGCGGCGCGTCAGAATTTCACCCTGTTCGGCAATCAGCCTTACCGTCTCGGCCCCGACAACGCCAAGTCCCGCAACGGCAACCTTTAGCGGCGCGCTCATGATACTGCCCTCATCCGTCCATCCGCTGACCCTTCATCGGGATTGGCCTGCGACAAAAACCGACGGATATTGCGCGCCGCCTGCCGAATACGATGTGTATTTTCGCAAAGGGCTATTCGGACATATCCTTCGCCGTGTTCGCCAAAACCGATGCCCGGCGACACCGCGACTTCGGCTTCCTCCAACAATCGTTTCGAAAAGGTAAGACTTCCCATCGAAGCAAAAGCTGGCGGCAAAGGTGCCCACGCGAACATCGTCGCAGGCGGACTGGGAATCGTCCAGCCGGCACGCCCGAAACTGTCAATCAGCACGTCGCGGCGCTCCTTGTAAATTTGACGAACTTCTTCTACGCAATCCTGCGGCCCATTCAATGCCGCGGTGGCGGCGACTTGCACGGGCGTGAAAGCGCCATAGTCGAGATAGCTCTTCACCCGCGCAAGTGCCGCAATCAGCTTGGGGTTGCCAGCAGCGAAGCCGATGCGCCAACCCGGCATCGAATAGGTTTTACT
>JAJFJB010000169.1 GCA_021774435.1 Alphaproteobacteria bacterium
AGCGCGCCTTGTTTACCGGTACGGCAAATCCTGTTCAATGTTCGCGGCGATCTCTGATTCCCAGCGTTCGCCATTCGCCAATAGTTTGTCCTTGTCGTAGAAAAGTTCTTCCCGAGTCTCGGTCGCGAACTCATAGTTCGGTCCCTCGACGATCGCATCCACCGGGCAGGCTTCCTGACAAAAGCCGCAATAGATGCATTTCGTCATATCGATGTCGTAGCGCGTCGTCCGGCGGCTGCCGTCGCTGCGCGGTTCCGCCTCAATCGTAATGGCCTGCGCCGGGCAAACGGCTTCGCATAATTTGCACGCGATGCAGCGTTCTTCACCGTTCGGATAACGGCGCAATGCATGCTCGCCGCGGAAGCGGGGGGATAAAGGTCCCTTTTCATACGGATAGTTGATCGTGTGCTTCGGCCGGAACATCGATCGCAGGGTCAATGACATACCTTGAACGAGTTCGGTCAGCAAAAGGCCACGTACGGTACCGTCTAGCAAGGCCATATCTATATTCCTACCTTCGCCATAACATTTACGCGCCCGGAACCTTATCCAGCGCGAAGAGCCAACCCGCCACGACGATTACCCAAAGCAGAGAGATCGGCAGGAAGACTTTCCAGCCAAGCCGCATGAGTTGGTCGTAGCGGTATCGCGGAAACGTCGCCCGCACCCAAAGAAAGACGAACAGACAAAATGCAATCTTTGCCGCAAACCAGATCGGTCCCGGTATCCAATTGAACGGTGCGACGTCGATCGGCGCCATCCAGCCACCAAGGAAGAGTATCGAGGTCATCGCGGACATCAGGATCATGTTCGCGTATTCCCCGAGGAAGAACATGCCAAATGTCATCGCCGAATATTCGACATTGTATCCCGAAACAAGTTCCGCCTCCGCTTCCGGCAGATCAAACGGTGCCCGGTTTGTCTCCGCCAAAGTGGAGACGAAAAAGATAATGAACATCGGAAACAGGATGCCGAAGAAGTGCCAGTTCCAGAATCCGCCTGCCTGTGCTTCAACAATGGCCGACAGGTTCAAGGACCCGACAAACAGCAGGACTGTAATAATCACGAAGCCCATCGAGACTTCGTAGGACACCATCTGTGCGGCAGACCGAAGCGCCCCCAGAAAAGCGTACTTCGAATTGGACGACCAGCCGGCCATGATAATGCCGTAAACACCCAAAGAAGAAATCGCAAAAAGGTATAGAATCCCGACATTTATATTCGAAAGCACAAGTCCCGCATCAAACGGGATAACGGCCCATGCGACCAAGCTAAGAATAAAGGTTACCATCGGCGCGGCAAAGAACATCGCACGGTTCGAACTTGCCGGAATGATGGTTTCCTTGAACATCAGCTTGATGCCGTCCGCCATCGGCTGCAACAAACCGAACGGTCCAACGACATTGGGCCCCTTGCGCAACTGCATCCAGCCGATGACTTTGCGTTCCGCAAGCGTCAGATAGGCGACGCCTCCCAACAAGGGTGCCACGATGAGGACGATGTAGAAAACGATCTCGATCGTCGGAAACGCGTATAGATCCCAAAACTCAGCCATCGGTACCCGTCGCCTCGCCTTGGCCGTTCACAAATTCCTGTGTGCATTTCGCCATGGTTTCCGACGCCCGGCTAATCGGGTCAGTCATGTAAAAGTTGGAAATTGGCGAGTTAAACGGCGCTGCATCCATCTCACCTGCCGTTCCAAATGCCCCCCATGCGGCCGCTGCCGGATCGTCCAGCCGTGCGAAATGCGGATACGCCTCACGAATCTGTTTTCGCAGGCCCGCAAGGTCATCAAATGGCAGCGCGTTGCCTATTACCGCAGACAGCGCTCGTATGATTGTCCAATCTTCCCGCGCATCGCCGGGCGGAAATGCTGCGACTTGTCCCTGCTGCACGCGCCCTTCCGTATTCACGTAAGTGCCGGACTTCTCGGTGTAGGCAGCCCCGGGAAGGATGACGTCTGCCGCGTGAGCGCCGGCATCGCCATGATGGCCCTGATAGATCACAAAGGCCTTTTCAAGCTTCTTTGTATCCAGCTCATCAGCGCCCAACAAATAAACAACTTCTACCGATCCGGAGGAAGCTGCATCGAGAATGCCATTGGTATCCAAACCCTTGGTACCAGGAACGAACCCGATGTCCAATCCACCGACCCGCGCAGCAGCTGTATGGAGAACGTTAAACCCGTTCCAACCATCGGCAATCATGCCATTTTTTTCCGCTATATCCCGCGCCGCGGCCAAGACTGCCGCACCATCCGCGCGAGCCAAAGCCCCCATACCAAGGATCAACATAGGATTCTTCGCGTCCTTCAGGACTGATGCAAAGGGATGCGAGTCCTGCGCAATTTCTCGCAGCGTATCCGCCCCCGCACCGAGATAGTCATGGGAATACGTCAAATTGTGGCGTGGCCCAACGACCCCAACCTTGAAGTTGCCCTGCAGCCAGCGCTTACGCAGCCGCGCATTGACCAAAGGCGCTTCCCAGCGCGGGTTTGAACCGATGATCAAACAGGCATCTGCCTCTTCGACCCCGGCAATGCCCGTGTTAAAAAGGTAGGAAGCGCGCGCTGTTGGGTCGAGTTTTGCACCATCCTGGCGGCAATCCACGTTCGGCGAGCCCAAGCTGCCCATGAGTTCCATTAACGCATACATCGACTCGGCATCGCAAAGGTCGCCAGCCAATGCGGCAATTTTACTGCCGTCGAGTCCCTTCACACGCGCGGCGATAGC
>JAJFJB010000170.1 GCA_021774435.1 Alphaproteobacteria bacterium
GCATGCCTGATTTCGTCTGCGTCAAAGATCTGCAGGGGCGTTATCTGTTCGTCAACCGGGTTTTCGAGGCGTGGTACAACACGACGCGGGAACAAGCTATCGGCAGGACGAATTACGATTATTTTCCCAAACCGATGGCTGACCGCTATTCGGCAGAGGATCGCAAGACATCCGAAATACCGGAACTTCGCCGCTATGAAACTGAATTAGTGCTGCCGGACGGCAACAAGCGGTCGGTCGGCGTCAATCGATTTCCAGTATTCGGGGATAACGGTCGTGTCACCGCGTGGGTTATTGCCTGCCAGGATATTACGGAGCTCAAACGAACGGAGGAACAGCTTGCACAAGCCCAGAAAATGGAGGCGATTGGCCAGTTAACGGGCGGTGTGGCGCACGACTTCAATAATCTGCTGGCGGTTATCATGGGTAATGCGGAGTTACTGCAAGACCGTTTGGGATCAGGGAACAAAGCGCTCGGCTCCGTCTTCCGTGCAACCAAACGTGGGGCCGAACTGACGCAGCGACTGCTGGCGTTCTCACGGCAACAGCCGCTGCGGCCGCGTTCGATTGATCTCGGTGCCTTGGCCTCAAATATGTCGGCGCTGCTGAGCCGGACCCTCGGCGAGACCATCGAGGTTCGGGCCAGCGCCACACCAGATCTTTGGAACGCATCTGCTGACCAGGGACAAGTCGAGAATACGGTTTTGAACCTCGCCCTCAACGCGCGCGATGCCATGCCGGGCGGCGGACAGCTAACCATTGAATGCGAGAATGCGCGATTAGAAGACGCCCATGCGGCGCAAGACCAGGAAGCTATAGCAGGCGATTACGTCGTCCTCGCGGTCAGTGACAACGGTACCGGCATGCCGTCCGAGATTCGGACTCAAGCCTTCCAGCCATTTTTTACCACCAAAGATGTCGGTGAGGGCAGCGGCTTAGGGTTGTCCATGGTCTATGGCTTCGCAAAGCAGTCGGGCGGACATGTTTCGATCTACAGCGAGGTAGGTCAGGGTACGACAGTCAAGCTTTATCTCCCACGGGACAAGAGAGCGGCGGAACAAGAAGAGGTAGACGCGACGCAGGTCATAATGCCAGGCAAGGGAGAGACGATACTGGTAATCGAAGACGATCCGGATGTGCGCGAGCTTGCCGTAGGGATGCTGGAAAAATTTGGATACCAGACCGTTGGCGTTGGCGATGCAGCGGAAGCGGAAAAGGTATTGTCAGAAGGGCACGCGATCGACCTCGTACTGGCTGACGTGATACTACCCGGCGGGACCAGTGGCCCCAAATTCGCTGAGAAAGCGTGCAAGACCTATCCTGAATTAAAGGTCATCTTCATGTCGGGGTATCCCGCTGAATCCGCTAAGCGCAATGGTTTACTGAGCTCCGAGAAGGTGCTCCTTAACAAGCCTTTTAACCGACAACAACTATCAAGGGCTCTACGCGAGGCCCTTCGGTAAAAATGATAGTCGCCGGATGAGCAAACCTAAAGTAAGGGTGTTCTCCTAAATTACGTTTCAATTGGAGAAACGTCCTACTTTTTAGCGCCCGCAACAGGTTCCTCAATGGCACCGTGATCGACCAAGTTCCATGTCATGCCGGCGTTGCGATAGATCCGTTTTCCGAGCTTCGGATAGTCGGCAACATCATGGGGAAGCCGCTCTCCGACAACGATACAACGCAGCGTTTCCGCACCGGTATTCTTGATCGAATGCGCAAGACCGCCCTTGCGGTATCCCAAAAAATCACCTGCCTTTATGGGATACTCCTCATCGCCAATAAGGGCGGTCGCTTCCCCTGACAAAACGAAAACACATTCATCTTCTTGATGGTGCACGTGATGTTCCGTCGTCTCATGACCGGGTTCGACTTCAATGATGTGAAACCCAAACCCCGTAAGGCCTACGAAGTCCCCAATCGATTTATTGACCCGCTTCGCGTTCTGATTCAGGAAGTGGGTTTTGTGCAGCCCCTCCATTTCCCTGATTTCGTCACTCGAGATAATGTATTTTTCATCTGCCATGTTTCACGTTTCTCCTTGAACTGCGAGCCATGAGAATTCCCGTCCTTATGCTTTTACGCCGACACTCTTCGCCGCTTCGACGATGCCGGCCCATACACCGTCACCGATAACGATCCCATCGCTCGCTGCTGCCTGCGCCAGGGTTGTTTCGCGCTCGCCGGGCATCATCACCTTGTCAAAGCCCGCCGCCGTCTTTGAAGCGCGGACCTCTTCGACGAAGGATTTGGCGCGCTTCTCATAGGTCGCCATGGGCTGAAACGCGTCTGCGCGAATTAGGGTCATGAGCCAGTTATATTCCACACAATCGCCGAGCATGGCGTCACCGGCAAGTTCGGCGATGACGCCGAGCCCGCTCCCCTTAGGCCCAGCCGCCGGTAGCAGGGCGCCGCCGTCATAGTAATCTTCCGGATTCTGCGTTGGGTTGCCGTTACGGTCGATGACCGCACCTTGCGGCAGCGTTTCCCCATTGGCGCGCGCCACTGCGACCTTGCCCGTGGCGACCGCCGAGGTGGCGAAATCGCACACCACGGGATCATCGGGCAAACCGGGGAGGCCGAGCGTATAAGGATTGGTGCTCATCACCGGCTGCACACCGCCAAACGGCACCACATTGCCCCATTGCCGCCGGCCGCCTCCGCCGAAGCTCACCGCCAGGAAGCCCGCAGCAGCGGCCTGTTCCGCATAGGCGCCCATGCGCCCGGAATGGCCGCAATTGACGATCCCCGCCGCGGCCAGGCCACGCTCTCCTGCCTCCGCAATCAGCGCGTCCGTGGCTCGGGACATCGCGACGATCCCGATACCGCGCGCGCCATCCACATGCACCAGTCCCTCTCGGACCATCGTCACGACCGGTTCCGCCTTGGGGTCGATGACATCCTTTGCCGCCTCGCCGAGATACAGCCCGAGACGGTTGACGCCATGCGACGATACGCCCTTCATCTCGGCGTCGACGAGATGGCGCGCGACGATATCAGCGTTGTCCGGTGAGAATCCGCCAGCGGCGAGGCTATCGCGGATCAAGGCGGTCAGTTTTTCGGGTTGGATAGGCTCAGTCGGCATGTGTTTCAGTCTCCAGAAAAACGGATTGCGTCATAGGGCGCTCGGGCCAACGGTCAGCATTTGGAAGGATTGCTATCCGCGCGCGGCGATCAGCGCCAGCGTTCTGGCCATTTCGTTGGTCAATACGACAAGACCTTCATCGACGCCCTGTCCCGGCTTGTTCATCAGGAAATCGGCCTGGCAAGCCAGCGCCACATGGGCGGAGAGGCGGGCGGATTGGTCGGTTTCGTTCGCGGAACCGCCCATATAGACGCCGGCACCGGCACGGCGGCAATAGAGCAGCGCTTCAATCGAGTTGCCGATGCCGCCAAGATCAGGCGCCTTGACCTGCAAATAGTCGGCGGCCTGCGCGTCGGCGAAGGCCTGGATGTCGTCCAGCGTATTGCACCATTCGTCGGCGACCAGTTTCACGACACTACCTTGTGCCTCTAGAGCCGCGCGCAATTCGCGGAAGGCATCGATCTGCCCCTGACGGCTGTCGGCAATCATCGGGGTTTCAAGATAAAGTTCATAGGGTGCCGCCGCGGCGGCAACGCGCCCGACATAATTCGCCATCCGCGCCATGTCGAAATTGAACAGCTCGCCAATCGTGCCATAAACATCGAGATGAACCGCCGGTTTGTAGTCCGCCGCGCCGGTTCGCTGCACCAGTTGCGAAACCCAGGCGGCATAATCGATCAGCTTGTGTCCATCCGGCCCAAGATCGGTTTCCACATTGGCAAAGGAGCCATGTGGCATGATGTCGACTCGCTTCATGATCATCTTTTCGACCATGAATTCCTGTGGCGTCGGGCACATGCCGAGGATCGGGATCGGTGCTGTGGCGATTGTCGCATCATACTCCGCCGCCACAATCTCCGCAGCGGTCTGCCGGTTAGCCAATGCGGCAGCGTGCAACAGCGCTTGGGAAATGCCATAGCGCAACGCCGTGTGCAGCGCAGCGCCATCCCACCGGAAGCCTTCGATCTCATCCGCCAGAGGCCGAAACGCATTGCAATCCCGGCCCGAGAGAAGGTCACGCACTGGTCCTTCCACAACTCCGCGATGCGCTTCCGCTTTGAACAATGGGTCACGGCCCGCGGCGCCGGTGAAGATCACGTCGATGCCGTCGCCATACGCGACCTGCCCGTCCTCCAGCACCAGCATGATCGACAGGGCCTCGCCGGGTTGGATTACCTGCGTAAAGCCGGGTGTGACCGGCGGGTCGATATAACCGAAACCTCGCTGCCGCGCACCGCCCCGCACGGCAGCGAGGTCTTTGTTGAAATAACCGCTTCGCCCGGGCGCGCAAATCAGATCGACTATTTTCACCCGGCCTGCTCCAAACAATATTGGGCGACTTCTGCGTGGGTCGCGAACCAGACCCCGTCATGGGATTTGATATGACGAATTAGCTGATCCAGCATCGCCATGCGCGAGCGATGGCCGATGAAATGCGGGTGCATGGTCAGCAGAAACAACCCGTTCTCGCGATACGTCTCATCGAACTCCGACTGGAAAATCTCCAGCACGGCCGACGGCGGCGTGTACGGGCGCAGCGCCGACATTCGGTCCATGTTGAAATAAACCGCATCGTCGCGGATCCATTCGACCGGCAATTCGACCATCCCGGTCGGCTCACCGTCCTCGACGATTTCATAGGGCTCGTCATCGGCCATCAACGATGAGTCGTAGATCAAACCCATTTCGCGGCTGATCGCCAAAGTCTGCGGACTGAAGTCCCAGGATGGCGTGCGAATCCCAACCGGACGCACACCCGTAATTTTTTCCAGCACATCGGCGGCGCGCATTTGCAAATCGCGCTCATCCTTCGGCGGCAAAGTACTGTTGAATTCGTGGATCCAGCCATGGATGCCAACCTCATGTCCCTGCTCGACGACCGCGCGCTGTTCGTCGGGATGCAGCATCGCGACCACGGCGGGGACGAAGAAACTGGCCTTGATGTTGTGTTGATCGAGAAGGCGCAGAATCCGCGGCACGCCAACACGGGAACCATATTCACCCTGCGACAGCTTGCCGGGTGAGTTTTGACCATGCCGAAGCGTGCTCGTCTCATGATCGGAATCGAACGAGAGCGCCACACAGGCCTTGGCTCCACCCTTCCATTGCGCCGGCTTAAGCGACCGGCCCGCGCGAACCTTATCGACAATGCCGCGCCATTTTTCCTCTGCCCATTGCCAGGGAAGTTCTTCCTTCGGTGAAGCGTTCTGATCGTCCGGCATAATGGTTCTCCTGCGACGGTTGCATATTACGGCAGGCGTTAAGCCTATTTTAGCGTGAATTGCGGCGCAACGGCTGAAATCGAACGCCGATGAAGGCTTCTTCGCTATGTCAATTTGCCGCGCTAATATTCACACTAAAATTTGGTATAAACGCCGAAGACTAATTAGATCTCTTTAAGGTATCACCGCTTACAATCCGCGGCTTTTCTACTCTTGAGGTATTTCGATGACAAATGTCGTTCGCGTTGCGCTAACCCGCGCCGTAGGCCGGGGGTTTTCGTGCCGGTGCCCGCGCTGCGGTGGCGGAAATATATTTGCGCGCTACCTCAAGCCCGCCGCAACCTGCAGCCAATGCAGCGAGCCTTACGGTGAAATCCGGACGGATGATATCGCGCCCTATTTCACAATCCTGGTCGTGGGGCACCTGATTGTGCCGTTGGTCCTGATGGTGGAACAGATGTATGCACCGCCAACTTGGGTCCATTGGAGTGTCTGGCCGCCGCTCACCCTGCTCTGCACCTTCCTGTTCCTTCCCCGCATCAAGGGCGCGGTGATGGGCTGGATGTGGTGGCTGGGCATACGCGGCGACGAGCAACACTAACCTAGACGCACGTCGTTACGCGGCGCTTGGCCGCGCACCGACTGCATCGTACCAACGTTGCAGGTTGGTCTGATCCTCACCAATACGGATTTTCGGGATACGCGCGAGGCCAAACCCGGTAAAGGCCGTGATATCGGCAACGGTGAAACGATCACCGGCGATAAACTCGCGGTTCGCCAGTTCGCCATCCAGCCACGTCATCCGCTCCAGAAGATTCTTGCGGCACAATTCGCCGAATTCCGGAACCTGCGGAATTCGGCCTTCCCAGTAGGGGTGGCAGTGCCGGAAACATAATGAGACATTACCGAGAATTTCCGACTCCATCCGACGGTTCCACATCTCGACGACCGCTTTGTCAGTCGCGTCGACGCCGAACATCGGCGGTTCTGGTTGCTGTTCTTCAAAATAGCGGCAAATCGCTATGGACTCGGCGATCACCGTGCCATCGTCCAGTTCCAGGACAGGCACACGGCCGAGCGGATTGATGGCAACAAAATCCGCATTGAGATTTTCCGATTTGCCAAGATCAATTTCAACGCAATCAACCTCAATGCCCTTTTCGGCCAGAAAGATATGAACCCGGCGAGGGTTCGGAGCGACCTTCGTTGTGTAAAGTTTCATGGTGATTTCCTCCCTGTGGCCACAGCGGGCCTTTGGTTACCAAGTTGCACTTAGTTAACGGCTTGGAGCCCGCCCGTTCAAGGTTGAAGCGCGGATTAGACGAACATGCTATAATCTGGTCTTCGAATTCCATCGGAAAGAGAGCCAATGCAATCGACCGAGACCGTCCATCCAAGTCAGTGCTGGGAGTGCAATACCTATTGCGGTTCGTTGGTCAGCGTTCAAGACGGACAAGTCGCGAGAATTGCCCCGAACCCCGAACATCCCGGTTCGAAGGGTGCTTTTTGCGTAAAGGGTATTCGGGCGGTTCGAGAATGGACGTACAATGAGAGCCGGTTGCAATATCCGATGCGCCGGGTCGGTCCGCGCGGCAGCGGCGAGTGGATGCGTATCAGTTGGGATGAAGCGCTCGATGAAATGGCGGACCGCCTGGCGGAAGTACGCGCGGAATATGGTCCGCTGGCGATCGCCGGCGCCGTCAGTGGCGCCGCCTTCAGCCGCGGTGCGGTCATGGCCCTGCTGTTGCGGTCGATCGGGTCACCGAACTGGATGATCAATCAAGATCTCTGCGGCGGCTGTCAGGCGTTGAGTGAAAAGATCACCGGCACCTTGATCAAGAATGGCGAAGATATCGATAATGCTCGATGCGCCATGCTGGTAGGGCGGAATCCGCAAGCCGCAGATCCTGTCCAGTGGATGGCCCTCAAAGCGCTCAAGAAGCGCGGCGGCAAGATTATTGTCCTCGACCCGATACAAGGGCCGGCGAGCGATATAGCGGATATTTGGCTGCGCCCCCGGCCCGGCACGGATGCGGCGCTGGCGCTGTCGATCGCGCATGTTCTCATCAAGGAGGGGAAGTACGACAGGGCATTCGTTGATAGCTGGTGCCATGGTTTCGATCGATACAAGGAACGCGTCGAGCAATACCCGCCGGACACTGCTGCCCGGCTGACCGGGGTCGCCGCGGACGATATCGTCGCGGCAGCACACTGCTATGCGGACGGACCATCTGTATTCGTACCCGGCCACGGGATCGACGCGTTTAGCGCCGGCGTGCAAACCTTCCGCGCCTTTAACTGCCTTGTTGCGATAAGCGGAAATCTCGACCGGCCAGGCGGCAATAAAATTGGCAAACGGCCTAAAGGGTTCCGCGCCTATATGGACCTGCTGCACGATCCCCAGTTCCGATTGTCCCGCGACGTCGAATTGCAAACAATCGGAGCACAACAATTCCCGCTTTGGGCCGGCCCGGAGGGATGGCAAACAGCCTGTCACAATCCTTCCGTGATCAATGCCATACTAACGAACAAGCCCTACCCTGTTCGTGCGCTCTATATCAGTGGCGTCAATATCGCAGTCACCTACCCCGATGCCGTGCGAACCATCAAAGCACTTAAATCGCTGGATTTCGTTGCCGTCGCCACCCAAACCATGACACCGACCGCCGCGTTCGCTGACATCGTGCTGCCGAAGACGACAACGTTGGAAGAGGAAGAAGTCCAGCTGCAAGCGGGTGTTCCCTGTGTCAGCTTTACCCGCGCGGTGGTAGAGCCCCGTGGTGAAGCGCTCAGCGACCTCGATATCGCGTTGGCGTTCCGAGACAAAATGGCGGCGCGGGATGCGCTGTCCCACGACTTCCTACCCTGGAAGAACCAACGTGCGTTCAATGAATATCTGCTCGGCGACAGCGGCATCACGATCGATGCCTTGCAAAAGACCGGCTACGCATCCTTTCCACATAGCCGTGGCGTTTTCGAGGACATAAATTTCGGCACTGAGACGGGTAAGGTCGAGCTGTTCTCCGAACGGCTGGATAAACAGGACCTCGACCCTTTGCCAAACTATACGCCGCCGACGGCCGATCATACAGATGAGGCCGTTCAGGCAGACTACCCGCTCGTTCTGCTAACCGGGATCCGGGAGAAGACCTATCACCATTCTCGCTTTCGCGATCAGAGTTGGGCGCGCAAGGTTTCGCCGGATCCTCTTTTGCAGATCCATCCCGAAACTGCGGCAGCTCATGGTATTTCCGACAAACAGTGGGTGTCCGTCGGAACACCGGGCACCGAAACACGATGCCGCGTTCGCGCCCAGGTTACCGAGCGCGCGCCTGTCGGTGTCGTCGCGACCGGAATGGGTTGGTGGGAACCGCAGTCAGAAAGTCCTGACCTAGGCGCCTGCGACATCAACATAAATGGTGCGATGTCCTATGACGGTCCTTGGGATCCAATCACGGGATCGCCGGATTCTCGCGGCCAGCGCTGTCGAATTACCCCACTCGCCGCCGACGCTTGACGGGTTGCATTAAACTTTTCGTCAAAATATGACGCACTCACTGACAAAGCCTTTATAAGACGAAACAGAATCAGTAATTGGGCAAATTCATGATCGCAAAAACCGCAACCCTTGTCGTCATTTCGTTGCTTGCGTGGGCACCTCCGGCGAGTGCCGATGCGGATACGGTGGTCATCGGCGAATGGCGAACGGAACCCGGAAAATCGTTGGTCTGCGGCGGTGAGGAAGGCAAGACGATTATCGACATCGCAACAAGCGCCAACACATTTTATTTAAGCGGCGGCAAGAAGGGCAGCCCGGAATATGAAGTCTATTGGTCGCACCTGGAAAAAGCGTTCAAGGAACGCCGATGTTTCGTCACAAAACAAATGCGCCACCTTCCCGACGAGGTCGTCTATTCAGGGCCGAAAAGTCTGGAAGCCCAGGGCAAACGCTTCAAAGTCATCGGCACGACGATCAAGGAAGACGACGAAAGCTATCCCGCATTCACGATGACGACACTCAAACTGCTGCAAAGGTTTTAAAGACCTAAAGGTAAAACGCCTCCAGACCTGGGTCCGGAGGCGTTACAAGGACGCCCTTGGGCGCGATCGTAGATGAATGGATCAGGGAGTAGCGGTTTCCGCCGCCTCACCTTCGGCGCCTGCTTCCGCTTCGGGTCCAACAGACTTCGCGAGCGAAAGAAAATGTTTGCGCGCTTCTGGCGAAATGTTCATGAAGTTGCGCACAAGCTCAAGGGTCTCTCGCTTCGTCCCGAACTCGGCAGTTGGACTCTTGCCCACGACCGCATCGGTAAAGAACCATTGTACCGGCGCGTCAAGCTCCTGAGCGATAAGCCATAGCTTGCTGGCCGAAATACGGTTCATGCCGCTTTCGTATTTCTGTAGTTGCTGGAACGTTAAACCGATCCGGTTTGCGAGAGCCGTCTGGCTCAATCCACACATAACCCGGCGCATTCGGACCCGTTGCCCGACATAGACGTCGACAGGATGGGCGCCAAATTCTTGAACTGTGCGTCTTTTCGCTCTCGCCATAATTCCTCGCTTCTGGTGTTAATTCATAAAGATAGGGAAAACTATTCCGATCCCCGCCTCAAAACTATGCGGGAAAACGGCATTTTATGCTTCAAGGCCAATATTATACACTGATTCGCGCATAAAATTCGAATCAAGCGTTTTTAGCCATTACTAACACGCGTAGAGCGCGCGCCTAAAATTTCGAACAGTTGTGTGCCCCTGCGTCAATTCGCGGCACCAAGCAGAAAAAACGAAAAATTTTGCAGAGTCGACAGACTTTGGACATAGGATGAGCAGAGCGGTTTCGGCACAATCGCAAAAAGGAACGCTGCCATTAAACTATAATTATTTCAATATGTTATACCTTAATTCGATTCTTTTCGACATTCAATGACTTGCATCTAGCGGAACCAAGTATTTGTCAAACAGAGTCACGGAAATTGCAATAAATTAATCAATTGCAACCCCACTGGTACATACTCAACATATGTCAACTATTGGTGAACTACATTATAATGCAAACACACACGGGAGCAGAGATTGTCTAACGGTAGAATCGGGGGAATAAAATACGGTTCTACATCCAGGTCTCGCCAATAATTGGGCAATAAAAAATTAAGCACAAAGGGCATATAGAACGAGAACCTGGCAAAATATGGGAATTAAAACTGATGCCGAGTACGGTCAAAAAAATCATCACGATCGCAACCTTCCTTGCGACCGCAGCCTTACCCATCGCCGAAAGCCTAGCCCTCGATAAAGGGGACTGGCTCGTCCGGTTGCGCGGAATTGGAGTCATTCCAACCGATGAGAGTGGCGGCATATCGCCAGACCTTCTGACTTCTGGGCTCGAGCCACAACCGGCTGTCGTTCCGGAAATCGATATCACCTATATGGCCACCGACAGTATCGGTATTGAACTGATCCTGGCCACCTCACCGCACGACCTTGACGGCACCGGCGGCATCGCCGGTCTCGGCAAAGCCGCAGAGACGATGCTGCTGCCACCGACGCTTCTGTTGCAGTATCACTTCAATACCAAAGGCAAGTTCCGACCGTATGTGGGCGCCGGTATCAATTACACGATCCCCTATATGGAAAATGCCGACCGGTCGTTGGAAGCGGTACTCGGCCCCACGAGCGTCAGCGCCGATAATTCACTCGGCTGGGCCATTCAGGCGGGCATGGATTACCACATCAACGACAATTGGTTCATAAACCTCGATGTCAAATATATCGACATCGGTGTCGATGTTCAGCTCAACTCACGTGGGACGATCCGCAATCTTGATGTCGATATCAACCCCGTGATTGTCGGTGTCGGGTTTGGCTATCGTTTCTAGGCCAGCCTAGCAGGCCCGTTCGCATTAGAAATCGTAGCGGGCGCCGTCTCCGACGGCGACTCCGCCGCGGGGGCCCGTGTTGTATTTATTCGCAAAGTTCGGGTCGAGCGCGCGGGCATTGCGGGAATTGACCCAAAAGCGCATCAGGCGCCGCTTGCGTGCAGGGTCCGTGTAATCGGTATACGCGGCCCTGGAATGCAATACGGTGTAATTGTTGACCAGTTGGATATCGCCTTTCTGCAGATGCATGCGGAATTGGATATCGGGACGGCTCGCGACGGTCCTGAAGCAATTGAGTGCGGCGTCTTCCAGGTCCGTGAGCGGCTGATCCATTCTCACGCGCGCGGAGCGAATGATCCTCTCATTGAAATCGCAGCTGAGTTGGTTTTCGAAATAGCTGAATACCGGAATTTCGTGAAACGTCACCTCGTCGATCTTTTCCGTCACCCCCTCACCGCGCAAATCACGGTGAAACCCGCGGCAAAGGACGGGCAAATATTCACGATGATGCTGCAAGATCTCATTGTAGACCGACGCCGAACTCGACAACATGCTCTCGCCGCCTGTCCTCCCCGTGTTCACGCACAGCAGCGCGACAAGATCCGAAGAATCGACGTGCGGGGATAAAGCCGCACGAGTCTTGTAACCCCGGCTATTAATGTTGCCATAATCGTTACCCAGATCGACAACATCAGCGAGAATTTCACCCTTGGAGTTTTGCGAGATGGGATTCCCGAAATAGGCGCCGATCCCCCAATAAATGACGCGCAATACCTCCAAATCGTATTTCTCAACAGGCAAGCCACGAAACAGGGCGAAACCGCGCCCTTCATCGACTTCCTCGACAACCCGGTAGATCTTCTCTTCCAGCCGTGGCAGCGGAAATTCTTCCCGGCCAAAACTGGGCACCGATAAACCCTGGCTGCGGATTCCGTTCAGCGCCGCATCAATCTCCGCGAGATCGTCTTCCGTGAAGCGATGGATCCAGGAATCGTTATTCTCATAATCGGCGGCTTTCCACGCGGACGGATCGCGCACCGGCTCAAGAAGCATTTCGGGCATCGAATTTCCCTAAGTAACTGAAATGTTTCAACCACCTTACAGCATAGGCCGACAGGCGATCAAACCAGCCCCAAACCCGCATCCACGTGCAAGACCTGCCCGGTAATATGCTCGGCTTCGCGCGACAAAAAGAACGCAATTGCGGCGGCCACATCGGTGGGCATCACCAACGTCCCCATCGGTGCCGCATCCGCGGCACGTTGCCATCCATCGCCAGACACCGCCGCGTGGGCTCCGGCATCCTTTTGCGTGAATCCCGGCGACACGCAATTGACCGTCGTCCCTGATCGGGCAAGTTGGTAGGCAAGCGTTTTGGCCAGGCTTTCCAGCCCCGATTTTGCGGCCGCCGAGACCGGAAAAATCGTGTCGTTGACGCCAATCGAATGGGCGACGAAAGAACTGACCGCGACCACCCGCCCCCAGGGCGACGCTTCCAGTTGCGGCAAGGCCGCCGTCACCAGGCCAAAAAAGGCCTCCGTGATCGAGGCGAGCGACTCGCGCAAGGCAGCCGCATCGACATCGCCAAAGCGCCGCTTGTCCGCATAACCGGCATTGCTGACGATCTGGTCGAGACGCCCAAATCGGTCGCAGGCCACTGTCACCAACATCGCCGCCGATTCCGGTTCGGCAAGGTCCGCCAACACCGTCGCAACACCGGCACCTGCGTTCCGCGCCTCGGTCGCCACGGCCTCCAGGCCGGCTTCATTGCGCCGCGTATGCAGCAGCAGCGCGACCCCCGGTCCCGCCACCGCCCGTGTGGCCGCCGCACCAACGCCGCTCGCCGCGCCGGTTATCAGAACAACCCGCTCCCATTCAGTCGACATATCCGATGTCCTCTTGCATGATCCATCCCTGACACGTCTAACACATAGATGGCCATACCGATGCAGCAAAACCCAAGCCCGACCGACACGCCCAAAACAGCGATGCGAGGCATCCGATGATCACCATTGGCGTCGATGTCGGCGGCACGTTCACCGATCTCGTCTTGCGCGACAACACGAGCGGCGCGTTGCGCACCTTGAAGACACCGTCGACCCCGGAGGACCTCGCCCGGGGAGTTATGACGGCGATCCGGCAAAGCGGCGCCAGCCCGGGGGAAATCACTGGCATTACCCACGGTATGACAGTCGCGACAAATACCGCCTTGGAAATGAATGGCGCCCGGCTGGGTGTGATCACGACGCGCGGTTTCCGTGACGTGCTCGTCGTCGGGCGAGGCAACCGCACCAAGCTCTACGACATCAAGGCGGTGCGGCCACCGGCTTTGGTCCCACGGTCCCGCATCCTGGAGGTCGACGAACGCCTCACGGCAAGCGGTGATATCCATATCCCTTTGAACCTTGAGCATGTCCGCGCCTCGTGCGAACGTTTGAAGGCCGAGCAAGTCGAAGCCATCGCGATCTGCTTTCTGCACGCCTACAGGAATGCCGTGCACGAAAAGCAGGCGGTCGAAATCGTCCGCAGCCTCCTGCCTGATATCCCCGTCTCGCTGTCCAGCGACATCCTGCCGGAGTACCGCGAGTTCGAGCGTTTTTCGACGACCGCCTTGAACGCCTATGTCGGACCGAAGGTAGCCGGCTATCTGAACAAACTCTCCGGCGATTTGAAGACATCGGGGATCCAGGCGCCCCTGAGAATTATGGGATCGAACGGCGGTAGCTGGCACGCCGAAGCCATGGCGGAGGAGCCGGTGAATTCGATGCTGTCCGGACCCGCCGGCGGCGTTACCGCGTCGATCGACGTCGCGCGGCTGCTCGGTCTACCGAACATCATCACCTACGACATGGGCGGCACCAGCACCGATGCCTGCCTGATCCGCAATTTCGAGCACGACATGACGACCGAAGGCCATGTCGGCATGTGGCCGAACCGGGCCCCACAGATCGAAATCAAGACCGTTGGCGCGGGCGGCGGTTCCATCGCCTATCTCGATACGGGACGGTTCCTTAATGTCGGGCCCCGGTCCGCCGGCGCGCAACCGGGCCCGGCCTGTTATGGGCAAGGCGGCACGGAACCGACCGTTACGGATGCCAATGTCGTGCTGGGCCGCTTCCGGCCCGATCAGGCGCTTGGTGGCGAAATCAATCTCGATACCAATGCAGCACTATCCGCTGTCTCAAATCTCGGCCAGGAGCTGGATCTTTCCGTCGAGCGGATGGCGGACGGGATCGTGCGACTCGCCGTGTCGCGCATGACCGCGACGGTGAAGGAAATTTCCGTCATGCGGGGTCTCGATCCGCGCGATTTCACGCTGTTCGCCTATGGGGGCGCCGGGCCCTTGCACGCCGCCGCGATCGCGGAAGAGCTGAGCATGACCCGGATCGTCATTCCGCCCATGCCGGGGGCCTTCTCCGCCTACGGGCTCGTCACGTCGAACACGCGCTATGACGTCACACGCACTCATCTGATCTCGCTGGACGATTGCAGCCCCGAAACCCTCAACGACATTCTCACACCGCTTCGAGACCGCGCCCGGTCGCGCTTGAAAGAAGACGGTTTTGCGGAGGACCGTACCGAGCTGCAAATCTTCCTCGACATGCGCTACCTCGGCCAGGCCTTCGAACTGACGACGAAAATTCCGGCACCCTTTAAATCGACTGCGGAGATTGGCGACGCGTTCCGCCAAACCTATCAAGAGCGCTACGGACAGCTTGACGACGGCCCCCTCGAAATCGTCTCGTTCCGCGTGATTGGCATCGGCCTGAACGACCGGTCCGAATTACCCGAGGTCCAAGTCAAAGGAACGATCGACGAGGCACGGATTGCCGTGCGCCCCGTCCTGTTCGACGGCGAGACCTACGACACGCCGATTTTCGACCGCAGCCGTCTGCCCACCGGCACGCCGTGCGACGGTCCCGCCATCGTCGAGGAAGCAGGTGCGACAACGGTCGTGCCGCCCGGCTTCACCGTTGGCGTGGATAGGTACGGCATCATGACACTCACACGACGCAACGCGGGAGCGACACCATGATCGATCCCATCACGCTCGAAGTCGTCACCGAAGGGCTGATTTCTGTCGTGCGCGAGATGCGGGCCACCGTCTTCCGGACGGCGCGGTCGGTCGCCATCTATGAGGCGCGCGATTTCTCCTGCGGGTTGTTCGACGCCAACGGGCAGGTCGTCGCCCAATCGGAAGATATCGGCTCCCATGTCGTGCCCCTGCCCTGGTCGGTCGAGGCGGCGCTGGCGGATATGGGCGACGATCTCGAACCGGGCGACGTTATACTGATGAACGATCCCTATCGCGGCGGCACGCATCTGAACGACGTGACGATCATCTATCCCATCTTCGTCGATGGGAAACTCGTCTTCTTCCCCGCCGTCCGCGAGCACTGGGCCGATGTCGGCGGCGCCGTACCGGGGTCGATGTCCGGGACCGCGACGGAAATCTATCAGGAAGGCATGCGCATCCCGCCGGTGAAGATCGTCGAGCGCGGCAAGATCAACGCGCCGCTGATGGAGGTGATGCTGAGCAATATGCGGGTGCGCGACGAGCGGCTCGGCGATTTCAATTCCGGCCTGACGGCCTGCCGTACCGCCGAGCGGCGGCTGCAGGAACTCACCGACCGGTACGGCACGGAGCTGCTGCTCGACTGCGTGAAGCTCAATCTGGAACGCTCGGAAGCGCGCATGCGGGAGAATATCCGCGCCCTGCCCGACGGCCGCTACTATTACGAGGACTATCTCGAAACCTTCGGGCCGAACGGCTTCGAACCGCTGCTGCTGCCGCTCGACCTGACGATTGCCGGCGACGAACTGACCGCGGATTTTACCGGTGCCTCGCCGCAGGTGCCTGTGCCGGTCAACTCCACCCTGGCGGTGACCGCCGCCTCGGTCTTCATCACCCTGAAATCGACGCTCGACCCGCACCACGCGCTCAACCACGGCTCCTTCCGGCCGGTCACGGTGATCGCGCCGGAGGGCACCATCGTCAATGTCGCCCACCCCGCCCCCGCGGGCAGCCATGGCGAAATCCGCAAGCGGGTCATCGCGACGATGCTGGGCGCGCTCGCCCGCGCCTGCCCCGATCTGGTCTCGGGAGACATTCATCGGACCTCCTTCCACAATCTGATCGGCGGCATCGACCCGGACACCAACGCGGAATACGTGCATTACGAATGGGCCTCGGGCGGCAATGGCGGCTTCCTCGAAGCCGACGGCCCCAGCGCCATGGCCGCCATCGACTGGGGCGACCTGACGACGGTGCAGTCCACCGAAGTGCTGGAGAACCGTTTTCCGCTGCATATCCAGTGGTCGCAGCTGGGCGTCGATTCCGGCGGCCCCGGCAAGCATCGCGGCGGCCTCGGTATGCGCCGCGCCCTGCAGCTGACCCGCGGCACCGCGAAATATTCCCTGCTCTCCGATGGCGCCATCATGCCGCCCTTCGGCATCCTCGGCGGCGAAAGCGGCGCCCCGGTGGACAGCTACGTGATCGAGGCGGACGGCACCAAACACCGCTTCGCCTCCCCCGGCAAGGTCGGCGGCCACCCGCTCAACGAAGGCGATACCGTCATCCTGCAAAGCGCCGGCGGCGGCGGCTACGGTGACCCGCTGGAACGCGATGCGGAAATCGTGCGGCGCGATATGTCGGATGGGCTGATCACCGCCGACAGCGCCCGCGACATATACGGCCTCGTGCTCGATGGCGACGAAGTGGTCGATAAAGCCGCGACGGAAGCACATCGTGCATTGCACGCTGCGAACCGACATTCATTAACAATCGCCGAAAGCGACGACGACGATTATGTCCCCTCAGGACCAAGCAAGAAACGTCTTATCCGCCTGAACCCCAATGACGCGGTGAAGGCAGGCCTTAATCCGGATGATAAAGTTGAGCTATTGTGCGGCAACAGCGCACCGTTACGAGGCTGGCTGACACTCGACAAGAGTATTCCGGCGGGCACTGTGCCAATCGATACAAATGGCCGTAGAGCACTAGGTGTATCGGACGGCGGTGCGGTTCATCTAAGGTCTTTGCAGACACCCGTCGTGAAGCATCAATCGGCTTGGTTCTGATGATTTGGTCACTGCGCTGCACCAGCCAAGCATCGACGGGACGGAGAAATTATAAGAGTAATTGCGGGTAGCTTTTATCACACGCTTCCGCGCAGCACTTGCTTGTCGGTGCAAAGCTCGTCGACATGTTCATGGTCTTTGGCGTGACCCGGCTGATTGCGGTGCACCACCAACGCTGCCTCGTCGCGCCATAACTCGCTTAGGACCAGCTTATTCTCCTGTCCTTCGCGGACGAACACTTCCATACGGAGGCAGCCATCCTCCTGAAGGCATTTGGCGGCCGAGGCGCGGACGCGTTTTGCCTGTTCTTCGAGGCAACCGGGTTTGACGTCGTATTCGACGATGATCGCGATGCCACTCATGGGACGCCCCCCTTTCTAACGCCTAATCCGCCGCCGCGCTTTCCGGCGGACGAGTCGCGATAGCGCCGTCCGCGTCGAGCTTGTCGAGCTCGGTTTCACTGAAGCCCAGTTCGCGAGCGAGGACGGCGCGGGTGTCGCGGCCGATGGCGCGGCCGGCCCAGCGCACCACACCCGGCGACTCGGAGAATTTTGGCGCGACGCCGCTAAGTTTCACGCTGCCGATTTCCTCGTCGGGCACGTCGAGGATCATGTCGCGGGCGGCGAATTGCGGATCGCGGAAGACGTCCGCCACCGTATAGATCGGCGCGGCGGGCACGTCGTTCTTGACGAGGTGTTCGTAGATCTCATCGAGCGCCCATTCTTTCGACCAGGCGGAGATGATCTCGACCAGCGCTTCTTCATTGACCAGCCGATTGTCGCCCTCGACGAATTTGGGGTCGTCGGCCAGTTCCGCCTGTCCCATGGCGGCGGCGAGACGCCGGAAAGTCGAGGTGTTGCCGGCGGCGATGTGAATCCATTCGCCATCCTTGGCCGGGAACAGGCTGTTCGGGACGTGACCGTGCAGCCGCGAGCCGACCCTGCCCGGCACGACGCCGAGTTTTTCGAAGGCCGGGACAAAGCTTTCCATCATCGAAAAGGCGGATTCGTACAGCGCCACATCGACGACCTGCCCCTTACCCGTCGTATCGCGACGGCGCATCGCCGCCAGCGCGCCGAACGCGCCATACATGCCGGCGACGTAGTCGGTGAGCGGTGTCGCGACGCGGGCCGGCGGGCGGTCCGGATCGCCGGTGATGCTGCGGATGCCGCTGACGGATTCGCCGATGATGCCGTAGCCGGCGCGTTCGCTATAGGGGCCGGTCTGGCCGAAACCGCTGATCCGCACCAGGATCAGGCCCGGATGATCCTTCGCCAGTTCCTCGTAGCCGAGGCCCCATTTCTCCATCGCACCCGGCTTGAAGTTCTCCACCACCACGTCGTAGCGCGGCATCAGGCGGCGCACGATATCACGGCCCTCCTCGGATTTGAGGTTGATCGCGATGACTTCCTTGTTGCGATGCATGCTCGCCCACCACAGGGATTTGCCTTCGAAATGGCGGCCGATCGTGCGCAGCGGGTCACCGGACGGCGTTTCCACCTTGACCACTTCGGCACCGAAATCGGCGAAGAGGCGGCCGCAGAACGGGCCGGCGACGGTGGAGCCGAGTTCGAGAACCCGGCAGCCTTGTAAGGGTCCGCTGTCAGTCATTGCCGACCGGCGTGCCACAGAGTGCCGCGATGTCCCCGATATCGTCGCAGGCTTCGAGATTGCGAACCGCTTCGATCACGTTGCGTACCTTGACGGCGCCGATGACCGGCGTTGCCATATCCGTGAATTTCGCGGACAGGCGCGACCATTGCCGGTCGAGATCCGCGTCCGGCGTTTCGACGTCGCCGCGCGCGCTATGTACGGTGCCGTCTTTCATGGAAATGACCACGTCCGCTTCCGCCAGCCCCATGTCGTCGTTCACATGCACCGAAATCTTGTCGCGGACGGCGGTGATTTCCGGATCCTGAACCTTCTGCTCATTGTAGTTGGCAATCACGGCCGTGTTTTCGCCCAGCATCGCCATCGCCGCTGTGAACCGAAGACTGAATTTGCCCTCAAGGCCAGTTTCCGGATTGAGGATATTGCAGATCCGCAAATTGTCGCTTCGGACATGGACATCGATGCTGGCGACATTGTCAGGATCGATATTGTTATCCCGCTTTAGCGCCGATGCCGCTTCGATCGTGGCGTGCGTGCCGTAACAGGCGGCGTGATATTTGAACAGAACGTCCGGCGTATGAAACTTTTCGCCAAGGCCCTCAAGCGCCGCGGCCGGGTCGTAGTTCTCCGTTTGGGTATCGGCGAAACCCTGCTCGCATTCGAGCACATCCTTGCGGCTTTCGAAGCCGCGCTGCGACAGCAAGGCGGAGGACAACCCGTTCACCGCGGCCTTGCCGGCATGGAACGGCTTGCACATGGTGCCGAACATCGAGCGCAAGCCCGCCGCTTGGGTGCCGCCAATGCCCATCGCGTTGGCGCAAGCCTCGGCATCAAGGCCCAACAGCTTCGCCGCCGCCGCCGTCGCGCCGAAGGTGCCAACCGTACCCGTCGCGTGCCAGCCGGCGCCGTAATGCGACTGATTCATGATCGTTCCGACCCGGCATTCAGCCTCGATCCCGGCGACCATCGCGGTCAAAAAATCCTTGCCGTCGCGGTTCTGATATTCCGCCAGGGCGAGCAGCGCCGGCACCACGGGCACCGTCGGGTGGCCTGGCATCAGCAGATGCACATCGTCATAGTCGAGCGCGTGACCGGCGGAGCCGTTGATCAGTGCCGCCTGCTTGATCGTCACCTTGTGGCCATCGCCGACCACCGTTGCCTGCGGATTGCCGCCTTCGGCCAGAGCCTCGTCCAGCAAGATTTGCGTAAGCGGTTCGCGCGAGCCGGCCAGCGTGACGCCAAGCCAGTCCAGAAAACAGTGCCGCGCCACCTCGACAGCCTCCATCGGAATCGTATCGAGCGAAAAGGACATGCTGTTTTCAGCAAGTTTCAAGGTAAGATCGGTATCGTCGATCGGTTGGGCAGCGGCCTGCGCCATCGCAAGTCTCCTAAAAATGCAAGTACCAAGGGGTTGCCGTCAGATTGCCATGCCGGTGGGAAATTTGTCCAGACCAGCCACCGGCAACGTTTGTCAGAGACGTTTGCGTAAATTCGCCTATACTGCAATTTCGTTTTTTCAGACTATGGCGATGCAATGCTGACAACCGCGCAAATCGATGAATTCTGGCAGAATGGTTTCCTCACGGTGGAAGATGCGGTCACGCCGGCGCAGCTTTCCGCGCTCAATGGCGATATCGGCCAGTGGGTTGAAGAAAGCCGCGCGCATAGCGAGCCGTTCGGACCGCCGACACTGGATGGCCGTCCCCGCTTCGACATGGGCGCGGAACATAGCGCGGAAAAACCGGCGCTGCGGCGCGTCAACAACCCTTCCGACATCTCCGAGGCCTATATGGACGTTATCCGCAACGCGGCCACCGTCGACATGATCGGCGACCTGATCGGACCGAACGTCAAATTCCATCACTGCAAGATCAATCTCAAACTGCCGGGCTCCGACACGACCGTTGCCTATCACCAGGATTTTCTGTTCACGCCGCACACCAATGACGACGTGATCACCGCCCTGCTAATGCTCGACGATGTGACGGAGGAGAATGGCTGCCTGCGCGTTGTACCGGGCTCGCACAAAGGACCGCTCTATTCGCTGTTCGATGGTTCACGCTTCGCCGGCGCGGTGTCGGCGGAAGACGAAGCGGCCCTGCTCGCCCGTTCCGTTCCGGTCACCGGCAAGGCCGGTAGCGTCTGCCTGATGCATACGCGGCTGGCGCATGGCTCGGCACCGAACGATTCGGAGCGGTCCCGAGGCCTGTATATCGGCGTCTACAGTGCCGCCGACGCCTTCCCCATCGCGCGCAATCCGATGCCGAGCCCGAATGAGGGCACCATTATCCGGGGCGAAAAGGCACGTGCCGCCCGGCTGACCGAAGCTCTGATCGAAATCCCGGAGCAGCCGAAGTCGGCGTCCTTCTTCACCGTCCAGGGTCAGGATTCAGCGGCAGATTAAGCTTCCGGCAGGATCGCATAGGCTTCGATCTCGACGACCAACTCCGGCTTCACCAGCGCGGTCACGGCGACGAGGGTGCTGGCCGGGCGGATGTCGCTGAACGCCTCACCGTGCGCGCGCGTCACGCCATCCATATGGGTTTCCATATCCGTTACATAGACGACGGTGCGCACGACATGTTCCAGCCCCGCACCGGCCTCTTCGAGTGCTCGTGAAATGATGTTCATCACGTTCTTCGCCTGCTCATAAGCGTCGTCGCCATCGGCTGTCGTTCCCGCAACGTGGATCTGATTGCCGACCCGGACGGCACGCGAATAGCCGAACACGGATTCGAAGGGGTTGCCGGAAGTAATATTCTGTCGAACCATTTCGCTTCTCCTAAATGACGCCGTCGCGGCTGAGTTTTTCCAGAGTTTCATCGTTGAGCCCCAGCAACTTACCGAGAATTTCCTGATTGTTTGTTCCCGCCATGACCGGCGGGCCGTCATAGCCGGTTTCGACGCCGCTGAATTTGATCGGAAATCCCGAGGCGTTGAGGCCCGGCAAGGGACCGAGCGTCGGATGCACCAGGTCCTCGATCATGCCGCGTGCGCGAATGTGCGGCCAGCGCTTGACGTCATTGATATCGTTGATCGGGCTGCAGACGATACCCGCTTCCCGCAACGTTATGAGAGCCGCGTCGCCATCCTGCGTCGCGGCCCATTCGGCGACGACGGCA
>JAJFJB010000018.1 GCA_021774435.1 Alphaproteobacteria bacterium
GATCAAACCCATTGCCGCTGCGGCTTTCGTGTTTGCCATTATTTCATTCGCAGCGGGGCCATCCATGGCTGCCGGTTCTCATGGCGGCGGACATGGCAAGGCTGCCAAGGAAACCGGGCATATGCAGGGCGGTCACATGAAAGATGACCATATGAAGGGCAGTCCTATGAAGGGCGGGCACGGGCATAGCTTCAATTTCGGGGAACCGGGGAAAGCGTCTGAGGTGACCCGTACCGTGGAAATCGTCATGAAGGAAAACTTCTACGAACCGGAAGAGATCGAGGTGAAAGCAGGCGAAACCATTCGCTTCAAGATCACCAACAAAGGCGAACTCGTGCACGAATTCAATCTCGGAACCAGTGCCATGCATGCCGTACACCAGAAGGAAATGATGATGATGGTCGATCATGGTGTTCTCGAGGCCGATAAGATCAACCATCACATGATGAAGATGGATATGGGCGGCGGCAAAACCATGGAGCACGACGACCCGAACAGCGTGCTGCTCGAGCCCGGCAAATCCGGTGAAATCATCTGGAAGTTCACCAAGTCGACCGACCTCGAATTCGCGTGCAATGTTCCTGGGCATTACGACGCCGGAATGATGGGCAACATCCACTTCAAATAGTGGGAGCCTTGTCTTTCACCTCGACGTTTCAAGGAATAAATCATGTGCAAATTTCTGCGGACCAAACTCCTGCCGGGCTTGATGCTTGCCGGCTTTGCGTTGCCGGTTGCCGTCCAGGCCGAAACTTACAATCTCACCGTCGACCCGGTGACGATCGATACCGGAGAATTCAGCCGAAGTGGAATCGGCTATAATGGCGCATCGCCCGGACCTGTCCTTCGTTTCAAGGAAGGCGAGGACGTTACGATCAATGTCACCAACAACCTCGATACAACAACCTCGGTTCACTGGCACGGCCTGATCTTGCCGTACAAGATGGATGGCGTGCCGACGATCAGCTATGATGGAATCGCGCCAGGCGAAACCTTCACTTACAAATTCCCGATCGTTCAGACAGGTACGTATTGGTTTCACAGCCATTCCGGCTTTCAGGAACCAGACGGCGCCTATGGGGCAATTGTTATCGAGCCAAAAGGGCGGGAGCCGTTCCGCTACGACCGCGAATATGTCGTCCAGTTGACCGATGCGCATCCGCATTCGGGGGGCCGGATCATGCGGAACCTCAAAACGATGGCGGATTACTACAACCGCAAACAACAGACGGTGGGAGAGTTCTTCAGCGACGTGAAGAAGGACGGCTTCGACGCGACGGTCACCGAGCGGATGAACTGGGGCGAAATGCGGATGATGCCGACGGATGTCGAGGATCTGCAAGGGTTCACGCCGCTGATCAACGGCAAGGGGCCCTCGCAGAACTGGACCGGGCTGTTCGAGCCCGGCGAGCGTGTGCGCCTGCGCTTCATCAATTCGTCGGCGATGACCTATTTCGACGTGCGGATACCCGGCTTGCAAATGACGGTCGTGCAATCGGATGGCAACAATGTCCGGCCCGTGAAGGTAGACGAGTTTCGGATTGCTGTTGCGGAAACCTATGACGTTATCGTTCGCCCGAAAGAGGATAAGGCGTTTACGATCTTCGCCGAATCGATGGGCCGCACGGCCTATGCGCGTGGAACGCTGGCGCCGCGAGAAGGCATGACGGCGGCGGTGCCGGAACTGCGGGAGCGTCCGTTGCTGTCGATGTCCGATATGCCGATGAACCATGCGGGCATGGATCATGCGTCAATGGCGGGCATGAGCGATTCCAACATGAAAGGCATGGATCATTCCAATATGAAGGGAATGGATCACTCGAAAATGGGCGCCATGATGAAGCAGGCCGACCCTTTCTACGCCAAGGGCAGCGGCTTGCTGCCGAAAGCGGCGAACGGCGGCAAGTTCCTGTCCTATGCCGATCTCAAGGCGCAGAAACCGCTCTACAAGCATCGCCCGGCGACGCGTGAGGTCGAGATCCGCATCACCGGCAACATGGAGCGCTACATTTGGTCGCTCAACGACGTCAAATATGGCGACGCGGAGCCGATCCGCCTGAAACTGGGCGAGCGTGTCCGGTTCAAGTTCGTCAACGAGACGATGATGACGCACCCGATGCATCTGCACGGAATGTGGTCGATCCTCGATAACGGGTCCAAGAAGTGGAACCCGATCAAGCACGTCGTCAGCGTGTCACCCGGTACGACTGTTTACATGGAGACCGAGGTTGATGCGCCGGGACAGTGGGCGTTTCATTGCCATCTTTCCTATCATGCGGCGGCGGGCATGTTCCGCAAGGTGATCGTCGAAGGTGGCGAGAAGTCCGCCGCACTGAAATCCGTGCAGTGAGAGCGATGGCATGAAAACTGTATTCACGGCAATCGCCGCGATTTCTGTCGCCTTCGCAGTATCGGCGCAAGCGCAGGAAACCGACTTAATCTTCTACGGTGTCCAATTGGAAGAACTGGAATACCGCCAGGGCGACACGGACCAAAATCTTCTGGTGTGGGATGGCGATGCCTTTGTTGGCACAGACGAGATCAAGCTCCGCTGGCTGGGCGAAGGCGAATATGACCTCGACGGCGATAAACTCGAAAAGATAGAGAACCGCCTGGTTTTGCAAAAGCCGATCTCCGATTTTTTCGATCTCAAGGCGGGGGTCAGGCTTGACTCGCCGGAAGGCACGGACCGCTGGTTCGGCATCGTTGGTGTGGCAGGGTTGGCACCGCAATGGATCGAAGTCGATGCGGATTTGTTCGTTAGCGAAACCGGCGACGTTTCGGCCCGGCTCGATGCAGAGTACGAACTTCGCATCACAAACCGTTTGATACTGACCCCGTCCGCAGAGATCGATGTTGCCTTTGCCGACGACCGCGAGATTGGCATTGCATCGGGGCTGAACAGTATCGAGGTTGGGCTACGGCTCAACTACGACGTGCTGGATCGCGCGATTTCGCCATATGTCGGTGTCGTCTACGAACGGAAGTTCGGGCGTACGGCAGACTTTGCCAGAGACGAGGGCGAAGATACGTCGGCCTGGTTCGGCGTAATCGGCACAAAGCTGATGTTTTGACAGGAGGAGATTAAGAGTGGCGCGCGTCCACCGATGCGCGCCCTTCCGATTTTAAGAATTAACACAATGCGGATTGCAGACTTATGAAAACACGAATTGCGATATGTTTCGTAATTGTTGCGGCGACATTTTCACCGTTGCATGCGGAGGTATTGGACAAGAGTGCTGTCATCTTCCCGAAAATGACGCCGATGCTGAATGTTGGAAAGCTGAACTACGATACCAAGTGTGCTAAATGTCATGGCAAAAACATTGTTGGAACGGACAAGGGACCGACATTTCTGCACCGCGTCTATCATCCGGGCCATCACGGCGACGGTGCATTCTTCACGGTGGTAAAACGGGGCTCCCGGGCGCATCACTGGCCTTTTGGAAACATGCCTGCCGTGGATGGGGTTACAGATGAGCAAATCAAGTCGATCATCCTTTATGTGCGTGCAATGCAACAGGCGAACGGTCTGTTCTGAAACCTGAAAATTGTAGGTATTTGTTCGAGAAACTGCTTTGTCTTAGGCGCAGCAACAAGAATTTGAGGACCATCAAGTGGCACGCATATTTCTAATATTTGCAGTAATGACATGGGGACTGACGGCTCAAGCCGGAGAGTCGCACCATACACACGGTTCAAAATATTCAGGTCAGGAAGCCCGGTCGGTAAAAAGCCTTTCAGAGGCAGATGTTGCAGAATTGAAGCGCGGCGGTGGATGGGGGTTGGCGAAAGCGGCGGAATTAAACGGTGTGCCGGGGCCTGCGCACTTGCTTGAGTTGAGACATAAAATTCCCCTCAACGCGGCGCAGATCGCAAAAATCACGAACCTTTTTGATGACATGAAATTGGACGCGATTGCACAAGGAGAAAAGTTGATCCTGCTCGAACAGACGCTTGAGCAACATTTTCGAAATCGGACGATCACCGATCAAATTCTCCGCGACTCATTAAACGCGATTGCGGAAACGAGAGAAGAACTGCGCTACATTCACCTTTCAACGCATCTTAAAACGCCACGAATATTGTCGTCGGAGCAAATAAAAAAGTACAACGACCTGCGCGGCTATCACGCTTCACACTAACGCATCGAGCTGGACGGCGAACTAATAGAGCGCTGTAGTTATGCAAGCCGTGCTGCGGATCGGCTCGAGGTGTAAGATTATAACCTTCTACGGTTCGAGGAATCGGTGGCGCAACTCGATGAGGCGCAGTTATTGAAATACGCAATCTGCTACAATTGCCGCGTAGGCTTGGCGGCATCACGTTCGTCAATCGCCGGTATGGATAGTCCAAGTTATTGACAACGAAATATGCAGGCCACTGTGGAACCAATATATAACGACGTGCGTTACCTGTCGGCTGCGCAGCTCGACCAACTGGATCTCACGATGGGGCAGATCATCGAGATTTTGGAGGCTGCGTTCTGGGTCAAGGCGGAAGGCAAGGTTATGATGCCGCCGAAAATATTCTTTCACCGGGGTGGACCTCGTTTCTATAGCTCGATGGTGAGTGCCAGTCCCGCGCTCGGCTATGCGGGCTGCAAATGGCAAAGCGGCGATCCGGAGAATTCGGCCCGGGGTCTGCCGTACATCCAAGGGCTTTATATCTTGACTGAGGACACGACCGGTCAAATGCGAGCGATCATGGATGCGGAATGGATCACGGGGCGGCGCACGGCTGCCGCATCGGGGCTGGTGGTGAAGTATCAGGCCCGCGCCGAAGCGCAAACATTAGGAATACTGGGCTGCGGTTTGCAGGGTAGGCGGCATCTGGAGGCGGTCAACGCCGTCCGGCCGGATATCGCTCATTGTCTTTGTTACGATATTCAGCCCGACCGGCAAGAGAAGTTCATAGACGAAATGTCAGGAGAATTCGGGTTTCGGGTTGAAAGTGGCGCGAGTGCAGAAGTCGTGGCTCGCGCGGCGGATGTGTTGGTCACGGGAGGTCCGATCGAAAGCGACCGCAAACCGGTGATCCAGCCGGATTGGATAAAACCGGGCGCGCTGGTCGTGACGATCGACTATGACAGCTATGTCACGGATGGCGCCATACAGGCGATGGATCTGGTTCTGACGGATGATGAAGGGCAGATCGCGGATGCCCGGTTGAATGAGGGGAAATTTCCCGGGGTCAATCGGATTGATGCGACTGTCGCTGATCTCGTCACGTCGGGAAAAGGACGCCGTGCGTCGAAGGACGAGCGCATTCTTGCCTTCAATCTCGGCATTGCCCTGGAAGATCTCGCAACGGCAATCGAAATATTCGGCCGCGCGGAAGCGAAGGATGTCGGAACGCTGTTGCCGCTCCGGAACGCGACACGCGATTAACCAGGCGAACGGCCTCGCCTAACTTTCGAGCGAATTCAAAAAACGACGGACTTCGCCATTGACGCGATCGGGAAATTCCCAGAGCGGGAAGCCGCCCGCATCCTTGATCGTGGCGCGCGTGCAATTCGGTAAGGATTGTTCGAGGGCGTCAGTGGCGGCTACGAAATCCGCTAGGTCGAATTCGCCGTTGTAAATCAGCACGGGGGATTTGAGTTCGGCAAGCTGATTATCGATCGGGGAAAGCGGACGGCTGGCGAGCCCGCTATCAAGCCACGGCTGGCCTTCGAATTCCTCGATCACGGTGCGCTGTGCCGCCGCGCGGCATTCCTCCGGCCGGGCGCGCATCACATCGAACCATTGCCCTTCTTGCCACCATAATTCGCGAGCGGCCTCCATACCGTTCATTCGGGCGGTTGCGGCAATCTTGGTGAGAACATCATTCACCGCCGGCATGGGACGGCCGGGAAAGACCGGCCCTTCGAGGATCAGAGACAGAAACAGGTCCGGGTTTCGGGATGCGAGGTACAGTCCCGTAGCGGCGCCTAAATGCGTGCCCCAATAGTGACATTGCGTGATCCCCGCGTTCTGAAGCGTTGTTTCAATCGCAACTGAATATTCTTCGATCCCATACGGGCCGGGAAGATCTGACGATAGACCGTGTCCCGGAAGATCGATCAGGATCAGGCGGAAGTCGGATTTGAAGGCGGCAATCTGGCGGTCGAAGATTTTGTGGCTTTGCGACACGCCATGGACCATTGCGACCCAGGGGGCGTCCGGCCCGGCATCGTTTATCAGCTCATACCGCGCGGCAATGATGGGGTTGCACGAATTCACGCTAAGAAACCGCTGGGGCGACGAGGCCTTCTTTTTCCAGCAGGGGATAGATGCCGCCGGCTTCCAGAATGCTGAGCAACGGGTCTGGTATCGGCAACGCGTCGAGCTTCGCTCCTGTCGTAAAATTGCGTACCGAAAAATCTTCGAAGGATACAGCCGCAATATCGCCCTCGCTGAACGCATCGGTAATGCCGGGGCACTCGAGCGCGGGAAAGCCGAAATTGATGCAGTTGCGGAAGAACAACCCGTTGATCGATTCCGCGACCAGGCAGCCGACGCCGAGCAGGTTCAGGTTGCGTGCGGCGGGGCGTGATGAGCCCATGCCGAAATTCGGCTCGGCGATGATGATGTCGCCCCGGCTCATCTCGTCGACCCAGCCGGGCCGGTTGGCAGAGAAGACATAGCGGATTTGCTCTTCCGGCGGCAAATAGTAGCAGCGGCTGGGCAGGATCAAATCGGTGTTGATGTTGGCTTCGAATCGCCAGGTTTTGCCTTCGAACTCCATGCGTGCCTCGCTAACTCAAGAACTCGGCCGGGTCGGCGATGACGCCTTTGATCGCCGACGCGGCGACTGTCGCAGGCGAGCCCATATAGATCTTCGCGGTCGGGTCGCCCATGCGACCTTTGAAATTGCGGGTACTGGCCGTGATGCAGATCTCGCCCGCTCCCAGAACGCCCAGATGCCCGCCGCCGCACGCGCCGCAGGTTGGGTTGGTCACAACGGCACCCGCCTCCACAAGGGCGGCCAGAATGCCCCGTTGCGCCGCCTGCAGGTAGATCGTTTGCGACCCCGGCGTGACGATCAGCCGGGTGCCCTTCGCCACTTGTCGGCCGCCCAGAACACGGGCGGCGCTTTCCAGATCATCGATGGTGCCGTTGGCGCAGGAGCCAATGAAGGCCTGATCGATTGCCGTGCCGGCCACGTCGCCGACGGGACGCGAATTGTCCAGAACGCTGTCGGGTAGCGCGACCAGCGGGACGATGCCGTCGAGATTGATCGTACGACGGTCGGCATAGGCTGCGTCTGCATCCGGAAGCTGGGCGTCATAAGCGGGGTGGCCGGGATTGTTGGCCCCGATATGGTCGACCAGGGTTTGATCGGGCTCAAAGGTCGCGAATTCCGCACTGAGTTCGGCGCCCATCGTTGTCAGGGTTCGGCGTGCGTTCATATTAAGGTGGGGCAGGGCGCTGCCGCCGAATTCCACATTCATCGTCTCATGCCCGCCGAAGGTGCCGGCGATGTGCAGGAAGACGTCTTTCATGGATACGGCGGGGTTGAAGTCGCCTTCGAGGTCGTAGCGCACGGTCTCGCCGACCCGGAACCAGGTTTCACCCTTGGTCAGCGCATAAGTGATATCGGGGGCGCCAACGCCGCGCGCGACGCAGTTGAAGGCCCCGGCGCTGCAGGTATGCGAGTCGCTGCACAGCAGCACGGTGCCCGGCATGGCATAGGCGTGATCGGCGACGAGAACATGTGCGATGCCCTGTTTCGCGCCGACATCGTGGAAGCGTTCGATACCGAACTTCTCGACGAAGGCGCGGCCGGTCTGATGCGCTTTCGCGCTTTCGATATGGGCGGCGGGCGCGCGATGGTCGAACGCCACGACGACCCGTTCCGGGTAGGCGACGTGCAGGATGTCGCGCCAGACGCTATCCATGAAATTGTTGTCGAACATGACCACCGTGTCGACATTGACGGTGACGAGATCGCCAGGTCGCACAACGGACTGGCTGCCCTGCCGGGCCAGGATCTTTTCGATGATGGTCATGCCCATGGGTTGTTCTCCCTAGTCCCCTTCGACGGCATAACGGCCTTCCATGTCGGTCAGCGTGTCGTAGCCGACCAGCTTGTTGATCTCCTCGAAGGAGACCAGCAGGTCAGGTCGGTCGACTTCCTCGCCGCTGCCGAGCATGTCCTGGAAGGCGTCCATCGCATTTGTCATGCCCCGTACGGCGGCGGTTGATAGCAGGCGCGGATAGCTGACGGCGGCGACCCCCATTTCTTGCAATCGTTGCGGTGAAATCAACGGTGTCGTGCCCCGCGAACGGATGCCGAGACCCATATTGACGGTGAGCGGCTTGGGCACGCTCTTCGCGACCTTTTCGATGTCCTCCGCCGACAGCAGCGCGTCGGCGAACAACAAGTCGGCGCCCGCTTCCGCATACATGTTCAAACGATCGATGGCGGCATCGAGGCCAAGCGGGCCCGCCGCATCGGTGCGTGCCTTGATGACAAAATCGTCGTCGCGCCGCGCATCGCAGGCGGATTTCACTTTCTGCACCATTTCCTCGGCGGAAATAACAGTCTTTCCGACCATATGCCCACAGCGCTTCGGCCAGACCTGGTCCTCGATGTGCAGTGCTGCGACACCGGCCGCCTCGTAGGCGCGCACCGTGTTCGCCACGTTGATCGGGTTCCCGTACCCGGTGTCCGCATCCGCGATCACCGGCACGTCGACGGC
>JAJFJB010000171.1 GCA_021774435.1 Alphaproteobacteria bacterium
TGAGAACGGCGGCATCCGCGCCATCCTCTTTCAACCTTCGCAACAGTTCCGGCGCGTCGTGTTCCATCGTTTTGCGGTGACTGTAATCCGTCGGCACACCGTGGAAGCGGGATGTCAGCTTTCCGAACAGTCCTTCCGCCGCAAGGCGGTTGGCCGTATCGATCGGCAGAAAGGTTTCGCGGTCGTCTGTATGGGTCGATTCCTTATCCCAAGCGAGATCCGTGTTAAACGATTCCGGCGGCGACGACATGGTTCCTGACCAGACCGTCCTTCGGCCTTTTTCATTGCGGTTTGACCCATCCGGTGGCCCTGCTGTGGTGAGCAAAGCGATAGTGGCTTCGTTCAGCGGCTTTTTGAGGCGGGTAAATGGCACTTCGTCGAGATTTGCCCAGATGTAGTCTTTTTCATAGCCCAGCGCACGGTAGTAATGCCGCGTGCGTTCCATATAGGCATTCGGTGGCCCGGAGGCTGCTTCTGTCATGCATTAACTCCTGTCATGTTGCCCGCCAAGATTGCGGGCGCCCTTGATTTTTAGGATTGCTCACCGGCGCTGTCGAGGAAATTTGCGGTAAAGGCGCCGCCGAGCACAATCGATGGGCTGAAATTTGTGGTACTTAAACCTCGTCCGGACGCTCTATTGGGGGGCTGACAGGCGCAGAAAGCACAAAATGACGATGAATTCGGCCGACATCGAGGGCGACAGATGAAAACACAGGTGGGCATAATTGGCGGCGGACCGGCGGGGCTGTTGTTGAGCCAAATTCTGCACATCAACGGAATCGACAGCGTTATTCTCGAGCGCCAGTCGCGCGACTATGTGCTGGCCCGAATACGGGCGGGCGTTTTGGAGCAGGGCTTGACCGACATGCTGCGCGCAGCCGGCGTGGGCGAGCGTCTCGACAAGGAGGGGATGGTCCATGGCGGCGTCAATCTAACGTTCGATAACCGCATCGAGAGGATCGACCTGGAAGGCCTGACGGAAGGTAAGATGGTTACGGTCTACGGCCAAACCGAGGTTACCCGTGACCTTTATGACGCGCGCGATGCCGCTGATGGTAAAATCGTGCACGAGGCGGATGATGTCAGGCCATACGATGTCGAGACAGAGGCGCCATACCTAACCTACAAAAAGAACGGAGAGGCGTTGCGCATCGATTGTGACTTCATCGCTGCCTGCGACGGCTTTCATGGCATCGGACGGCAGAGTTTCCCGGCTGGTGTATCGACGGAATACGAAAAGGTCTATCAGTTCGGTTGGCTCGGCATTTTGTCGAGAACCAAACCGGCCAATCATGAACTTATTTATGGCAATCACGAACGGGGCTTTGTCTTGTGTTCGATGCGTTCCAGCACCCTCAGCCGGTACTACGTTCAGGTGCCTACGGATGAGAGACTGGAGGACTGGAGCGACGAACGATTCTGGGAAGAAGTCTCCCAGCGACTGCCATCGGACGTGGCGGCGGAAATTGAGCAAGGTCCCTCGATCGAAAAGTCGATCGCCCCGTTGCGAAGCTATGTTACGGAGCCGCTATCTTTCGGGCGCCTGTTCCTTGCCGGAGACGCCGGGCATATCGTGCCGCCAACCGGAGCAAAGGGCCTGAACCTAGCGGCATCCGACGTGCATTATCTCTCGAAGGGGCTGATCGCACAGTATCGGGACGGCGACGAAAGCGGCTTGAAAACCTATTCGGAGAGGGCGTTGCGGCGCATCTGGAAGGCCGAGCGGTTCTCCTGGTGGATGACGATGCTGATGCATTCGTTTCCCGCGGACGGCGCATTCGGCCATAAGGTTCAGCAGGCCGAACTCGACTATCTGACGAGTTCGAAGGCCGCGATGACGGCGATGGCAGAGAATTATGTCGGCCTTCCGTATTAATCGCTGATAATGGCCTCAGAACGTTGTAACCAGGCAAAAAGATGAATTTGTAGTGCTGTAAAATAAGGAATACTTGGAATGGCAAAGGGTTATTTGGTGGTCTGCTATCGTAAGATCAGAGACCCACAGAAGCTCAAGACTTACGCGGAACTGGCTCCGAAGGCGATGCTGCCGCGCGGGGCGAATATACTGGTCCGGGATGGCCGCGTGACAGCCTTTGAAGATGGACTTGCCGAACGCACTGTTTTAGTTGAATTCCCCAGCTACGACGCGGCGATCGAAGCCTATAACAGTCCGGAATACCAGGCTGCGGTCGATGCGTTAGGCGATGGCGCGATCCGCGACTTCCGTGTCGTGGAAGGCGTGGACTAACGGGGCAACGATTTCCTCGCAATTACGCCGCTTGGGGAATGCCGTCAGCAAGGCGGCCCTTGAATATTGGCATGACCTTCGTGGAAAATAAACGGGCTGCCTTGGCGTGCGGGAAGCCGGAGAGGCAGAAGCTGGTACAGCCGGCGTCTACGAACTCGTCCAAGGTCGCGGCAATTTGATCGGGTGTGCCCACGACAGCGATACCGGCCCCGGAGCGTACCATGGAAATTCCGGTCCAGAGATGCGGATGAATTTTCATTTCCGAGCCCGATTCTTCCAGTAACTGCCAGACCCGCTGGTTTGCCTCCGACGTCTTGCGGATACTCTCGACCGCTTCTTGGCCCTTGTTACTGTTGTAGAGCTGAAATTTGGTGGCGCCCGCGATGAGCCGGTGCGCTTCGTCCCAGGCTTCTTCTTCGGTGTCGGCACAAACAATCTGCAAGCGCATGCCGAACCCAATCGCATCTCCACGGCCATATTTCGCGGCCCGTTGCCGCATATCCTTGATCTTTTCGGCAATGACTTCCGGCTTGTCGCCCCAGAATAGATGCACCGTGGAGTGTTTTGCCGAGATTTCCATCGCCTGTTCCGATCCCCCGCCCAGGAAGAAAGGCGGATGGGGCTGCTGCAAAGGCTTCGGCTCAATGACCTGATTGACCTGGTAGTGCTTGCCTTCATAGCCGATGGGCTCGTTGGATGCCCAAAGCCGTTTCATAATCTCGACTTCTTCGTCCATCTTCTCGTATCGGACCTGCTTGGAGTCGAGTATGCCATCGGCCTTGGTGTCGTCGTCGCTGATCCCGGCAATGAGGTTGATGCAAAGGCGACCGCCCGTCAGCTGATCCAGCGTTGCGTACATTTTGGCGGAGAGGGAAGGGTTGCAGTAACCCGAGCGCAAGGCGATCAGAGGTGCGATGTTTTCAGTCCGCGCGGCATAGAAGGCAGCTGTGACTGTCGCTTCCCAGCAGCTCGCATTGACTGGCATTAGAAGATATTTAAAGCCGCCTTCGTCGGCGGCTTTGACGACCTCCTCGAACATTTCCGGGCTTTGCGCGATCCGCTGCGCCGGGTCGGCAAGGCAAGTGCTGTCACCGCTTGTCGGCAGGAACCAGCCGAAGGTCAGGTCGGTCATAATTCAGTCCTTCCACGTTACGCGATAGGAACAGATTAGAATTTTTTCAGAGCGGTGCAAAATGCGTTTGAATTTTGGCAGTGAGTTGTTGCCGAAAGGCCGGGTTAGGAAAGCGTCTCGAACTCGTCGTCACCGGCTTGTCGATACAGCCATTCGAGAAACACCCGGACGCGCGGTCGTTCCGCACCGGCCTCGGTCGTAACGGTGTAATAGGCGTAGTCACTTGGCTTTGAAATATTCAATGGCCGTGCGAGCCTCCCCGTTTCCAGGTGATCGGCAACCAAGGAGATGCGGCCTAAAGCGACTCCCAATCCGCGAACAGCGGCTTCGGTCAGGAGTATGGAGTTGCTGAATTCGACATGAGCGGCAGGTTCCAAGCCACTAGATCCAGAGTCGCGAAGCCATCGTGCCCAAGACATTGTCGGTTCATCGTTGCCGATATCGATGTCATGAAGGAGCGTATGGTGGCGGACATCCGAAAACCGCCGAAGTGGCGTCGTGTTCAATAATGTTGGTGCACAGACGGGGAAAATCGTGTCGCGCATCAGGAGCTTTGATTTAAGGCCTGGAAAATTTCCAACGTCGTAAGGAATACGGATGTCCACGATGTCTTGATTTAGGTCTGGCGCAATGTCGTTGGCTAATATTCGCACTCGGATATCAGGAAATGTGCGCACGAAATCACCAAGACGGGGTGCCAGCCAAAGTGTGGCAAAAGAAGGGGCCACGTTGATCGTCAACCGGCCGGCCAGTTCGCCGCCGCTTAGGTTGCCAACGGCCCGCGCAAAATGCGCCAGTCCCCTGGAGATATTCGGCAGAAGTTCCTGCCCGGCGCTCGTGAGTTCGAGGCCTCTTGGCAGGCGCACAAAGAGCTTTATACCCAGATTCGATTCGAGTGACTTCACCTGCTGGCTCACAGCCGCTGGGGTAACGTTCAATTCCTGTCCAGCGGCAGCGAAACCGCCAAGCCGTGCCGCCACTTCAAAGGCGCGAAGAGCGTTAAGCGGCGGTAATCTCATGCTCTGCTCAGTCCGGTATTGAGATAGAATAACTTAGCCTATATGCAAAAAATACTCGTTTGTATATCAGAAAATATTACCCGATATTGCCTGTAACGAAGCAACGATCTTGAAGGATTTAGTTATGACCGCAATGATAGATAGTCTGCGGAACCAGTGTATAGATCGCCGTTACCATCTGGGTCCTATCGGATTTGAGACGGCCGAGACAACGCTTGTGCGCGTCGTAAGAACTATGCTGCGTTGGTATGAGCGTTCGCAGCAGAGGCGTCACTTGTCCTCACTTACAGCCTGGGAACTTGACGATATTGGGGTCAATCCCGTGGCGGCGGCAAAAGAAGCAGCAAAACCCTTCTGGCGCGCCTAAAATACGGAAAATTGTGCAAAGGGCGGTGGGATTAAACATTCATGGAGCAGTTTCCGATTGCTGCGGACACGCTTACGGTCTTCTTCCTGGCGTCAGTAGCCCTGGGGCTGGCGCCCGGACCGGATAATATTTTTGTGCTGGCGCAATCGGCGCTCCATGGCAGACTGGCGGGCTTGATCGTCACCCTCGGCCTCTGTACGGGCCTAGTTTTCCATACGACCGCTGTTGCCGTCGGCGTGGCTGCAATATTCAAAACGTCGGCGCTTGCCTTTACAGTGCTGAAAGCGGTGGGCGTGGCTTACCTGCTGTATCTCGCGTGGCAGGCATTCAGGGCAGGCCTGTCGAAAATGCCGGACGGGAAAAATGGTGAGACGCGTGCGTGGCGCTTGTATGGACGCGGCATCGTTATGAATGTGACAAATCCAAAAATCGCGATATTCTTTTTGGCGTTTCTTCCGCAATTCGCAGATCCTGCACGTGGAGCGCTGACCTTCCAGTTGTTCCTCTTCGGTGGAGTTTTCATCTTGGCGACACTAATTGTGTTTGGTGCCGTGGCGTGGAGTGCGGGATTTGTCGGTGAGTGGTTTAAGCGTTCAGCGCGCGCGCAAGCCGTGTTGAATCGAGTCGCCGGCGCGGTGTTCGTTGGGCTGGCTATTCGCTTGATAACGGCGGAGCGTTAATCGCGCTGGCGAAGCATAAATTTTCAAATAGGAAGGTGTCCTCTAAGCCAAAATAATTGGTTCGGTTTTTTCTCGAATAATTTCGACCAACTCCGGGTCCATGAATTGATAATCGTCCGGGATATCCAGGACATGCAGGTTTTTGAAGCTCGCTTCAGAGCGAAGATCTGCCAAGATTTTTGATTTGTGCTTTTCTTCCATGACGAATATCAGATCGGCCCACCGAATATCCGCGGAGTTTAGGCGTCGTCTTGCACGTCGGCTCGTTCCTGCGGAGCGAACGGAGACACCGGATACCTTGCGCCAAACCTTTTCGGCCGTGGGGCTACGCCAAAGATTGCGGCTACAAACGAATAGAACATTCACAGATGCAACGCCCCCGAAAGCGCCAGTTTAACCGCCTAGTGGTAAAACTGGTGGAATTTCAGTGAGCAGCGTTGTCGCACGGAGCGTATTCCAGCGACAAGCGATGTGTTCCATCTTCTATAGCGCTATACTTTCCAAAGCGGCCCTGACTTTCGATCGTTGGATTGAGGGCGGGGCAGGGAACAAAGCAACACAAAATTATTGGGGGTATTGAGTCATGGCGAAAATTGGATTCATCGGGGTTGGAAATATGGGCGGCCCGATGGCACGCAACCTGATCACGGCGGGGCACAGCCTCAAGGTTTTCGATCTGTCGGAGGAAGCTGTCAATTTCGTTGTCCAGTCCGGCGCAGAGCGCGCGGCATCGATCCAGGATGCGGCCAAAGGGGTGGAAATCGTGGTTACGATGCTGCCCGTTGGCGGCAATGTCCGCGACGTTTTCCTCGATGATGGGGTCGTGGCCGTGGCCGACCCTGGTACGCTATTTATTGATTCCTCCACCATCGATGTTGAAAGTGCCGTTGCAGTCCATGAAGCGGCGACCGCAGCCGGATTCGAAATGGTCGATGCGCCCGTTTCCGGCGGAACGGTGGGAGCCGATGACGGTACGCTGACCTTTATGTGCGGGGGCGAGAAGGCGGCCTTCGACAAGGCGCGCCCGATCCTGGAGGGCATGGGCAAGAACATCGTTCATTGCGGTGGACCGGGGCAGGGGCAGGTCGTGAAAATTTGCAACAACATGATTGCCGGTATTGTCACCCTGGCCACATCCGAAGCCTTTATCATGGGTGAAAAACTGGGCGTCGACCGTCAGGTGCTCTTTGATGTGATTTCAACTTCGACAGGTAGTTCTCGAATTCTGGAGATGGCTTGCCCACTGCCAGGTGCACTGGCGGGTACGCCGTCTAGCAACGGCTTCAAGCCTGGTTTCATGGCGAAACTAATGCTGAAGGATCTGCGCCTGTCGCAGGCGGCATCCCAGATGGCCGGCTCACCGACTCCACTGGGTGCTGTGGCAACGGCGACCTATCAGCAGCATATCAATAACGGTTTCGGCGACCTCGACAATTCCAGCATCTGCAAGATCATCGACCCCAATGTGAAGTAAACGTCAGTTTTTGGAATTGCGGGGAGGGAATATTCGTGCCGCGTCAAGCGCGTGCGCTCTTTTGCTAGGAGCGCACGCCTTCATTCGGATCTAATTGCAGGAGCTGTGTTCGCCAGGACTGAAATCCTGAAAGGGGTAACCAGAGAGGGCTGCAGTTACGAATTGCCTCTTTTGCGGTTTCGCTAACAAGCCGGTATTGCGCGTCGGATCTGATCCGTTTCGGATCGGTGTCCTTAATTTCCATGACGCGCCCCTCCGGGTCCAAGGTTACCAGCAATCCCACAGTTGGCAGCCGGTCGGGATCATCAGTTGCAGCCAATGACCAGCAAGCGGCAATTTGCCGACGTATCCGCTTCTTGTCTGCGCCGGAAAGTGGCGCGGGTTTTGTCCGCAGTTGTTTAAGGATCTTTCGCGTTGCCTGAACGTCCGGATGCCGGTCGGTGAAATTCTGCAGGAGTTGCGCGAGTTGGCGTTCGTATTTCTTGATATGCGCCGCCAACGGATCGGCTTTAGGGCGCTGTGTTTGCTGCGGCGGTAACGCAGCAGGTTGAGGGCGTTTCGCATTCTCTGCTGGCATCTTAGGTGTGATCGGTTTGCGCGAAGGTTTCGTGGTTGGCTTGGGTGCTGCAACGCTCTTCTTTGGGGAAGGGCCCGGTTTAACAGTCTTTGGGGAAGGGCCCGGTTTAATAGCGATTTTCGGTGGTGTGGAAGCTGGGGGCGCGGATTTCTGTGGTTTTGGGACCGGCTTTGGAAGGGGTGCCTTTGCCAACGGCGGTTCTGCACTAACTTTTGGCGGTAATGCGGACGGCGACGGCGGCTTGGTCTTATTGATGTCGATAGGCTGCACGACCGCGAGTCCTTTTGGTGCGGACGGCGGTTTTGGTATCGGATTCGCCTTGTTAATCGGAACCGGCGTGACTTTGATCAGCCTGTTTGCCTTTCTTGCGCTGGAGACCACTCGTCTCTTCTTGTTAACCGGTAACGGTGTTACGTTCACCAGCCCTTTCGGTGGTGACGCCGGTAATGGGATTTGTTTCCGGTCGGTAATCGGTATCGGTACGACTTGTGTGAGTCCCTTTGGCGGGGCATGCCGGGCTGGTGGCGCTGCGTCCGATATACCGACGAATACGGTGGTTAAAAAGGCGGCTGAAACGCAAATAACGTTTCGTGTAGCGGAGAACCGTTTTTCTGAATTCATATCGATAATGTGTTGCGATGAGTGCCAGTTCGTTCGATTGTCGTCGAGCGCCAAAGTATTAAATTAGCATTTGTCCGGCATATTCTGAATTCTTACTTGGATCGTCGGCGGGTGGTAGCATCTGAATGTTTTGCGCATCGTCTTATGGAAATATGGTGGAGGCATGAGACGATTGCGACAACTATCTCGTCTCCGGACCAGCGGTTTGGCTTGAGGGTGCTATGGATTTTGCCGATATGGCATCAGAAAAACGTTGCGGGGCACTGCCGTGCACGGTGACATATATCGCTTATCACGCCGCTAGCCGGCCCGACGCCGCGGCGGTAATCGTTAATGGCCAGACTATAACGTACAGCGCGTTTTATCGCGATATCGGCAAGATGGTTGAGACCTTGCGGGCCTTTGATCTGGCACCGGGGCAAACGGTCGCCGTAGAGCATCCACATTTTTATCTTCACTGGCTAGTTATACTGGCTTGCGAGGCGTTGGGCGTTACCAGTTGCTCCTATGAACAGGCTGAAATACCCGTTCTCGAAAAGGCATTTGGGATAGCGGATTTGGTGATGTGCCGAGCGGGAAACGAGCCGCCGGGTGCCAACCGCGTTCATGAAATCAATCAGGCGTGGGTGGATAGCGTGATGGCAGTGTCGCCGGACCTGCCGATCGAAACCGCTCCGCTTTCCGTGGACACACCAATGCGAATTGTCAAAAGCTCTGGCACGACGGGAAGCGTCAAATGTATGTTTCAACCGTATAGATTTCGCGAACTTTATCTCAGTCAATATCAGTTCCGTGCAGGTTTTAATCGCGATTCACGCTTCTTGGCTACCATGGGCCTCGTGGTCGAACCTTATAATATCTACGCGTCCGATTGTGTTCGCATGGGAGGTGTTTGCGTTTATGACGGCCGGGCTGGAATCGCTGAAATTCTGCGCCAACAAGCCATCACTCATGTGGTCCTGCCGCCTTATGTCTTGATGCAACTGCTCGAAAATTTGAGCGATGAATATGCGAAAGTAACCAACCTGCTCGTCATTACAATTGGCGCGGCGGTGACAAAAGGCGTTCGTGACCGGGTAAAACAGTTTCTGGCGAACGACATCGTTGAGAGTTACGGCGCACAGGAAATTGGCGTTGTCGCGACAATGGATGAAAATGGAGTCGGGGCTTTGTTGCCGGGTATCGAGACGCAAGTGATGGATGCACACGATCAGCCGGTTTTTGGTCAGCCGGGCCGCGTGCGGATCCGTTCGACCGTCAATGTCGGCTGTTATATCGACGACCCCGAAGCCTCGGCGCTTATGTTCCGAGATGATTGGTTCTATCCGGGG
>JAJFJB010000172.1 GCA_021774435.1 Alphaproteobacteria bacterium
GATGGCGGCGACGGGTTCGACATCGCAATTTATACGAGCTCACCCAACGGCGTAAGCATCAACCTGACGAATAATTTCGCGTTCGGCGACGGATTTGTCGGCAATGACGACCTTGTCAACATAGAAGGCATTTTCACAGGCGTTGGAAACGACACCATCACAGGCGATGGCGCGGACAATATTTTGTTCGGTGGCGCAGGAAACGATGTCATTCAGGGAATTGGCGGCGCGAACCTGATTGCCGGTGAAGCCGGTGATGACAGGCTTTTTGGCGGTTCCGGCGACGACGCTATAGACGGTGGCGACGGCAACGACACACTGGATGGTGGCGGCGGCAACGACATACTTGCCGCAGGTGCAGGCAACGATCTGATAATCGGCAGCCTGGGTGACGATTTCATCGATGGCGGTGCCGGCTTCAATACACTGCGGTACGACATTGCCGGGGTTCAGATCGACTTCAGCCAGGGCACGGTAAGCGGTGCCGGATTCCTCGACACATTCGTCAATATCAATCAGGCCTTTGTTACCGTCGGCAATGTCAACGTCATCGGCAGCGACATTGACGAAGTCTTCACGGGCGGCAACGGTAACGATACGATCGATGGCGGCGGCGGCAACGACACACTCGACGGTGGTCTGGGCGCCGATATAATACTTGGCGGCGCCGGCAACGACGTTATCACTTTCGACGCGGCGGATGCCACGCTCGATGGTGGCACGGGCAATGATGCACTCTTTGTTACGGCGCCAGGGAGTAGCATCGACTTTACTGGGGCCAGCCGGCCGGTCAGCTTCGAATTTGTGGAACTCGACGGTGGTTCCAGCACGGTATTCGTCGAAAGCGACGATATTCTCAACAACACCGACAACGGAACGCTGACGGTTATCGGCGACAGTTCGAATATCCTGGCCTCGGACACGCCGTGGGTAAATGCCGGCACGGTCACGATCGAAGAGTCAACGTTTGCGCAGTTCACGTTCAACGGGGCGACGCTGCTGCTCGATACACAGATGGTGCCGACCTCGACCAACCTGTCGTTCGTGGGCGGCGTCGACAATATCTGGTCGACTGGCGGAAACTGGTCGCCAGCGTTTACCCCCCCTGCCGATGGCGATTCCGCAGTTTTGGGTAGTGGCGCAACGGTAATATACGACCTAACGGCGGGCACTGCAGGTGTTACGCTACTGGATACGTTGTCGGGCAACGATGCCCTAGCCGTTAACAGCGGCACCGTAACGGTCGACAATCAATCGATCTATGACGGCGACATATTCCTCAACGGCGGCGGTTTCGGCGGTAACGGATTATTTATCGCAAACGGCGGGTTTACGACCAGCGGCGGTCCGATCGATATCGTCGGAACGGGCGGGATCACCGTTGAAGGCAGCATGAGCCTCGGCGGCAATATTTCGCTCGCCAGCGTACTGACCGGATCAGGCTTTCAATCTTTGGAGGATGGCCTAAACATCACAGGCGCGGGTGGCAGCCTAACCACGCTGAACGACAATATAACAACGGCTTTCGATGCCACGGCCAACATTGGCACGTCATTCGCCAATGCCGGCGATTTCGAAGTCGAAAGCGCCGACGTCACCACCGATGGATTTACGAATGTCGCGACTGGCAGCATTTTCGTGGACCTCAGCGGAACGGGCAGCACGTCACGTCTGGCCTCCACCGGCGGCCTTACAAACGATGGATTTATCGATTTGTTCGCTTCGACCGGTGGCACCTCCGTTGGCACCGCAACGCTGGATGTAACTGGTGGCGCGCTGTTCAATTCAAGCACCGGCACGATCAATGTTGAAACCGACCCGCTTGGCAGCGCTGTCTTCCTTGCTCAGCTTTCGAACCAAGGCACGGTTCAAGTTCGAGGCCTAGATACATCAACGTTCAATTTTGACGGGGCGGGAAATTCGAATACTGGCCTGTTCGACGTCGGCGCCGAAACAATCTTCAATCTGGACCCCGGTGAAATATTCGCCAATTCCTCCAATATGACGATTGCTTCCTCGACATCATTGATCACCTTGACTGTCAATGGCGGCGTCTTTGAACAGAACACCGGCGGTGAGATCGTTTTCGGCGACAACGAAGCATTCAATTTCGTCAATGGGAATTTGGATCTCAACGGCGGTGTCTTTACCGCAAACGCCGGCCCCGCAGCTGTTGGCCTTACTGGCTCAACCTTGAACGTCAACAACGACTTTATTCTCGACACGAACTTCACTGTCTTGATGGGGTTAAACACCGATATCGTCAACGGGGCGGTCTTTACGAATAACGGCACATTGTTCACGGGCGCGGACGTTACACATTCCGGCGGCGTTCTGGATTCGAAAGATGGCGCGCTGGAAGTTTTGGCGGGCAGCACGCTGACTGTCGACAATGGCACGGTCGTCGTCGGCAACGACACGCAGCTGTTGGGCACCGGCGAAATCCGTATCACCTCGAACAGTTCGATCGAAATTGCGGCAGGCGAGACGTTCGATCTCGATAGCGGCACGACGGATATCATCCTCGACGATGGTGCGACGATTGGCGGCGCGGGAAGCGCCGTTAATACCGGCCTGTTCGATGTCTTGAATGAAACGCTCACCATCGACCTGGCCAATTTCGATAATGTCGCTGGCGGAACGGTCAGCATTATTGATTCCGTGGTCGATTTTAATGGCGTTTTCTCGAACGCTGCCGGCGGCACCGTCGATGTTCAACGGCAATCCGCGCTCACAACCGTGGACTTCGCGAACAGCTTCACCAACGAAGGCATCATCAATCTGAATGGTGCCGGGACCAGCCAGGTGCAGTTCATTATGGGTGCCGGGGCCACGTTGACGAACGCCGGTACACTCGCCAGTTCGGAAGGTTTCATTCAAACATTCGGCGCGATTTCCAACGCCGCAAGCGGACTCATTCTGCAGGACACGTCGAACCCGTCGTTCGATACTTGGTTCTTCGATACTGACTTGACCAACGCCGGTACGGTACACATCACGCAAGCCGGGACCTCGACGCTAAATAGCTTCTTTAATGTCGGCGAAAACACGACGCTCACCAATCAGGCGACGGGCACGCTCCTGTTCGACGGCGGTGGCGGAAACCAGTACGACTTCCTGGGGAATTTCGATAATCAGGGTCTCGTCAGTGTCAACACGGCCAACGACGTCGTATTCCGATCCGGCGCCGCGAACGGCACTGTCACGGTCGTCAATTCCGGTACGATCGATGTCGCTACCGGCAATAATTTGGAGATGGGCAACGCCAACCTAGCGACCTCGTTCTTCAATAATACCGGCACCGTCAATGTTGGCGCCGGCGGCACGCTTTCGCTGCTCGAAAATACCGTCAATTTTAACGCCGGCACGAGTTTTCAGATGGGGACGGGCGCGTCCCTCGTTATCGAGGAAAATTCGGTTCTCAACCTGAATGTAGACCATACCAACCTGTCCGGCCGCACGATACTCCAGGATACCGGCGGCACCCTTGCCGGAACAGGTACGTTGACGAACCAGGGCAATCTGGATTCCAACAACGGCACGCTGAGCATCGACAATACAGTCGTCAACGAAGCGAATGGATTAATCGATCTAGCCGGCGCCAGTACCCTTACGGGCAGTGGTACGATTCTCAATCAAGCCGCAAGCGATATCACGCTTCAGGACGACACGATCAATCTCACCCTCGTTCACGGCGCTGCAGCGACAGGAACCATGTTCCTCGCCGGCAACGTGGACATCACCAACACCCTGATTTTCGAAAGCGGCAGCACTGTCGACACCGATTTCTTGGGCAACTTCACCACAACCGGTCTCGGCGTAATCGACAACAGCACGGCGCTGGACCTTAACTTTGACGAAATCTCAATTTCGTCCGTCGTCAATCGCAGTGGCGGCGTGATTGACCTGCAGGGCGGCACGGTATCGCAAATTTCCGCCGACATTTTCGATAACTTGGCGGGAGCCACCCTCGTTGCGTCGACGGCGCAAAGTAGCGTCTCCATGAACAGCGGCCCCTTAAGAAGTAGCGGACTCATCAGTGTTAGCGGAACCGGCGACACGCTTAGCCTACTAAACACCGATTTGGAGCTATCAGGTGTCCTCGACATTGCAACCGGCGCCGAAGCCGACTTTGTGGGTAACTCTACCTTGATGATAAAGGCGGGCGGTACCCTTACGGGCGATGGCGTGGTGACCATAGCCAGTGTTTTGGATGTGGACACCGGTGTCAATTTTCAGTTGGGCGCAGCCGACCCAACCATCAATTTTGCCGCCCCCTTTACAAATGGCAACCTTAGCGGTGCCGGCACATTCTCAAACGGCGGCAATGTCAACTTCGTGGCATCGAACACCAACGGGATAAGTGTCGACAATTTCATTAACGAAAGTGGCGGTACACTAAGTTTCTCGGACAGCGCCTTCTCTATTAGCAGCACCAACTTCACCAACAACGCCGGCGCTACTTTCTTAATGGACGCCACACCGGGTGTCGTCTCTGCAACCTTCGCCCAGAGTTGGACGAATAACGGTCTCCTTCATCTAACCAGCGACACCGACCTCAACACGACATTCCTCAGCTTCGGCGCCGCAAATACAATGACGAACAGTGCCACGGGAACGATTCTGGTCGATGGTGCGACGGATCTCACTTCCCACCAATTGACAGGCAATGTTCAGAATGACGGCCTCGCCACCGTCGCCGCCGGCAACTTCGCCTTCGGCGGCAGCGGTACATTCACAAATAGCGGCACAATCGATGTTGTTGCCCCAGGCGCAATCCTCGGTGTCCTCGCGAGCGGCTCAGAATACATCAATCAGGCCGGCGGCACGATTAATCTCAACACTGGGTCGATGCAGACCGACTTTGGGACGATCACCAACGACGGCCTGCTCAATATGGGTACCGGCGCACTCAACATCGCGAGCAACAGCCTCTTCCTGCAAAACTCTGACCTTACAATTGGGAACGGTGCAGTCGCGCGTGTTGGCTTCGGGAACTCAGGCGGCACCTTAGACGGCACAGGCACCGTCACAGTGCAGTCCGGCGGCACGATTGATCTCCAAGGCGGTGGAGTTCTTGAAGTCGACGTGGTCGTCAATCAGGGCAACCTTCTCTCCAACAACGACACGCTGACCATCAACGGCCTCGTTAGAAACGAAAACTTCATCGATTTGGCCGGCTCGACGACCCTTACGGGGACGGGTGCGATCATCAATCAGGGCCCGACCGACATCACGCTGCAAGATGAAACGATTGACCTAACGTTTACCCAGGCCGCCGCGGCTACCGGGACGATGTTCTTGGCCGGCACACTGGATATTGGCGGTAGCCTTATCTTTGACACCGGGAGCATCATCGACACCGATTTCTTCGGCAATGTGGTCACGGGTGGTGCCGGCACGATCGACAACAGCACGACGTTGGACCTGGGTTTCGACGAACTTGCGACACTCCATATCACCAACCGCAATGGCGGTGTCATCAACCTCAATAGCGGCACGGTGTCGCAAATTACCACCGCCCTGCTCGACAACGAGGCGGGCGGTACGATCAACGCCAATAACTTCCAGAGTAATATCGACCTGTCTGGTGGCGGAGTATTGCAGAATGCCGGCTTGATCGATGTCACGGGCAGCGGCGACATACTAACCATCGTCAATGGCGAAGTGCAAAACTCGAGCACAATCGGTGTTGCGACGGGTGGCACGCTTGATATTTCCGGCGGCACCCTATCGATGTTGGCGGGCGGCACGCTGGTCGGTGACGGCGTGGTGAATTTCGCTTCGGCGCTGAACATAGACTCAGGCGTCAACTACACGCTTGGCGCCGCGGATCCGTCGATGGAATTCACGAACGGCGATATTATCGGCGCGGGCACCTTCACAAACGATGGCGACGTCACGCTTACGACAGGCGGAGACATTTCGGTCAGTAGATTCGACAACACCGGGAACTTCAACTTTGAAGTCGGCGTCTTCGGTGTCGGTTCGGGCGTACTTTTCTCGAATGCCGTGGGTGGCACCATGGTCTTGGATGCGACCAATGGTGCCAGTTCCTCTTTCCTGCAGCTACAAAGCGATTTCAGCAACCAAGGACTGATCAACCTCACAAGTGATCAGAATGCGGGCCATGGCGTTCTGAGATTCGAAGGCCAACGATTTACGAATGCGGGCACCTTACTGGATGACGGAACGAGTACGGCCGCGTCGAATATGTTCGGCGATGTACTCGTCAACACCGGTCTCCTGGACATCGATAGCCCACAAACCTTCCAACTTGGGGTCCTTTCCATAACCAATACGGTTACGGGTACGATCAACGTCGGCGACGGCAGGCGCCTAGGAATCGATCAAAATATTGGCTTTACCGATGTCCTAATCAATGAAGCCGGCGGCACAATCAATCTGAACAACACCGGCGACTTTTTCATCCTCAATCAGGCCGACGTAACAAATGACGGCGTCTTAGCCATCGGTGGCGGGACGCTGAACATTTCAGGCAACAGTGTTTTCTCGCAGAATAGTGATTTAACGCTGGCCAATGCGGGCGCACTGATCGCAGTTGGCAATACAGGCACCCTGGATGGAACAGGCACCGTAACGGTTCAAAACGGCACTACTTTGGCGCTGAACGATGGCGGCCTCTTAGCGATCGACACGGTCAATAACGGGCTCGTATCGACCAACAACAACACGTACAATATCGACAGCAACCTGACCCTCAACGTCGGCAGCTCGTTTGACCTCTCCGGTGCCAAATTCATCTTTGGTACCGGCGTCGTCGACAATCAGGCAGGCAACGTCACGCTCGATGCCGACACGATCGGCGCTGGCGCCACGTTTTTACAATCGGCGGCTACGGCGACGCTGGGTGCGGGCGTTACGGTGGACGGAACGCTCTCGTCGGTCGGCACGGGTATCATCGTGGCGAGCGGTACGAACGATGTTTCGGGCACGGGTGTACTCAACATCGAGAATTCGGCAACCTTTACCAGCGCCACGAATTTGAACATTGCGGTATCGACGCTCACAGTCGGCGCATCCGGTAGTGTGCTTTTTGACGGCGACTTGGACATTGATAGCACCGATGTCGATTTCGCGGCAGGTGCGACGGCGACGTTTGTCAACGGTGATGGCGGTTCGAATTTCGACGTGGGTGTTGGTGGCACGCTCACGAACGACGGCACCCTAGAAATTGGGAATGGCGGCAGATTCAATACGGCAAACGGTACATACGTTAATACGGCCGGCGGGGAAATTACCGTCGACGATTTTGGCGAAATAAATGTTGGTGCCGGCACCTTTTCCAACTTTGGCAGCATCTCCCTGGGCGGTGGAACCAACGTAGCAACCATTTCAACGAATCTCGGCGGCACATTCCGTAACGAAGCAACGGGCACGCTGGTTAGCACCGCCGGCAGCAATGTCTCGATCTCACTGGGTGCCGGAGATGTGAATAGCGGCAATCTGGGCTTCATGCAGTTCAACGATACTGTCCAGTTCAATTTTGCCGCGGGGACAATTTTCCGAAACGACGGCGTCATGGACATCAACGGCGGTGAAGGCGCTTTCATCCTGGATGGCGCCGGCGATTTCATTAACAATGTCGGCGGCGTCATAACGGTCGAAAGTACCACCGTAACGGCACAAAACGGCTTCGACACGATAACGAACAATGGCAGCCTGACCTTCGGCACGTCGCCCGGCACGCTTACGATCGACGGCGGTATCGCCAACGGCAGTACCGCCTTCATGGAATTCGAACTCGGCGGTCTCGCGGCGGGCATTCACGAAGGGTACGATCAGATGACCGTTGCCGGCACCATGGTTGCCGGCGGCACCTTGAATGTTGTCGAGTTCGGTGGTTTCGACGTCGGTGCTGGCGATAGCTTTACGATTGTTCAGGCGGGAACCCTTGGCGATAGTTTCGATGAAATTACCGGCTTGGAAGTTGGCGATGGCGTCGTGCTAGACGCAACGCAAAGCGCATCCGCCATAACACTCACAGGCAAATCCATAACGCACCAAGGCACCGCGTCAGGCGAAACGCTGACCGGTAGTATCGGCGACGATGTCATTGTCGCCGGTGCGGGCGACGACGTGGTGATTGGCGGCGGTGGCGCGGATCTGGTGCATGCCGGTGACGGCGATGACATCTTCGTCGCTGCGGATACCGGGTTTGGCCGCTTCGACGGCGGCGGCGGTACCGATCTGGTTTCTTTCGGTGGTGCTGGCCAAAGTTTCGATCTGACCGGACTGCGCGGCGATCAGCTGAGCGGTATCGAGCGCATCGATTTCGGCGGCTTCGGCGACAATGTTCTCACACTTAACGCCGATATCGCGTTTGCCGCGACCGGGAATGAAAACACGCTCACCGGGGCGGCTCATAGTCTTGTCATCGACGGCGACACGGGCGATTCACTGAACGCGCTCGGCGACTGGAGCAATACCGGGACGGTCACAATCGACGGCAACGGCTATTCTATCTATCAAAGCGCGACTAATGATGCCCAGGTCTTCGTCGATGACGATATTGCCGTCAGCGCCGCCTGACCAAACGGCACCATTCTCATAACGCCAAACACATGAGTGCAGCTTGGACACGATAGGGCCTCAAGCATCGAACGATTCCCTACAAGCGCCGTTTGACGTTGCGGTCATCATTCCGACCGTGCTTCGAGATACCCTTATGCGGGCGGTACGGTCCGTTTTCACGCAGGAGTGGCCTGGCCGTATTCAGATCATGATCGGCGTGGATGTTGCGCAGGGCGACCGCGATGTATTACGCCAGTTGGGCGCGGAGTGCCCTGACCGGATGGCCATCACCGTCTTCGATCCCGGCTATTCGACCGCGCAGGTGCATGGGGGAATTTATCACAACGCCTATAGCGGATCGCTACGCACGGTGATGAGCTATGCGGCAAACAGCCGGCGGCTAACCTATCTCGATGACGACAATTGGTGGGCACCGCACCATGTCTCCGATCTCCTGAAAGTCATAGATGGCTTCGACTGGGCCTATTCCTTCCGGTGGTTCGTCGACGCCGGCACACAAGAACCAATCTGCGCCGACGATTTTGAATCGATCGGGCCAGGACGCGGAATCTACAAGGAAAAACTTGGCGGTTTTGTCGATGCAAACTGCCTGATGATCGACAAAACCAAATGTCATTGGGTGCTGCCGTCCTGGTCGATTCCCCTGTTACCCGACGGCAGTGGTGAAGACCGAAATGTCTTTAATTCTCTAAAATCCAAGCACTCGGTCGCCTGGACGAAACGACCCAGCGTCTATTACGTCATCAACCCGGAGTCCGGAGCCCAACCCGTCCGCGACAAGATTTTTGCGGATCGCGGTTTGACGCTCAGCGCTCCTCAGCGCGGCAAATCAGCGCCCTTTACGCACCAGGACGCGCGAATAAATGAGTACCTATTGTCCAACCTGACCCGGAAACTCCATCTAGGTGCAGGATCAAACATTCTTCCCGGTTGGCTCAATGCGGATATCTCGCCACACTCGAAGGACGTGTTGGCAATCGACCTCAGCAAGCCCCTTCCCTTTGAGGACGAAACATTCGATTACGTCGCCAGCGAACATTTTATCGAACACCTGAATTTGCCGGACGGCGTGAAATTCCTGAGCGAGTGTTTACGCGTGCTCAAACGCGGTGGGATGATCCGCCTGTCTACGCCAGATATCACCCGGTTGCTCGCTCTTTACGGCAACCAACCGACCGATATTCAGAAGAAGTATGCAGACTGGGTTACCAAAACATTCATTGGCGGCGTTAAAGGTTACAATCCAACATTGATTCTCAACAATATGTTCTACAATTGGGGACATCGATTTATCTATGATCAAAGCCTCCTCGCCAGCGTGATGAGCCAGGTCGGGTTCGCGGACCTTACCGCTCGGCAGGTAAACGAAAGCCTCGATCCGAATTTGGCGAATATTGAGAATCATGGTCATGCGGTCGGCGCACCAGATGTGAACGCCTACGAAACCATGGCCATCGAAGGTCGCAAGCCTTAAACACGCGCGCTGTTATCCTTCCGTTTACATTTATCATGGTTAAATTGTGTTACAATCTCGACACATCTTGTGCCAGGGTGGATGCGAACAGCGGGGCGCAACAGTATCATGACAGTAACAGCCCAATTCCGAGAAGAAACTGAAAAGCCGAGCGTTGGCTCGCGAATTGGCGGTTTCGGGCGCAGCCTTCGCGACCAGTTCTTTAGCGGCGGCGGCAGCCGTGGCCCCTGGTGGAAACTTCGCATTTCCACCATTATCGCACTCTCGGTTCTGGTTCTGGGGATCGGCGGCCGGGTATTCGACGTTGGCTGGGCTGAACTGGCCCGCGTCAAGACCTTCGATCTTTATCAACGTCTTGCGCCCAGGCCTCCAGAACCAATTGGCGTCGGCATTGTAGACATCGATGAAAAAAGCCTGCTTGAAATCGGCCAATGGCCATGGCCTCGCACGGTAATTGCCGATTTGATCAACCGCTTGGCAGACGGCAAGGCCGCTGTGGTCGGGTTTGACGCCGTCTTTCCTGAATACGACCGGATGTCCCCGGAACTCGTCGCAACGGCGATCCGCGGTGCGGATCAACAAACAGTCAATGCCTTAAAGAAACTGCCCCGCAATGAAGATGTGATGGCGGCGGCAATGAAACGAATTCCGACGGTCGTGGGGCAAGTCGGTCTGTTTTCCCAATTACCCGAAGGCAGAGACCCGCCATCGGTCAAAACGTCCGTCAAAGGCTTATTCGGCGGTGACCCTCGACCTTTTCTTTTCGAGTACGTCGCCTATATGGGCAATGTGCAAGAACTTGAAGACGCGGCCGCCGGACATGGTTT
>JAJFJB010000173.1 GCA_021774435.1 Alphaproteobacteria bacterium
CGATTGCCAGGACGTTGTAATTGGTATGCGGATAGAACTGAATATCCTGATGCCACTTCACTTCTTCGCCGCCATCGCCGTATTTGAAGTTCAGCTTCGAGTGATGGAACGTGACGTCAGGGCCCAGCAGGTCCTCACAAAGGTCCACGATTGGTCCTTGGCTCGCGAATTCCCAATAGGCCTCATGATGCTCGACCGGTTGCGTTAGACGCCGCAGGCGCGGGTTGTCTTTCGTATGGTTCGGTTCGAGATCGAACTTGCCATCCGATGCTGTCCAGTTGCGGCTCTCATCAATGAATTGATTGGTAACGCCCCACAAGCGCTCGAGCCATTCGTCGGAAATGAATTTCTCAACCATGAGATAACCGGTCTTGAAATAGGATTCCCGCTGCGCCTGAGTCAGGATCTTCGGTTCATAGGATAGGATTTTCTCTGGTGTCATGAAATTCTCCTTTGCGGCCGCAGAGCTATCGCCTTGGCGAGTCGAGGGTCGCGCGCGTAAAGGTTTCGATATAATCCAAAAGCTGGTCTGACGCAGCGCAGGCGCCTGCGCGGTCGCCATCCGCGATCGACCGGGCGACTTCCGCGTGAAGCCTGGCACAATGCGGCAGGTCGGCCACTTCCTGGTAATGGATGAACCAGAAACGGCGCGAAAGCGGTTGCATCAATTGCATGGATTTAGCCGCGAATTCGTTCCGCGATGCCGCAACAGATAGATCATTGAGTTCGCCGTCTAACCGCAGAAACGCTCGGTCATCATCGGTCTCCGCGGCATGCAACATTTCATCCGCGATGCCCTGAAAGCGGTCCCGCTCCGTTTTCGAGGCGCGCTCCGCGGCATTGCCCGCCACCAAGCGCTCAACTTCTCGCCGGACTTCAAGCAATTGCAGTTGCGAGCGGATATCGATCTCGGAAATCAGGATTCCGCGGCGCGGCAGTATTACGACCAAACCCGCATGGGCGAGCCGCTGCAGCGCCTCGCGGATCGGCGTGCGACCGATGCCGCTGCGTTTACTCAATTGCGCTTCCGAAACGATACTGCCCGGTTTCAGTTTCAGCATCACGATATCTTCCTCGATCCGCTGATAGGCCAAATCCGTCAGGGTCGCGTATCCCGCTTCGTCGTTAGCCGGTTCCGTTACGATCGCCATCGCTGCCTCGGTGCTTCCTTGCCGCTCTGATATATCAGTAATATAGTACATAGAGTCCAACCGTGAAAAGGCTGTCCGATGTATCCAGAAAAAGTCAGCGGAATTTCGCCGAAGATTCTAACCGTGGCGCAACGCGATTTTTACTTCGAGAACGGCTATCTGCTCCTGGACTCGATTATTCCCATGGCCTGGATCGAACGGCTGCAAGCGGTAACTACGGAAATGGTCGAGCGCAGCCGGTCGATCGAGAAGTCCGACGCTATTTTCGATCTCGAACCAGGACATGGACCGAATTCGCCACGCTTGCGGCGATTATCGTCGCCAATCGATCGCCATCCGCTTTATTGGGAATTTGCCTCGAAGTCGATTATCGCGGATATCGCGGCGGACCTGGTCGGTCCGGACATCAAATTTCACCACGCAAAACTGAACTTCAAATGGGCCGAAGGCGGCGAAGAAGTGAAGTGGCACCAAGACATCCAGTCCTGGGCGCATACTAACTACAGTCCGCTGACCATCGGCACTTATCTACACGATGTCGGTCCTGAACAAGGACCGCTCGGCGTCATTCCGGGTAGTCATCATGGCGAGTTGTTCAGCCAATACAACGACAAGGATCAATGGACCGGGGCAATCGAGGACAACGATCTCAAAACCGTTGCGTTGGATCGGGCGGAGTATCTGATGGGACCAGCAGGATCGGTCACGGTTCACAATTGCCGCACGATCCACGGGTCGAAGCCCAACCTCTCCAACGAGGGCCGCCCCCTCCTACTGAATGTCTATTCGTCGGCAGACGCCTTCACCTACACCGCCAATCCGTTGCCTAGTCCCCATGCCGGAGAGATTGTCAGAGGCGAGCCCGCGCGCGAAGCTCATATTGATCCCCGACCATGTGTACTTTCACCGGATTGGTCTGGCGGGTACACTTCGCTATTTGCCTTGCAGCAAGATGAAGAGTGGAGCGAAGATCAGATGGCGCAGGTCGCACAACAGCACGCTGGCAAGGCGCTATAGAAACTTAAATCGGCCCCTTCTCCTGCACCGTCGTACGGCGCAGAACGCGGCGGTCCCGCGCGGTATCAAAAGCGGTCGCCTGATGCATCGTGCTGCGATTGTCCCACATCACTAAATCGCAGGGACGCCATTTATGCGTATAGACAAACTCTGCGCTGCTCGCATGCGCGTTCAGTTTTGTCACAAAGTCACGACCTTCATCCTCGGGCATGCCCACGACAGTACAGCCGTGTTCGCCGAGATAGAGCGATTTGCGCCCCGATAAGGGATGCACGCGAACCAAGGGCTTTTCTACCGGCGGCGCCGCGTCCCGCTGTTCCTTCGTCATCTGAACCGGGGCGCCCGACCGTTGCCGGGAGTCATTCAGATCATGCACGACGCGCATGGTCTCGATATCCCGTTTTGTTGTTTCATCAAGCGCTTCATACGCCGCCTGCATGTTGGCGAAATTCGTATCACCACCACGCTCCGGTATTTCGAGCGCATACAGCATCGTCACATAACCGGGGATGCGCGCCCATGAACCATCCGTATGCCAAATCATCGCGCCCGGATCCGGATGCTCGCCGATGGGTTCGCCATCGTCATCCAGATTGGTGATCATAAAGATGCCGGGATGGGCCCCATGATACTGATTGAGCACATGGATTTGAATATCGCCAAAATGATGGCTTAGATCGACCTGTTGCGGTTCGGTCAGATTAAGATCATGTAAGACGAGAACCTGATGCCGCGTCAGTGCCGCTTGGATCGCCGCATAAAGCGCCGTCCTGTTCGGCGCACCGAAATCTACACCGGCTATTTCGGCGCCCAGTGCGCCACCCAAAGATCTAATGTCTAACAACGCTCGCCCTGCGAATTAGAAGTTAGCCGCAGCGCCGGCACCGGACCTTCGCGAAGATCTCGTCCCAATCGCCGTCAGTGGCCGCGTAATCCAACAGGCACCGCAATGCCTTGGACTCATCGGGGAGCTTGTATCGCTCCACGATGGTCTTCAGCATCTCATGCGCGTCCGGATGCACCTCATACGGTACTTTTACTTTGACGCCAGCCACAACGACCCCTCCTTGGTCTTAGAATCCCCGGAACAGAATCGTCGGCAACCAGAGCGCTAGCTGCGGCAAGGTGAGAACAAACGCTAGAACCACCATATGCAGCACAATGAAAGGCACGACGCCCTTGTACATATGCATCAAGGTGATTTCCGGCGGGCTGATCCCTCGCAGATAGAAGATGGCGGGCGCCATCGGCGGCGTCAGATAGCTGGTCTGGATCATGATGAGGAAGCAGATCGAGAACCACACCTTCACAGAACCCGGATCAAGATCGAAGAACGGGAAGCCTGCAATAATCGGCATCGCGATCGGCACCACGATCAGCATCAGCGAAATCAGGTCGAGGACGAAGCCGGCCACGAACGCGAGCAACAACAAGATCGCCATCGTCTCCCAATTCGTCAGTTCCGCCGCTTGCATCAAGTTCTGGACACCGACCAAACCGCCGGCCGCCGTGAAGACACCAGCAAACATTGTACCGCCGATGAGGATCAACAGGATCATGGCCGTAATGACGACCGTCTTGTAGAGCGCTTCCTTCATAACCGCGAAGGTCAAGGTCTTGTACGCGATTGTCATGATGACCGAACCGACCGCGCCGCAGGCCGCTGCTTCCGTCGGGGTCGCGAGGCCGGCGAGAATCGTACCGAGAACCGTCGCGATCAAGAGGAATGGCGGCACCAGCGCCGTCAGCGTCACGACGATTTTCTGTAGGAACGGCAACTCATCCTCGCCAGCCGCAATGCGCGGACCGTCCGCCGGAATGAATGTACAACGCACCAGGATGTAAACGATATAGCAGCCCGCCAGCATCAGGCCGGGGATGATCATACCGGCGAACAAGTCGCCGATGGAAACGTCGGCAACGGGTCCCAGAATAACCACGACCACCGATGGCGGAATAATGGTTCCGAGCGAACCGCCAGCACAGATCGTACCCGAGATCAAAGATTTGTTATAGGCATAGCGCAGCATGACGGGGATTGCCAAAAG
>JAJFJB010000174.1 GCA_021774435.1 Alphaproteobacteria bacterium
ACTCTGCGATGCGACGGGCACGCTTGTCGCCCAGGCCGAGCACATTCCAGTCCATGTCGGTGCCTTATCGTGGGCAACGGAGGCGGTCGTGGAATTCTTCGGAGGCGACGTGCATCCCGGTGACGTTTTCCTTTTGAATGACCCTTATTATGGCGGCAGCCACCTCCCCGACATTACGGCATTTGTGCCCATATTCGACGGATCGAAGCTAGTGTTCTGGTCTGTCAATCGAGCACACCACAGCGATATCGGCGGCGCGACATATGGTGCCTACAATGCGTCCGCGCGGGAGATATGGCAGGAAGGACTGCGTCTGCCCGCAATCCGGCTCTACGATAAAGGCAAATTACGCGAGGATTTGCTGCGTATGCTGGCAGCGAATGTCCGCCATCCCCGCGATTTCCACGGTGATCTGGCGGCACAGATTGGCTCCGTGCATATCGGCGAACGGCGCCTCGGCGCACTGATGGCGGAGTATGGCGGTGACGTCGTATCAGAGGCGGTGGTTGCAATTCTAGACGCCTCGGAACGGCAGGCCCGCGCCGTCTTCAGCGACTGGAAGGATGGCGTCTATGAAGGCGAAGCCTTGCTGGACGATGACGGGCGCGGCAATGACGATATCCGCATTCATGCAAAAGTTACCAAGCAAGGCAGTGACTTGGAGATCGATCTATCGAAGTCCGATCCCCAGGTGACCAGTTTTATAAACTCGTCCTATGCCAACACCCGCTCAGCCGTAGGCATGGCCATTGCGTTCCTGATCGATCCCGATACGCCGAAAAATGGCGGCACGTTCAGACCGATTAAATTCATCGCAAAGCCCGGCACGATTGTCTGGGCCGACGAAGGTGCACCGGTCACGCTGTGCACCAGCCATTGCGGCCAGGAAATCATCGAAGCCATCATCAAGGCCCTGGCACCCGCCTGTCCGGAGCGGGCCATGGCTGGGTGGGGAAAGCGGTTCCGCATCGCGATCAAGGGTGAGGACCCGCGCAGTGGCAAACCCTTCATCTGGCATATGTTTCATGCGCGGCCCGGCGCGGGGGCGTCCTCCGGCGGCGACGGCTGGCATACGGCCGGAGAGTGGCATTCCACCGGCGGCCTGAAGTTCGGCAGCGTTGAGGTTGCCGAATCCCGATTCCCTCTGTTTTTCGAGATGCATGAATTCCGCCCGGATTCGGGTGGCGACGGCCAGTATCGCGGCGGTGCCGGTGCGGAAATGAAACTCGTCGTCGAAACCGAAACGTCCTGCGTCGCAAACACAGCAGGTGAAGGGGCTCGGCATGGCTCTTGTGGCATGATTGGTGGCGAAGACAGTGCACCGCATCGCTATACACTGCGATCCAAACGCCGGGCGGCGCGGCCATTGAAAACCAAAGAGGAAGGTATTGCTGTCCGGGCAGGCGACGTTTTCGTGGTCGAGTCTGCCGGCGGGGGCGGTTGGGGCGACCCCAAAAAGCGCACCCCGGAAGCGCGAGCGCGCGATATCCAAAACGGCCTCGTCAGCAGCAAGGCATAAGCATGTACCGCATTGGAATTGATGTTGGCGGCACCTTCACGGACGTCGTTGCAATAGAAAGTACCGGCCGCGTCACGCTCGCCAAGGCACAATCGACACCACAGGATCAATCGATCGGTGTTATCGACGGATTGACCCGGCTCGCGGAACGACTTGGGTTATCCTTGACGGCGCTTCTGCAGCAAGCCGAGCGCATCGTACATGGCACGACGGTCGCGACGAACGCCTTGCTTGAACAGAAAGGTGCGCGCGTTGGCCTGTTGACGACGGAAGGCCATCGCGATGTTCTGGAAATGCGGGAGGGACTAAAGCCGGAGCGCTATAATTTACGGCTTGCGCCGCCGGCCCCCCTTGTGCCACGACATCTGAGGATTGGAGTTCGCGAGCGATTGGATGCGGAAGGAACCATCCGCATACCGCTGAACCGCCGCTCGCTCAATCGAGCAATCGCAGATCTAAAGGCTGCGGATGTCGATTCAGTTGCGGTCTGCTATCTTCACTCTTATCGCGACCCGAGCCACGAACAGGCGACGCGAGATGCGATTGCGAAGGCATTGCCTGATGCCTATGTGTCGCTGTCAGCCGAAGTCCTGCCGCAAATCAAGGAATTCGAGCGAGTTTCGACGACCGTGGTCAACGCCTATGTCGGCCCGATTCTGGAGCGCTACCTCACTCGGCTAGCGGACCGGCTCACCGACGCCGGATACGAAGGCACACTGCTGATTATCTTGTCGCACGGCGGTGTCACGCCGGTAGCCGAAGCCGTGCGCCTGGCCGCCGGAACGGTCTTGTCAGGCCCCGCGGGCGGTGTTGGCGGCGGACGCCATTCGGCACGAATGATGAGCGTGCAAAATCTCAGTCCCTTCGATATGGGCGGCACCAGCAGCGATATTTCCCTCATTGTAGGTGGCGAACCAACACTTTCCTCAAATCGCACTGTCGCCAACGAACGAGTGGCTTTGCCAAGTCTCGACATAGTGACTTTGGGCGCGGGCGGCGGCTCGATTGCGCGCGTCGACCCTGGTGGCGTCCTTCATGTCGGACCGCAAAGCGCCGGTGCGGATCCTGGACCGGCCTGTTATGGACAGGGCGGTACCGACCCCACGGTTACCGATGCCAATCTGGTGCTAGGTTACCTCGATGCCGACAATTTCCTGGGCGGACGTCAGCGCCTTGATGTCGCCGCTTCGAAAAGTGCCGTCAACAAAGTAGCGTCAGCGTTGGGTGTCGAAGAAATCACCGCGGCGTCCGGAATTCATCAAGTCGTCAATACGAATATGGCGGAAGGCATTCGTCTCATTTCGGTGCGGCGCGGCGTCGACCCCCGCAAGTTTGCATTGCTCTCCTTTGGCGGTGCAGCTGGATTGCATGTAACAGATCTCGCCCGACAATTAGAAATCGGCCGGGTCATCGCACCGCGCGTGGCATCCGTTCTCTCTGCCTGGGGCATGCTTGCCTCCGATCTGCGCTTCGAGGTTACGCGAACCCATGTCGGCGACATGGGTGCGTTGAATGCGGACGGTCTTCGTGACCTTTATGCCGAGATGGAGTCCGAAGGACGCCAGCGTCTCGCAGAATGGTTTGATGGCCCCGTCCGATTGCAACGGTTGGCCGACATGCGGTATGGCGAACAGGTCTTCGAAATCGACGTGCCGCTCGACGCGGTGGATTGGGATTCGGACGACTTGATGAACCAGGTCGCGGCGCGTTTCCATGCAAGGCATGAAGAACTCTTCACCTACGCACTGAAGGACCAAGAGGTCGTTCTGGTCAATGCGCGTATTGCCGTCGTCGGCGTCTTGCCGGAAACACCGGATGAAGAACCAGCCCCGTCCGGACCGCCCGTTGCACCGAAGACAAACCGTCAGATCTATTTGAACGGTTGGGTCGACGCGCCTGTCTTCGATCTCGATATCCTGCCCGCTGGCCAGGTGATCGAAGGGCCCGCCGTCGTCGAGTCCGAAACCACGACCGCATTGCTTCGGCATGGCGACCGCGCGACGGTGACGCCTCAGCGTTGGCTGGACATCGCGATCGATTTTGGTTCGAATACTGCAGACATCGAGTGAGTTAGGCAGAATAGTCATGGCAATTGCAGCAGCAAATCAGTTGAGTGAACCCTTTGCATGGCCGGAAGCCGGGGTCACGCGGGTGCCGTATCGGGTATTCTCCGATCCGGAAATTTACGCGCTGGAACAAGAGCGTATATTCCGCGGGCCGGTCTGGAATTTCCTTTGTCTGGAAATCGACATTCCCAATCCGGGCGATTTCAAAACAACTTTCATCGGTGAAATCCCCATTGTCGTTACCCGAGATCAAGACGGTGAAATCCATGCGATGGTCAATCGCTGCGCGCACAAGGGCGCGTTGGTCTGCCTGAAGGAACGCGGCAACTGTCAGACAATGTCCTGCGTCTATCACGCCTGGACATATGATTTGAAAGGCCAGTTAAAGGGTGTCGCTTTCCGCAACGGCATTCGCGGTAAAGGCGGCATGCCGGAAGATTTCGATCCGCAAAAGCACCGCCTGGAACCGCTACGGGTGCAAGTGTATTGCGGGCTGGTATTTGGCACGTTCTCCGAGGAAACGGAACCGGTGCCCGACTTTCTCGGACCAGCGATCGACCATCATGTCCGCCGCAATCTGGGTCGACCCGTCAAAATGCTCGGCAGCCATAGCCAAATCATGCACAACAACTGGAAGCTCTACGCCGAAAACCTCCGCGACTCCTACCATGCAACCCTGCTGCATACCTTCTACACGACCTTCTAGGTCAACCGGCTCGATATGGATGGCGGCATTACCCTTTCGGACCGCGGCTGGCATCACATCAGCTACGCCAAGCGCAGCAAGCTG
>JAJFJB010000175.1 GCA_021774435.1 Alphaproteobacteria bacterium
CCCGGTGAGGTCGAAGCGCCGCCCGGATCCCGACAGCTCGACCACATCGAACCCACCGCCGCCGTCGATATGTCCAAAGCCGACATCCGAGGCAACGAACAGATCGTCGCCATCGCCACCGAACAGCAAATCGCGGCCTCCGTTGCCGGTGATGACATCGTCGCCTGCGCCGCCAAGGACGGCGTCATCACCGGCACCGCCCGTCAGGATGTTGTCCCCCGCATCGCCTTGATGCGTCACGGCCCGCCCGCTCAGCGTGACGCCGGTCGCCGACTGCGCCGCCTCCAACACCACGCCGCCACCGACATCGCGCCCGACAATTTGGTCGAAGCTCCTGGACAACTGCCCCGCCGCGACGATCTGGAAACTGTCGCCGACATCAACCTCGAAGGCGCCAAATTCGACCAGATTTGCCGTGCCGGCGAGATCGAGTTGGCCGCTAACCCGCAACTGATCGAATCCATCATGCGCGCCGGGCGTCAGCCCGCCCAGTTCGATCAACATATTCGCCGACGCGCCCCAGGCCAGATCGCCGTCGACGAAGACCGTACCCGGCGAGGCGCCGCCGTCGAAAGTCCCGTTATTGACGAAGGCGCCGGTGCCGACCGCGACCGCGCCGGAACCGAAATCGAACAGCGCGCCGGCTTCGATTTCCAGGGTGCCGGTATTGATGGTCAGCGTGTTGTCGCCGACGATATCGATGCGGCCATTGACCGAGAACCGGTCCGTGGCGTTGGCGAAATCGAGCGACACCGTGTCCGTGATATCCAAGTCGAACGACGCGGTGCTCGACAGGGCCGACACGTCCGCGCGCAGCGCGGTCGCGCCATTGGCGAAGCGATGGAACCCGTCCGCCGTACCAGCGAAAGTCCAGCCGCCCGCCAGGACCAGCGTGTCGTCGGCGAGGCTGAGCGGATTGCCGTCATTGTTGGCGACCGTCAGGGTGCCGGTGTCCGACATCGCCCGCACATCCGTGGCCGCGACGGTCAAGGTGCTTTGCCCCGCGCCGTCGAACCCGGTCGCCTCGACGCCGGAAATGCGCGTATCGCCGATCACCGTCAGGTCGAGACCCGCACCGTCCGACAGGAACAGCGTATCCGTTCCAAGCCCGCCGGCGATCCGCCGGAAGGCGCCGTCGCTCACGAACAGCCCGTCATCCCCCGCGCCGCCGCGCAGCACGTCCGCCCCGCCCTCGCCGATGAGGATGTCGTCGCCCAAACCGCCGATCATGACATCGGTGGCGGCGGAGCCGCTGAGGGTGTCGGCGTCCGACGTGCCGAGCGAGGTAACATCGCCCGTGATGTCGCCGCCGAAGACGACATAGGCGGCGCCGGAACTGATGCCGTCGGAATCGTTACCGTTTGCCCCGACGATCACGTCGTCGAACCCGTCGCCATCCACGTCGCCAGCCGAGTCGACGGAGACACCGGCAGCATCTCCTGCCGCTTCACCGGCGACCTTGAAGCTGCCGATACCTCGAGCAACGTCTTCCAGATCGACGGAAGAAGGGGTCGCCGAGCCGAAGACCACATAGGCCGCACCGGAACGAATGCCTCCGCTGCCGCTAGACTTCGCGCCAACGATCAGGTCGTCGAATCCGTCGCCGTTCACGTCGCCCGCCGAAGATACCGAGCGGCCCGCGAGGTCGAACGCAATCTCACCATTGATCTTGAAGCCGCCCGTCCCCGACGCCACATCGGACAAGGCCACCGTGGTCGGTGGGCTCGCCCCGCCGAAGATGACATAGGCGGCACCGGAATTGGCGCCGCCTCCGTTGTTGCGGTCCGCGCCGACGATCAGGTCGTCAATCCCGTCGCCGTTCACGTCGCCCGCCGAAGATACTGAGCGGCCCGCGTAGTCGTATTCGGCCTCGCCGACGATCTTGAAACCTCCCGTGCCCTGGGCGACAACGTCCAAGTCAATCGATGAACCGATAGCGGTTGAGCCGAAGACGACGTATGCCGCGCCGGTTCCGTACGCTCCCGCATCGTTTCTCGTCGCCCCAACGACCAAATCGTCGATACCGTCGCCGTTTATGTCGCCGGCCGCGCCCACTCCGGAACCTGCGTTGTCATTGACCGACTCCCCTTTGATCTTGAACCCACCCACGCCCGCGGCGATGTTAGAGAGATCGACACTCGACGGCATTGTGGCGGAGCCGAACACCACGTAAGCCGCTCCGGCACCAACACTCGAGCCGGATCCGGAAGCATTGTTCCCTGGGGCGCCGACAATAATGTCGTCGATTCCGTCGCCGTTCACGTCGCCGGCGTCGCTGACGGCACTTCCTGCGAGATCCCCGCCGTTTTCGCCGACGATCTTAAAGCCGCCGGACCCTACGGCAACGTCGCCCAAATCGACGGACGTTATTCCCGACTCCGCACCGAAAACCACGTAGGCCGCACCGGCATTTCTTTTCGTTCCAACGATTACGTCATCTATGCCATCGCCATTCACGTCGCCGGCCGAACTGACCGAAACACCTGTATCTAACCGGCTTGCTTCACCGATGATCTGAAAGCCGCCTGATCCGAGCGAAATCGCGTCGAGGTCTATTTCCGAGACTCCCGATGCTGTCCCGAATATCACATAGGCCGCGCCAAGAACATAAAAGCCATCGTTGTAATACTTGGCGCCGACGATCAAGTCATCCAGCCCATCACCGTTGATATCACCCGCTGAACTGACCGCGCCTCCGGCTTGGTCGTATTCGGACTGGCCGATGATCTTGAAGCCATTGGTTCCGTCAAGATCACCCAGCGGCAATCCCTGGAGGCGCAGCCCGGAGATATCGATGTCCGGGTCGATCAGCAGACGCGCGCCGTCCAGCGAGAAGGACAGGAAATTCTGTCCAGAAACAAACGCCGTGCCATCGTCGACCCAGAAGTCCGTCGTTACCACCGCGTCCGTATCGCCGCCCAGCACGGTCAGCGTGTCGTTGTCCGTTAGTGCCGTCACGTCGGTCGCTGCGAGTATCAGCGGGTTGTTGGAGCCGCTACCAGTCAGGTCGATCGTCTCGATTCCGGTGATCCGGGTATCGCCGATCGCCGTCAGGTCGAGTGACAGGCCAAAGTTTTGCAGCGCCAGCACATCGTCGCCGACGCCGCCGTCGAAGCGGCCCAAAAAATCGTTGCCGATGCGCAGCACATCGTCTCCCGCACCCCCTCGCAACTCATCGGCTCCGCCATTGCCGATCAGCACATCGTCGCCAGGGCCGCCGTCCATCACATCCACGCCGGCGCTGCCGATCAGCGTGTCCGCCCCCGCCGTACCGAACTGGAATCGCTGGAGGAGAAGCCCCGATATATCGATATCCGGATCGACCAGCAGACGTTTGCCGTCCAGCGTGAAGGACAGGAAGCTTTGCCCAGAAACGTTCACCGCGCCGCCGTCAACCCAGAAGTCCGTCGTCGTAAGGACGTCTGTGTCGTCGCCCAGCACGGTTAGCGTGCGTGTGTCGGACATCGCGGCGACGTCAGTCGCGGCGAGCGCCAGCGTGTTGTTGGAGCCCCTACCGATCAGGTCAAGCGTCTCAATCCCGGTGATCCGCGTGTCGCCGATCGCCGTTAAATCAAGCGACAGGCAAGATCTCTGCAGCGCCAGCACGTCGTTGCCGCGCCCGCCGTCGACCCGCGCGAATGTGTCGTCGCTGACAAAAAATTCGTCGTCGCCCGCACCGCCGCGCAGCACGTCCGCGCCCCCATTGCCAATCAGGACGTATTCGCCCAAACCGCCGATCAGTATGTCGGCGCCGGCAGTGCCAATCAGCGTTTCATCGCTTGCCGTACCTAGCGCCGTAACGTCGAAGCCAAATAGGACGTAAGCCGCGCCGGCATTGCTTCCTCCTTCATCGTTTGACCGCGCGCCGACAAGGATATCGTCGAAGCCGTCGCCGTTGACATCGCCCGCGGCGGATACTCGACCGCCGGCACTATCGGACGACGCTTCGCCGGTGACCCTGAAGCCGCCCGTTCCTTGCGAAACATCGTTCAAATTTACCGCCGCAATACGCGACGTCGTTCCAAAGATCACATAAGCCGCGCCGGCGGACGACCCTCCGAAGTCGTTGCCGCGTGCGCCGACGAGTAAATCGTCGATCCCGTCACCGTTTATATCGCCGGCCGAACTGACAGAGACCCCCGCGAAATCATCGAGTTCTTCGCCCGTAATTTTGAAGCCGCCGACGCCTGAGGCGACATCGTCCAAATTTACCGCCGAAACATTCGATGTCGTCCCAAAAATTACATACGCCGCGCCGGTACTGGGCCTTGTTCCGTTGAGCAGCTCGCGGCTTGATCCGATGATCAAGTCGTCGATGCCATCGCCATTCACATCGCCCGCCGAGGATACTGAAATGCCGGTTCTTTCACCGGGCACTTCACCGGTGATCTTGAAGCCGCCCGTCCCCGACGCCACATCGACCAGGTTCACCGCCGGAACATCCGATGTCGTGCCAAAGACTACGTACGATGCGCCGGCATTACGCGTTGTACCGATGAGCAAGTCGTCGATGCCGTCGCCGTTCACATCGCCCGCCGAGGATACTGAAATGCCGGTTCTTTCACCGGGCACTTCACCGGTGATCTTGAAGCCGCCAGTTCCCAAAGCAATATCGTCCAAATTCACTGCTGAAACATCCGACGCCGTGCCGAAGACCACATAGGCCGCACCGGCAGAACCCACACTACCAACAGTTACAGTGCGGAATCCGTCGAAGCTTTCGCCGCTCACATTGCCTGTCGAACTAGGTGGGCCTCCCACAACGCTAATGCCGATGTCGTTGCCGTAAGCGCCGAGGAGAAAATCGTCGACCCCATCGCCGTTTATATCGCCCGCCGAACTGACGGCGGCCCCCGCAAAATCAAACGCTTCTTCGCCAGTAACCTTGAAGCCGCCAATTCCCAAGGCGACATCGTCCAGTTTTACCGCCAATACATTCGACGTTGTTCCAAATACTACGTAAGCCGCGCCGGACTCCATCCCTCCGGTAGCGTTGAGTGAGGCGCCTATGATTAAGTCGTCGATGCCATCATTATTTACGTCGCCCGCCGAACTGACGGAGACTCCGGCAAGGTCGCTCGGCGCCTCGCCGGTGATCTTGAAGCCGCCGGTCCCTAGGGCGACATCGTCCAGGTGCACCTTCGAATTATTCGATGTCGACCCAAAGACCACATACGCGGCACCGGTGCTCCTCCCGTCAATAAGCCTAACAAATGAACCGATTACTATGTCATCGATTCCATCGCCGTTGACATCGCCAGCTGAGCTGACCGAGCCTCCCGCCAAGTCGCCCGCTGCTTCGCCAATAATCTTGAAGCCGCCGCCAGTAAATTCGATGATCGGTTCGGACGAAATTTGTTGTGGCGGTGCGCCCACGGTATCACCGCCCCCTTCCTCGTCATTATTTTCGTCGGCGGACGGAGTGGAGCGGCCGCTAATGGAGGACGTTAATACAGGGGGTGGCGGCACTAGCAATGGCTGGGGTGAGAGCGGCGCCGATTCGAACACATTGCTCGGATCGAGGCGAAAGGGCGAGTCGATCCCCGGGACCGGGAGCGTGCCGCCGGCGCCCGGGTTTCCCTCGCCCGTTGGCGGGCCCGCCGCCGTTGCAATATCGTCGAGGTTTGCCGCACCGCCGCTTCCCGTCGGCGCGACATCGCCGTACAGGGCCGCCACTTCAGGGGCGCTCAGGCGGAACGACTCGGCGGGCGGTTCGGAGGCGCTGGCTATCGCGGTCGTGGCGAAAGGTTGATCGAGCGTTACGGCGCCAGCTTGCGTCGCCACCACTGCCGTGCCGCTAAGCAACGTGACGCGGCTGTCGACGCCCGTCGCGTCCACTTCGCCGACAACCGTGCCGCCACGCACATCCATCGTCGCGCTTGGCGTGAGGACCGTCGCGCCGCCCTCCTGCGCGGCGCCCGCGGTATAGCGGTACACGCCATCAAGCATCACGAAGACAGATGATCCCGTACCCGATTGCGGGTCAAAGGTATAAGCATTCAGCGACAATCTTGCGCCGGCGCTCAGCACGAGCGTCGCCTCGTCGACAAAGGTCACACGCGCCGTCGCGCCGGCAGTGGTTTCGACCACGTCACCGCGAAAGACAGGGTCGCCTTCTTTCAATGCGACGCGGGTGCCGTCCGGCCGAACCGCGAAGGCCTCGCCCGTAAGATCGCCAAGTATGCCGATAGGCGTTCCGGCGACGGCCGTGCTACCGGCCTGGGCTAACTGACCCTCTGCTTCCAGACGGGTTACAGCCTGAATGAAAGACGGATCAACAAGGTCACCGTCCGCTGTCAGAAGAACTGCTGGCGGATCGAATAGGAAATAACCTGGAATTGTGATGACGGTCCCGTCTGCGCCCTCGATGTGCAGATCGTCGCCACGTTGCACAACGCGCGACATAGCCGCAAAACCCTCTCGCGGTACCAAAAACGCGTTATCGGCTGTCGTGTGCGAATGAGATTCCAGAGACGCGACCTGTCGGTTGTGCCGGTCGGATACGCCTTGTAGCGCCGATGGCTCGACTAGCGCCATTTTTGTTACGCTCCTTAAGATATCGTCGTCGGCCTTTTGGCTCATTCTCGCGATATCGACTGCCCTGGGTTGCTGACAACCACCCCTGGCCAGCGCAAACAACCTTTACTCGAATAGGCGTAAAAGGGTGATAGCTCGAAATTTCTCAAAATGCAATTTTTAAGTGGGAAACATTATGTTCAATTGCCTATTAATTGAAAGCAGCAATCACCCCGAATACAATGGCCTGCATCGCACGCCGTTTCTAAGCGCCCGCCCGATCACGAGTTGTTGGATGTCACTTGGACAATTAGGGTCAGATCTTGACTTTTAAACGTGTCGGGTAATGGAACCACGATGACATCCCGCAAGGCGTCAACAGCGCCATATGGAGAACAACGCGCTCGCCATCTTCGCAATTCGAGCTTCGCCCCCTCGCCTCCATATGTCCGCATATTGCCCGAACCCAGTCGTCGCAAATCAAGACGGAGGCGGCTTTAAAGCCACCCCGTCGCCATCCACCCCGCCTACCCTTTTAGGGGCGGTTGCGGCCGGGAGAAGACGAGTTCGTTGTCCGTTGAGGCGCTCGCGTCGAGGCTATAGCCGTCGGCATTGAAATCTTTCAGGCCTTCGGCCCGGTCG
>JAJFJB010000176.1 GCA_021774435.1 Alphaproteobacteria bacterium
TGCCGGTTGCAGTGCCGGTCTTCCGCCTTGAGCACGAAATGATGACCGCTGCCTTCTCGTTCCTTCCAAAAGAACGGGCCCGCCACATTCTCGAAAGGGTCGATCGGATCGTAAATCGTATAGCCTTTCAAGGGCGGCGGCGGAGTATCGGTCATGAGTGCGCTCTATTTTCCAGAATTATGAAGGGCAGTGTAGCGCATCGCATGCGGACATTCGACGAAACGGATACGAGAAGGCAAGATATTCGTAACAGATCGATAATTTGGGGAGAAGGCGATGGCAGGGAAGAACCAAAAACTTCACACGCCCATTTGTGAACGGCTGGGCATTGACTACCCGGTATTTCAGGCCGGCATGGGTTGGGTCGCGCGGGCGGAATTGGCGGCGGCGGTGTCGGAGGCCGGCGGGCTCGGCGTGATCGGCGCGGGCTCGACCCTGACCAAGGACGGTTTGCGGGCCGAGATCAATGGCGTGCGCGAACGCACCGACAAGCCGTTTGGTGTCGACATTCTGTTCGCGACGATCCGCGCGGAAGGCGCGGAAGTGGCGCAGTACACTGATTCCGTTCAAGGGATGATCGAGGTTGTCCTGGAGGAGAAAGTGCCGGTGCTCGTATCCGGGCTCGGCAGCCCGAAAGCGGTTATTCCAGCGGCGCATGAGCGGGGCATTTTCGTCATGTCTGTTGTCGGCGCCGTGCGGCACGCGGAGAAGGCCGTCCAGGACGGGGTCGATGCCGTTATTGCCACGGGCTGTGACGGTGGCGGTCACGTCGGCCAGATCGGGACCGCGGCGCTGATCCCTGCCGTCGTCGATGCGGTCGATGTTCCGGTGCTCGCCGGCGGTGGTCTCACCGATGGTCGTGGATTGGCGGCGGCGATGGCATTCGGGGCACAAGGTGTATGGCTCGGCACGCGGTTCATCGCCTCCGACGAATCATTTGCGCACCGCAACTACAAAGACAAGATCGTGGCGATCGATACGGCCGGGACCGTGGTGACCCGTGCCCATAGTGGCAAGACCTGTCGGCTTATCCGCAACGGCTACACCGCGTCCTGGGAAGGGCGGGAGGATGAAATTCTGCCGTTCCCGTTACAGGGCCGAAAGTTCGGCCATCCGGCCTCGGAGCTTGGACGACACAAAGGCGATGTCGAGCACGGCGTCCTTCCGGCCGGACAGAGTTCCGGCTTGATTCATGAGGTTAAGCCCGCCGGCGATGTCGTCCGCGATGTTGTCGCTGAAGCCGAAGCTGCGCTGAGGCGCCTCGCGGGATAATCTTACGCTCTGCGGCCAATCAAAACGCGAGCGCCTTCGGGACCAACGGTTTCGGTGTGCGATGTTTCGGCGCCGACTTTGAAGGTCTCGCCGGGCCGGCAAGCGATTACGCTCGCGTCGGTCGTCACGGTAAACGTTCCGGAAAGCAGTAACCCATAAACATCGAATTCATGGGCATGGCTTTTTGATCGCGTATCGGCTTTCCATTCGGTAACGCTAATTTTTTCATACCCTTCTTGCTCCAATACGTCGCGGAACGTGATTTCATCCATTGTTGCGCCTTTCAATGTGGGTTCGGACCGAATATTACCGAAAATTGCGAAAAATTTAGCTAGAACTGTATTTATCATCCAAATGGGTGGCGTTCGAGCGCGCCAAATCTGGCGCAATGATGCTGATTTTCGCCTAGTTGGAAAGGATGGAGCCGTGGCGAACCCTGTACGCCGTTTTGCCGAACCGACGCCAAAAGAACCGCGGGATCATGCGGACTTTGAGCGCTTTATTCGCGACCTCGATGCGGGGAAACTTCCACCCTGCCGGCCTGTTGAGAAGCGTAGCGACGAACGCGACTAGATTAGATCAGATTTAGACGAACCCGCTTCACGGGTTCTGATATATCTGTGACTCCGGCCTATTTTAAAGACGTAGAGCGGATTCACACGGCAGTTGGATTGCCAAAAGCGATTCCAACAAACCCCGATCTGCTCTAGCGCCAGGCTGACACAACCGCCTATCATACCCGTCAGATTTTGGCGGGAGACGAATCGTGCGCGCGGCATTTGACATCGGCGGGACGTTTACGGACTTCGTTCTGCAGGGCGACGAAGGCACTCTGACACTCAAAATTCCAACTTCGCAAGCCGATCCGGCGGAAGCGGTGCTGGCCGGGTTCCAGCGCATGCTGGAAGACGCGGACGTCGCGGCCAATTTGATCGATGGCGTATTGCACGGCACGACGGTTGCGACCAACGCCATCATTGAGCGCAAGGGTGCTGCCACAGCGCTTATCACCACATCGGGTTTCCGCGATATACTGCTGATTGGACGGCAAAAGCGCTACGAAACCTACGACCTCTATATGAACAAGCCGGCGCCGCTTGTCCGGCGCCGCGATATTTTTGAGATTGAAGAGCGCATGGCGTTCGACGGTGCGGTTCTGACGCCACTCGACGCGGTGGTTCTGGATGCCGTGATAGATCAAATCATCGAGGGTGGATACGAAGCCATCGCCGTGGCGCTCCTGCATTCTTACGCCAACCCCGCGCACGAGCGCGCTGTGCGCGAACGGCTCCATGAACGGGTGCCGGACATACTGATTTCACTGTCGTCCGACGTCTCGCCAAAATTCCGGGAGTACGAGCGAACGAGCACGACCGTGGCGAACAGTTACATCAAGCCAGTCGTGACCCGCTATGTCGGACATCTGCAGGAAGCGCTTGGCGCGCGCGGCTTTCGCAACGATCTTTTCATCATGCAGTCGAACGGCGGTTTAATCTCGCCCGATTTTGCGCGGGAATACCCCATCCGGATCGTGGAGTCCGGACCCGCCGCCGGGGTTTTGATGTGCAGGGATGTCGCGGCGGAAGAGGGCGTGGATCAGGTCATTACCTTCGATATGGGCGGTACGACCGCGAAGCTTGGGGCCATCGACGACGGCGCGCCGGCGATTATGCCGAGCTTTGAAGTCGACCCCATACATTACAAGGCGGGAAGCGGCTTACCGATTAGTTTGCCGGCGGTGGAACTGCTTGAGATCGGCGCCGGCGGCGGCAGCATCGCACGCACCGAAATGGGTATCATTCAGGTCGGGCCCGAAAGCGCCGGGGCCGAGCCGGGCCCGATTTGTTACGGGCATGGCGGAACGCGTCCGACGGTGACTGATGCCAACCTCGTGCTTGGTTATCTCAACCCGGACTATTTTAACGGTGGGGCTATGCGGCTTGACCACGCCGCCGCCGCAGCGGGTATTTCGAGCATGATTGGCAACCCCCTCAATCTTGAAATCGGCGACGCGGCCTGGGGCATTCATACGGTAGCGAACAGCAATATGGAACGGGCCATGCGCATCGTATCCCTGGAACGGGGCCGCGATCCCCGGCGCTATGCCTTGGTTGCCTTCGGCGGTGCCGGTCCCTTGCATGCGACGCGTCTGGCTCGTGCATTGGGAATTCCGCGGGTCGTTGTACCGCATGGTGCCGGTGTCGGCTCCGCCTTTGGCCTATTACAGGCGGAACCGAGAATTGACGTTTCCTTGACTCGGGTTCTCACGCTCGATGCATCCGCGGGCCCGACAATTGCAGCGATCTATGAAGAATTGGAAGTCCAGGCACGTGTGGATTTGGCGCGTCTTGGTATGGCGGGCACGCCGCGTTGGTCGCGCTTTGCTTATCTGCGCTATGCGGGACAAGGCTATGAAGTACGTACCGATCTCCCCGATGGCGATATCGATGGCGCGTATGTTGCCCGTGCTGCGGAAATGTTTCACGGCGCCTATGAACGTCAGTACCGTTACCGCGATCAGGGTGCCGCGATCGAGGCCGTCGATTGGTACCTTGTGGCAAGCTTGCCGGTTGCTCATCGCGCAAGTAGCAGCGGATTTCGGGAGCGCGCGGAAAATGCCCGACCACCGAGTCAGCGGAAAGCTTATTTCCCGGAGACAAAGGGCTATGTCGAAGTTCCCGTGCTGGACCGGATGGGCATGACGTCCGGCGAGACGATTGTGGGGCCGGCGTTGATCGAAGAAACCGACTCCACCACCGTTGTGTTACCCGGCGATAAAGCATCGATTAGCGCGCGCGGGCACCTTGTGATTGAGACCGGAAGGAAATCCGATGTCTGAAGCTTCCAGACGTAACAACGCCCCCATTGATCCCATTGCCCTATCGGTCATCTGGAACGGATTGCTGTCGATTGCGGAGGAGGTTGGCAGCACTTTGCGCTGTACGGCGTTCTCAGAAGCGGTCCGGGAGGCGCAGGATTTTTCGACCGGCATCTTCGATCGGCGCGCCCGGTTGATCGCGCAAGGCAATTTTTCGCCGGGCCATTTGGGCTCCATGCCGTACGTCGTCAAAAGCGTTCTGGACTATCACCCGCCGAAAAGTTTGCAGCCCGGCGATGGTATCCTGGTCAACGATTCTTTGCTGGGGTCTGGCCACTTCCCGGACTGTTTCTTGGTGACACCGGCATTCCTCGATGGCGAGATCATCGGTTATATCGTCAATATCGCGCACCAGATCGATGTCGGTGGCGCCGCACCCGGATCGCAGAAAGTCCTGGGCGTGACTGAATCCTTTCAGGAAGGATTGCGCATTCTGCCGGTTCGCGTTGTGCGTGGCGGCGATTTCGATCCCGATATGTTGCGGCTTATCCTCGGCAACATTCGCGTTCCCGATAAGGTGCGGGGCGACTTCCGCGCGCAGCTGAACGCCAATACGACGGGTGCCGAACGCTTCGCCGATTTCTTCAGGACCTACGGCAAAGATCAGCTCGATCGGGCTTTCGAGGCGATACTCGACCGCTCGGAAGAACGTATCCGCGATGTTTTGCGCGACGTGCCGAACGGTACCTACAGCTTCGAAGACCATATGGACGATTACGGGACCGGTACGCCACCGATCAAGATCGCGGTCGATATTACGGTGGATGATGAAGAAATTACCGTCGACTATTCGCGCAGCAGCGACCAGGTTCCCGCCGCGATCAATTCCTATATCAACTACACGC
>JAJFJB010000177.1 GCA_021774435.1 Alphaproteobacteria bacterium
TGTCGCCGGCGGCGAGCGCGCGTTCCGGCTCCGGCGACATTTCCATGATGTGAATATAGAAGTGCAGCAGCCCGGCGTGCTCGGCATCGTTGTTTCGTTCAATGCGCGCCAACGCGGACTCGACGATCTCGATCGCTTCCAACGTGTCGGTCCCCTCGGCAGCAATGCGGTTCTGCAGATCCCAAAGCCGCCAAGGCGTCCGTACGATCAGCGCTTCGGCCGTCAAGGCGCAGACATCGTCGTCCTCGGGAAAGTCCCGATAGACCTCCCGCATGGCGTCGGCATAGTCGTCATCCCACTGGCACAAGGTCTCAGGATCGTCGGTCGCGCTTGCCTGAAACCGTCGCGCGAGGGCGCCGCACAAGGCCTTCTCCACGGCACTCGCATCGCCGTTCGCCGCGAGCTCGACCGCCCGCCGTGCGTTCTCGTAGGTGGTTGCGATCGCTAACGGTCGGCCGGTCGGCGACATCTTATCCCAGGGAATGTTGTAATAAGGACCGGTCGCATAGGCGATGCCCCAGTAGCCCATGGCGCAGTCCGGATCGAGTTCGACAGTCTTCTCGAAACACCGGATCGCTTCCTTGTGATGGAATGCGTAGCACCAGTTCAAGCCACGATTGAACCATGTTTGGGCGTCGTCCGAACGCGTTGAAATCGACCGCGCGTAGGGGCCAAGTGGAAAATACTGATCCATCAATCAATCTCCGATCGGTAAGCCTGGAACATACCCTTTGGAATCTCTCCAACCCTACAGCGTGGTTGGGTTTAGCCGAACCATCAATCCACTTTACCCTCAAAGTCCAGCGCGGCGTACATCTCCAGGACAATAAAATTGCCTGCCGCTACTCACCGGCTTCCTCCCCGATCGGGTGCCATGATGAATATGTGCCCCTCATTCGTCATGTCAGCGGTGACGGCTGTCGCAGCGATCTTTCGAGCGAGGGAAAGGTTATTTCTGCTATAGCCTGCCGTATTGTTGGCGAACAACCGAATTGAAGCGGTAACGACATGAGTTCAGTGACGAGCGTGCGCTCGAAAAACCTATTGGCCCCGCCGGTGACGTTGACGGTGGCCTATGACGATGCCGACGGCATTGTCGAACTGTTCAATAAAGGCAGTCCCTATAAAACGTTGTCGGCGGTACATCGGCACCCGGGTGAATATAATGTTGGTGGCTGGTTCAGAAACTTCTGGGCCCTGGGTGGTAAAGTGTTATTTGACGGTGCCGAACCGTTTTTCAGCAACCCACGCTTCATCGCCGCCGCCAAACGATCTTTCAAGGCGAAGGTGATCCGCCCGGTCGCCATGATGACCAATCTGAACCTGCCGGCAGAGGCGATGCCGGTGCATCTGGACTTGCCGTTTTTCCGTGGTGCCATGAACCGCGAAGTGCCGAGTTGGATGTTGGCGCCGATGGGATATTCAGGCCTGTTTCACGAATGGGCGGTTCCGGTAGCCTCGGTCATCAGCTGGTTCTATGAAGGCGAAGGCGGCGGTTTCGAATATTGGCCCGATGGCCTGGCGGCGCCGTCAAAGATGGAAAAGCCGCCCTATTTCAATCAGGGTGTATTGGCCGACAACGAGTATATGCATCATCGGGTGTGCGCTACCGGCCGGCCGGAAGATTATGTCGCGGAGGACGACGTTCCCTTCGATGCCCTGCTGGAACTGTCCGACGACAGTGGCTGGGATGTGACCCACGATGGTCAGGTATTGCGTCACTACGATCCGGGTCAGGTCCGTTATTCGATATTGTGGAAGGCCTATTGCTTCAAGGACGCGGCGGAGGCCGCAGCCTACGACGATCATAGCGACGATTTGTCGCCGGACCAGATCACCGAGTTGTTCCGTGCCGACCTAAAAGCGCGCAGCATCCCGTTCGACGATCCCTCCGGTATCGAGCAAGACATAGCCTGGAAACAAACCCTTACGGAAGCCTACCCGGCCCCGACCTCATGACGTTCGTGGCATTCTCAAACACGGCGCGGAAAAGGGGCCAGTGCCGAAGACGTTGGAAGATTGCTTCAACTTGTGTGTCATTTATCAAAACGATGGCAGCATTCAGCGAGCGTGGAAGTGCTGTTCGACGCTACTTGTTCCGATACTTATGCGCTAAACCGTCATCATCGGGCCAAACAGTCAGATTAGATATCGGGGTTTCCCGTTTCGACATATTGCCGGATTTGCTTCGGGGTCATGCCCGACAATCCGAGCCTCTCGAGGTTCAGGCCGTCCTCCCAAGAGTTGGTGCCGAGCAATACGTCGGCAATATTTATGAACCCACGATGTAACGGCACATTCTCTCCCACGCTCTCGGCCAATTGAACGAATGGAACATGGGCGAGCGGAACGTCGGCTCCCATCCAGGCTCGCCATGTGTTGGTTGGAATCGGCTTCAAGTTCCGGTAGAGAGGTGCGTCTTTCACAGCTTCATACACTGTGTTCCCGCCGCCGCCGTACAAGCGGTGAATATGTTCCAGTATCGATCGGTACCGGACGCCAAAAGCTGCGCAAACGGCGCGGCGTTCCGCATCCATCGCTTCGGACAACAGGCCCGTATGAACCGTGTTCCCGGCGCCGTAGAAATCGATAGATTCGCCTCGAGTCTCCGATCGGTCAAAATATCCGACATTGAGCAGCCCCATCGCCGGGTGTACCAACATGTCCATGTTTTCGAAATTCGTTTCAATGGTGTCACGCCGAATTTCAATCGACGCAATAATCAATTGAAGGCGTTCCATTGCTTCTTGCGTGCGGTTTGCCGGAAAGGCGGAGACCGGGACCTCCCGCCGCATAAATATGGGGGTTACCGTCGCGCCGTTCCGGTCTGCGGAAACTGTGGGTACGATTCCGTCGACCACGATTACACCCGCTTTGTCAGCCGACCGCAGCGCTGACGCAAGTCGCAGTCCGGACCAGTGTGCGTGTGAGTTGATGTAAAGCACCTGGTCATTCTCGAGATACGGTATGAGCGCACCCGCCCGCGCCTCTAGCTCCGTCGCCGCAACGTCCATTACCACCACATCCGCGCCGGCGATCGCTTCGGCCGGGTCACCGGTAAGAATTCTTGGAACACCGAGACCGCTGCGCCCCGACAAGGTTTCGCTCACCGGAGGTTCGATTCTAATACCGCCCGCTGAACGAAAGGCGTCCAAACATTCGCGTTGATCATCCCAGAGCGCAAATCGGACTTCGTAGCCTGCGAGCGCTAAATCCCCCGCCATCCAGGCGCCGATGTTTGCCCCCCTGTTTCCGACAACCGCAACACGAACAGTCATGTTATCTCCTCAAGTTCATTGGGGCAGGATGCTCTTGATCCACACTGCACTTCCGAAGCTGAAAGAACCCCGGGCGCGATTAGGACGGCGCCGCGACAGCTGCTTCTAGCCAACCCCGGAAGTCTGGCGGAGGTCCGAACATCTCTCGATCGTGCCAGCTTCCAGCAGTCATCCGAACACAAACCCTTCGTAGCCGAGCGCCTCGCAGCTTCCCAGTTGCTCCCGATAGGCGTCGCTATTCGGATAGTTGAGGAGCTGACGATGCTTGCCGGGGATGTTGGCGCCCATGTACCAGGAATCGGTCCGACCGAACAGGGTGCTGTCGGCCAATTCGGCGAGGTGCGCCGTCCAAGCCTCCCCCATTTCGGCGGTCGTCTCAACCAAGCTGTGGCCTCGGGTGCGCATGCGCTTTAGCAAACGAGCCACCCAGTCACCCTGGAACTCAGCACAGGTTGGTCCGTTACAAAATGCAGTGGCGCTCTGGGGGCCGTAGAGCATCAGCATGTTCGGGAAACCGGGAACGGCCATACCGAGATGCGTGTCGACACCATTGGACCAAGTCTCGGTCAACGAACTATTGTCCCGGCCACGGATGTCGATGGCGGTAAGCCCGCCCGTGTTGGCATCGAAGCCGGTCGCCAGCACCAGCACATCCAGTTCGAACGCCGCGTCGCGCGTCCGCACGCCACTCGGTTCAATGGTCTCGATCGGTGTCGATCGCAAATCGACCAACTCGACGTTCGGTCGGTTAAAGCAGTCGTAATAATCCTGTTCGAGAGAGGGACGCTTGGTGCCGAACGGATAAGGCGGTTCAATCGGCGCCAACAGGTCTGCAACGGCTGGGTCGTCGATCCGGGCACGTGTCTTGTCGCGCCAGAAATCATAGGCGGCCCGGTTGGCGGCTTCGTCGATCAGGACATCGCTAAAGGTGCCGACCCAAAAATGGAAACCGCCCTTCTGCCAGGCTGTCTCGAATACCGTCTCCCGCTCTTCTTCGGTAACGTCGAAAACCCCAGCATCCAGACGGACGATGTCGCAAAAGTTGCCCGGCGGCGCATTTCGCCGCACGAACATCTCCGGATAGCCCGCCTTCGCGGCCGCTTGCGCTGCGCGGGCGAGCTGTCGCTGCTGCATGGGCAGCGCGGTAACAGGCGTACGCTGGAAGATGACGAGGCGTTCGGCTTCCGGCGCCGCCTCTTGAACGACCTGCACGCCGCTGGCGCCGGTCCCGATAATGCCGACCCGGCGGCCGGTGAAGTCGACGCCGTCTGCGGGCCACAACGCGGTGTGGTGACAGGTCCCGGCGAAGCTGGCGAGACCGGGGAGTTCGGGGGTGTACGGCTTGGAGCCGAACCCGGTGCACATCAACAGAACGGAACACGTGAAGCGGTGCCCGGTATGAGAGGTAATCGTCCAGCGGCTATCGCCGCCGAAGTGGCAGGCTTCGATCCGCGTATTTAGATCGATGTCGCGGCTTAAATCGAGGGCCTGGTCTACATGCTCGAAGTAGCGAACCAATTCGTCGCGGCCGGGAAATCTTTCGGTCCAAACCCAGTCGCGCCAGCACGCTTCCATCGAGTACTCGTAGTTCGGCACGTGAGAGTCGACCCGGGCGCCGGGATAACGATTGGCTTGCCAGACACCGCCAAGACCGGATTGCGCCTCAAGCAACCGGACCGAGAAGCCCTCGTTACGGAGGCGATAGAGCAGATAGAGACCGCTGAACCCGGCACCGACGATCACGACATCGAACTTCTCCATTTCGCTCTCCCGCGATTCCACCCGTCATTCGTGCCGAATGAATACATCCACCACGTTCACTATGAAATTGGCGGATCCACTTTAGCCGATTGACGCATTCAATGTCGGTGGGGCCGATGATCGCCGTGCGAGTGATCGTAGCGTTCGTGGTGTTGCCGCAGGAGGTCTATACCGTAGTCGCCGCCGTTGGGTGCTCTGACCAGGGAGTGCACATGATGGGGCGATGGGACCTTGTTTTCGAAAACGACCCCAGGATGATGATCGAATTCGATCAGAACAACAGGGCTGTGTACCCGATAGTAGAAGGGACCACCGTCACCCGTCGCCCCCATCCAGGAAAAACAAGTTTCGTCTATATGCTCTTGCACGTGCTGCATCTTTACGCCTGCGTGGCCGTCTCGTGACCAACCGACATAGGTTCCGATAAGCGAGACGAGCAGCCGACGCTGCGCATCGCTTAAATCGCCACCCCGAATACCCTCGTAATCGATACGGGCGTTGTCCTTGAACGCACCGCCGACCATGCGGCCATCGAATGGATGCTGCATGTCCTCGGGCAAGTCGTCTGGATGAATTGAAGGCCGAAGGATCGCCGTCGCGGCTTGTTGTTCCTCCAGGCTGCGGATCATGTCGAGGCCCGCGCGTTCCTCCTGGGCGAAAACATGCGTTCCAGCCATCGGACCGGCGTCGATGCTGCACGGCTCCGAGCCCATGAAGGTCGGCGTCATGACCATCTGATCACCGATGATCACGCAGTTAATGTTGAGGTGGTGTCCGTCCAACTGCCATCCCCACGGCTCTTCCTTGCTCGGCTGCCCGAAGAATGACAGGAAGTACGGCCACTCGCCGAATTCGTCGGGGCGCTTCGTGAGTGCCGCGAGGAGCCCGTTTATGCGCATGATGTCACGCGCCTGTTGGAAACCGCGCGCAGACAGCGTCGCACGCATCAGCGCTATGGCAAGCTCGCGCGTTGCCGGCGGCAGATCCTCCAGCATAACCCCATGCCGGAACAGGTTGATATGGATGTTGAGCCAGGTCCGCCATTCATCCGCATCGATCGGAAAACACAACCGGTTGCGCTGCTCCTCGTCCAGCGCGTTCAGAAGCGCAAGGGCGGCGTCCAGCATGGGCTGCGTGCTGACACCGGTTGCGTGCAGCGGGTATAGCCCCGGCTGAAGCCCGTCGCCGGCCCGCACGCCTTCCAGTGGATCGGCCAGCAGCTTTTGGCGCGGTGCGACCCGCGCAGCCAGCCCAGCGGGGATCTCGGTGACGCGCTCACGCGCCGACAATGGCGGACGGTTACGGTTACGGAGTCCGAATTCGGTCCAATGTTTCATAGTCGTCCCTCCGTATTCCAACGAATTGATTGAGGTGCGGAAATGCAAGCCTATCCAAGGATAGGCGTGGCTGCGTTTTATTTGGCGGTATCATGCCGTCCCAGTGTAAATCATTTTTCCGGATAGCGCGTCCGCCAATACGGCCCTAACGGGGCTCTATCTTGCTTTCCTCCCCAGCCTGCCTTCCGGGATCGCCACGCCGTGAAGAACAAAGCGGAGCTGAACCCAATTATCAGGCTATCAACAACGCGCGGCTCCTAAGGCCCGAATTTGCCAAAAAGCAGAGGTCTGCCCGATCGTTGCTTAGGTCTGGTTTGGGTCAAAACCGATAGTCGGTGTCACCGCTGGCGATGTCGGTATCTGAGCCATAAGCGGACCAAATCAGCGGAAAAGTAGACGTGGGGTCCGGCCTAGCCGCTTTCCGCTTCCGCCCACCCTTCCGCCTGACAACGCCTTATCGGTGACGGAAGTATCGGCCCTCGACGATTTCGTGTGCCCGCCTGAATTCCGGATATGTCGGCGTCTAAATTTTCGCCATGTCGGAGGGGAGGCTATGCGCATTTTCCGGGATGTTATCGCACTCGACCCGGATTTCACGGTGGCCCATGCGCCTCTCGCTTTGCAGACGCGGCATGTTTTTTTGATCCTTCCTCCTTCTTTCTGCATATTTAGGGAGTGAGGTATGAAGGAAGGACGAATTCATGGAAATGCGGCGGTTCGGGCGGACTGATTTAGAAGTTTCTCGACTGACCTTCGGCTGCGGCGCAGTCGGTGGCCTGATGGTGAAGGGCGAGGCGGCGGACCAGGACCGTGCGGTCGCTTGGGCCCGCGACAATGGGATCAACTTTTTCGACACGGCGGCGAGCTACGGCAATGGGGCTTCCGAGACCAATTTGGGGCGGGCGCTTGCCGGAAACATTGATGGCATCGTCGTCTCCTCCAAAGCCGGCATCGCCGCCGACGAGATGGACGACATCGCGGGTGCCGTTGCGCGCTCGATCGATGCCAGTCTCGCCCGGCTAAAGCTCGATCATGTCGACCTCTTCCAACTGCACAACACTCTCGGGCAGCGGGATAAGGTCGCGCCCGAGCGGGGCATACTCGATGCCGATATCGTGCTCGGTGAGGTCGTCCCCGCCTTCGAGAAACTGCGCGACGCGGGCAAGACCCGCTATCTGGGGTTCACGGCCAAGGGTGATGCCGATGATCTGCATGCGTTGGTCGACTCCGGCGCCTTCGACAGCGCCCAGATTTTCTACAATCTGCTCGTCCCTTCGGCCGGTGAGACGATTCCGGAGGGCTATCCCTGTGATGATTTCTGCGATTTGTTGGCGGCGGCGGAGCGCAACGGCGTTGGCTCCATCGGCGTTCGGGTTCTCGCGGGAGGGGCCCTGTCGGGAAGCGAAGAGCGTCATCCTTTAGGGTCGCCCAACGTGGCACCCATCGGCTCCGACACCGACTATACTACCGACGTACAGCGCGGACTCGCCTTTCAGTCGCTCGTCGACGACGGCATCGCGGAATCTTTGCCCGAACTCGCAGTCCGTTATGCGATCTCCCACCCGACCCTCTCGACGGTCGAAATCGGCATCGCCAATCTAGACCAAGTGCAGCACGCCGCCGCGGCCGTCGAGAAGGGCCCGCTCCCCTCCGATGCGCTGGCGCGGATTAGGGATATCCAGAGCAGTTTTGTGGCCGCGAATTGAACGAGTCGAATCCCCAGATCGTCGTCGTCGGCCGGCGCACGGCCGGTTTGAAAACCGATTATCCCTACACGCGACGAGGATCGCGTTGTTAAGGGACATTCCGGCCCACTCCATTGCCTTCGGGATATTGTCGGCCTGAATGCCCTCGCGGAACGGTTTCGTACGCCTGCCTCCGCTCGATAGCGGACATTATTGGCGCTTACATCTCATGACAGGTCTTTGCCATTAAGAGGCATGGACGATGTCTGCCTCATGGCGCTTCTGCCGCGAGACAAGGCACGGCAAAGCATCGAATCTTACTCTCTACACGGCAAAGACGCCCGGATACGCTGTAATGGCATTATCTAAATAACAATCGCTGTCGCGTATGACTTCCTCATGGCATCGGGTGCGGTCACTCTGGTCTTCCCCCGCGCTGGAAGATCAACCGCTGTCACTCGACGATGCGATAGCGGACGATGCGATGGTTGTAGGTGTCCGAAAACCAGACAATGTCGCCGTCGATTTCGACCCCTTCAGGCCGGTCGAACTCACCAAGCCCCTTGCCGCTGCCACCCAGGACGAGAATGACCTGCAAATCCGGGTCGAGGACTTTGACCCGGTGCGCGTATTTGTCGGCGATGTACATCCTGCCCTTGGCGTCGAAGTCGAGATACCGCGGCCCCTTGAACGCGTAAGAAGGTCCTTCGGCGGTTCGCAATGTTTTCAAGTCCTGAGTCATATTAACAAGACGGTCGTTGTCGGCGTCGGCGATCCAGATGGTACCGTCCGGCGCGATTTCGACATCGTGCGGCAAGGACAGGCCGCCCGCCGCCGCAACCTGTTTTCCGTTCTCGAACGCGACGACCGTATTGGAGCCGGCGCCCGTCGCGTAGATGCGGCCATTTGGATGTACGGCGACGCCCTCGGGACGGCTGAAGCCGCCCCGTAGCTCGCCAACCAATTCTCCATTTGCACCGTCCACAGTGAAGATCGCGATACGGCTGTTGTCCGTGTCCGCGACCAGCAGCCGCCCCGCCATATCGAACACCACGTCGTGCGGCGCGGCGACATCGTCGCCGCCAAAGGTGCCCAGCAAAGCCATTGTGTTCGCATCGAGAACAGCGATGCGGTCGTAGCCTCTGTCGGACACGTAGAGGAACCGGCGATCTGGTGACAGGACGATATCCTTCGGGTGGTCGAATAGACCGCCGGACGCCGCGACGAATTCGAGGTCGAACGCCGCCGCACCGCGCGCCGACAGCAGCAGGAGCCCGAGGACAGCGACAAGCGATCTAAACATGGCCGGCCACCGGTATTGTGCTTTCGATAGTGCAGCGCTGCATCAGCCGGCGCAGCGGCAGTTCGTAATCGCAGGTCGCCTTGTGCTGTACGGCGTAATTGTCCCACATCAGCAGGTCCCCGATACGCCACTTATGACGATAGTGGAACGCCGGATCGGCCAAATGATCGAACAGATCCCGCAACGGCGTGGCGCTTTCCGCCTGCGGCAAGCCAACGATGGCATGCTTATAGCCTTCGCAAATATACAGGCATTTGCGGCCGTTTATCGGATGCCGGCGGACGATCGGGTGGATCGCATCGGGCGGAAACCGTTTTTCCAATTCCGCCTGGCTCAGTACGGGGCGCAGGCTGAACTCGCGCGCCTTCTTGTTCCACATGAAGCGATATCCGTTTGCAGATTCTGAGTACGGAGTCTTCGCAGCGGCCCGCGCCGCCTGTCAAGGCGAGCGGTCGGCAACTATTGAAGCATAAAATCCGTTTCGACACATCCGCGGAACCGGTCAACTACCGCGTTTGGCGATCAAATCGATTTCGACACGACAGCCCCGCGCCAAGGCGGTAACGCCAACGGTGGTGCGGGCGGGGCGCCGGTCGACAGGGAAGTAAGTCTCGTAGAAGTAAAACCACTGAAAGCCGGCATCGTCGCGCGGAGGTCGGATGCTGGGGCAATAGGGGAAGTCGATCCGGGACACCGCGAGTTCGCTTTTTAGCTGAAGGTGTTGAAAAAGGCGTCCGAAGGCGAAAGGCACGAATTTTCTTGCATACTGAGCAGCATCGCACATCGTCGACACGAAGTGACTGGCAGATGCACCGCATACCCTGTCCTGACAGCTCGTGGAACCGTTGAGATGACCTCTGGCGGGACTCCTCCCTTGCAAAATCAAAACCGCCAGATCCTCGCACCACCCGGCAGCTGACTTCTTCAACACCCTCAGCCAACAACAGACTTGGGAGTGACCTTTTTTGTTACTCAGGCAAACCGGCTTTGCGCAAGGCGGTGGCCATACGCTCCATGTGGGCCGGATTTTTGAAGTTATACCATTTCCGCAGGAATGAAATCGTCCTTTTCCGCTTTGCTTTCACCGCCATCGAAATTTCGCGGCGCGCCGCTTCCTCGCGACCGGACTCCATTTGAGCGAACGCGACACGGATGCGATAACCCGCTTTCTTGTTTTCGGACTTAGCGCGACGCATCCCTTCCCTAGCGGCCTTGATGGCGAGATCGTACTGGCCCGTAAAAGCGTAAGCCGTGCTAAGGCGTGCCCAATACCATCGCGGGTGATGGGGATGCAGACGGATCGCTCTCTTACTCAGAGCGATAGTCTCGTCCCAATCGCCGGCGGCAAGCGTATAAATCGCTAAGATCGCATGGTTCTCGGCATTGTTGGGCGCAAGAGCGATGGCGTGCCGTCCCGCCGCCACCGCTTCATCGTAGTTGCCTTGTAAATATTGTAATCCGCCCAACACTGCATGTGCGCCTGTTTGCTGGTTGTCGATTTCCAGCGCTTTTTCGGCTGCTTCGGCCAACTGCTTCATGGACGCAGCGCGATCTTTGGTAAATCTGAAGCTGGCGTCGATATAATGGGTGAAACCCAGCCACGCCCACGCGTAGGCGTAATTTTGGTCTAGCTCGATTGCCTGTTTGAAAAATTCACGCGCTTTCGCGTTCTCAATTTTTTTGTAGTTTTCAAACAGAGTGTGACCCTGGACCGCGAGCGCCCAGGCTTTAAGATTATTAGTCGATCGGTGACGTATCTTTGCTTGTTCACCATCGGTAATCTGCACTTGCATTGCCACCACGATTTCCCGCGTGATGTCGTCTTGAACAGCGAATAGGTCGTCAAGTTGGCGGTCGTAGGTTTCGGACCACAGATTATGTCCCTCGACCGCGTCGATAAGCTTTGCAGTAACGCGTAGCTTTTCATCCGACCGCTGCACACTGCCATCCAGCACATAACGCACGCCCAGTTCGCGGGCGATCTGTTGCACCTTCGTCGGCTTGCCCTTGTAGGTGTAGGTCGAGTTGCGGGCGATCACCAGCATTTCGGAGACTTTGGACAGCGAGGAGATGATGTTTTCGGTGATGCCGTCGCCAAGATACTCCTGCGCCGGATCACCGGACAGATTGTCGAATGGTAGAACAGCAATTGATGGCTTATCGGGGAGTTTAGGAGGCGAATGTTCAGGTAGCCCGGCTTTGCGGAAGCCTTCGCGCCAGCGCTGGGCATCCTCGTTGTATTTGAACTTCTTCCTATCACTGATCTTTTCGACGCTGTAATCTGAGCGGTCGCGAAGTATTTTCTCGACAACCTCGCGTGCCCTATCACTTTGACCAAGCTGCGCGTAACTGCCCGCGAGAATGGCCAGATGGTCAATTCGCGGTTTGGTAACACGCTTAATCGAGGAAATCGCCTGTTCATATTGTCCTAAAACATACAACGCAATTGCAAGGTTTCCGTGCCATCTTTCCGGATGGCGGGGGTTCAACCGCATCGCCTTCTTCACTATATCGACGCCTTCTTCCGCCCTTCCTACTGACGCAAGATAGGCAAAGCCGTAATTCATTAACGTGGTCGCACCATTCGGATTCAATTCCAGGGCTTTTTCGTAGGATATCCCGGCTTCGTCGAATTGATGCCGAAGCATGTAGACATAGGCCATAACGTGGTGGCCATGATATTCCTTCTCGTCCAACGAGATTGCTTTGCGCGCCCAAGCTTCGGCTTGCGCGACCGATTCTTTAGGATTTTCCGTCCAGCCAAACCAGACTTCGGCTAGATATGTCCAACCAATAAACGCATGCGGGCGTGCAAAGTTCGGGTCCAGTTCGATTGCCTTCAAGGCTTCCTCACGACACTGTAAATTAGAGCCCTTTTTAAACTTCCACCAGTGAGACAGACTGCGTTGAATATGGTCCCACGCTTTCAGGTTTTTCGAACCTTTAGCTTGAATGCGAGACCTTTCAGCCACTGCGAGTCGCCCTTCGTTGGGTTCGATAGTAACGGCAATATTCAGTGCAATATCGTCCTGTATTGCTAAAATGTTTTCAGCCTTGCGGTCGTATTTTCCACTCCAGATATGTTCGCCCGTTGTCGCGTCAATCAGCTGCGCTTGCACGCGAATCTGGTCACCGGTGCGTTGTACGCTACCTTCCAGCACATAGCGCACGCCGAGTTCTTCGCTGACCTGTTGCACCTTTACCGGCTTATTCTTGTAGGTGAACGCTGAATTGCGCGCGATGACGAAGAGCTGGGGCGTTTTCGAGAGCTGGCTGATTATTGTCTCGGTGAGCCCATCCGCGAAGTATTCCTGCGCTGAGTCGTCGCTCATGTTGTCGAATGGCAGCACAACAATCGATGGTTTGTCGGGAAGCGGATACGCCATCTGTTCTGCGCGCGCTGGTTCGACCCGCTCGACCCAAGGCTGCCACCACAAAACGCCGACACTGGCAGCGACAACGATCACCAGCGCCGCAACGAGCGGTAGAATGCGTTTTCTGAAAGCGGGACGACGAGACGAGGAAGGGTGTTCACCTTCCAGCAAGACGCGGAAAACTCGCACCGGACGTTCGATGTTCTTGACCTCGACCTCGCCCATGTCCTCCAAGGCGATATCCAATAAGTCGCGCACCTGATCGCGGGCGGTGCGGGAAATACAGATGCCGCCCGGTTCCGCCAAACCTTCGAGGCGGGCGGCCACGTTAACGCCTGCGCCGAGCAAGTCCCCTTCTTCGTCGATGACATCGCCCACGTTTATGCCGATGCGGTATTGGATACGCTTGTCTTCTGAGACGTCGTATTCCCGGTCGACCATCGCTCGCTGAATTGCGATGGCGAATTCGACGGCATCGACGACACTGGCAAACTCGATAAGGATGCCATCGCCCGTCGTCTTCACGATCCGACCGTGATGTTCGTCGATCTTTGGGTCGATCAGCTCGGTGCGGTGTGTTTTCTGGCGCGCTACGGTTCCGCGCTCGTCAGCCTCCATCAGCCTGGAGTAGCCGACCATATCGGCGGCCAGAATTGCGGCCAGTCTGCGCTGTTCGCTTTGCTCGACCATGTCCCCCATCCCGGGCAAGGTTTGCAGTGGTTAGTCTATGGGCAGCAATTGCAGGTGTCCAATTAGCGACTTTCACCACTTCCGGGTCGGGTCAAAACCGGTAGTCAGGGTCACGGCTGTCGATGTCGGCACCTGAGCCGTAAGCGGACCAAATCAACGGAAAAGTAGACGTGGGGCTCGGCTAAGCCGTTTTCCGCTTTCTCCCACCCTTCCGCCGATGCTCTGGACAACGCCTTCTCGGTGATGGAAGTACCGGACGATCCGTGATCCTGATTTCGAACGGCGCGCCGCAATCCATGTATTCGCTGCGGAATCTTACCAGCGGGATCGCATGCCCGCGCCGTTCTGCGTAAGGCCAATCGTCGCCGACACCTTCGTAATGCTGCACTTTCCAGCAAGCGATATCGCCGGGTCTCCAATTTAAATGCGACCAATCGCTATCGAGAAATATGCTGGGGTCGCCACGAATGATTTTTGGTGATTGTGATTCGCTCAGAACCGTTCCTTACATCACATGGCAAAGCCGAAGCGCGTCGTATACGGCGGCTTGAATATTACGGCTGGTCACCGCGTCGCCGATCCGATGCAGTTCGAACCGCGCGGCCGCATTGGCTGTCAGGGGCTGCCGTTCATTCGCCAATAATGCGTCCAGATCGGTGACGCCGTTATTGGCGGCCTGCGCACGGATGTCGTGATACAGGCTATCCATCGGCACCGTGCCGTGCTCGACGACGATCTGGTCGGCGCTGCGCTTGATGGCTTCGCCCGTGGCTTCGTTGACGAACGTCGCGGTGAGCCGGTTACCCGATTTCGCGATGCGTACGAGCCGATGATCGAAACTCATGCCGATTTTCATTTCATACATGCGGCGTTTCCAGATCGCGCGTTCGGCGTAGGTCAGTTCGGTGCCAATCTCGCCGTCGATTGACACGAAGGCGGCGCTGCCGCCGGCCGCGGCGGCATGATCCGCGCATTGCGGTGCCGGATGCCGGCCGGTGCCGTCATAGACGATGACGTCGCTGGCGACGGTGGCGTTGCCGGTCAGAAAATCCCAACCGCTGGTGCAATATTCCGCGCCATCGAGCCAGTCAAGATCGGGTACGCCGCCGGTGGCAACGATCACGAGATCCGGGCTGAGCGACAGCACATCTTCGGGCTCGGCGAATTGATTGAGCCGGACGTCGACAGCAAGCCGGTCGAGTTCGCTGGCGCGCCAATCGACGACACCGATCAAATCGCCGCGCCAACTCGCCGCCGCCCCTATGCGAACCTGTCCGCCGAGTTGCGGGGCCGCTTCGAACAAGGTGACGGCATGGCCGCGCTCGCCGAGGACACGGGCTGCTTCCAGCCCGGCCGGCCCGCCGCCCACGACCACGGCCTTTCGCGATGGACCATCGGTGCGGGCAACGATTTGCGGCATCATGGTTTCGCGCCCCGTGGCGGCATTGTGCAGACATACGGGACGATGCGGCGACATGCAGTGGGTCGCGCCGACACAGGGACGGATTTCTTCTTCGCGATCTTCAGCCAGCTTTTGGACCAAATGGGGATCGGCGATGTGCGCGCGGGTCATCGCGACCATGTCCAGCAAGCCGTCGCGGATCGCATGGCGCGCGGTGGCGATGTCGGTGATGCGGGCGGCGTGAAACACCGGCAGGCTGACCTCACGCTTGAAGGCGCCCACGGCCTGCAGCCACGGTGCGATCGGCGACGCCATGCCGGGCATGTTGTCTACGGCCAGCCCGATCAGCGTATCCATGCGGCCATAGATTCCGTTGAAGAAATCGAGATGGCCGGTTTGTTCGAAGATTTTGGCGATGGCGAGATTGTCGTCGAAGTTCAAACCATCATCCATCGCGTCGTCAACCGAACAGCGGAAGCCGACCAGGAAATCGTCGCCGACCTGGCGTCGGATTTCCTCGAAAACCATCAAGCCGAAGCGGCAGCGGTTTTCCAGCGGGCCGCCGAACCGGTCGGTTCGTTTGTTGGTCGCCGGCGACAGGAATTGTCCGATCAGGTGCGAACTGGCAAGTGTCTCGATGCCGTCGAGTCCGCCCTCCTTGCAGCGCTTTGCCGCAGCACCATAGGCCTTTACGACCCTGGCAATATCGTCCTCGTCCATTTCTTTGGGAAAGCTGCGGTGCAGCGTTTCGCGGATTGCCGAGGGCCCGATGGTCGGCAGCCAGTTGCTCGCATAAGGCTCGCCGCGCCGGCCAAGATGGGTGATCTGACACATGATCGCGGCACCATGTGCATGCACTCTTTCGGAAAATTGCTGCAGATACGGAATGACCTTGTCGTCACCGACGTAGAGTTGCTGAAAGACCGACGGCGAATCCGGCGCCACATTCGAGGACCCACCGAACATCGTCAGCCCGATACCGCCCTTTGCCTTTTCTTCGTGATAGCGCTGATAGCGCTCCTTCGGCATGCCGCCTTCTTCGAGGCCGCAGGCATGGCTGGTGCTCATGACGCGGTTTTTGAAGGTAACGTGCCGGATCGTTAGCGGGTCGAATAGGGGATCGTTCATACGGATCGCCTTTATGGTTTAGCGCGGCGCATTGTCACCCGCCGTCTCGCTGTACTGTTTCAGTTTTTCGTCGTCGAGATCGATGCCGAGTCCCGGTCCGGACGGCAGCGCCAGGGTACCGTCACCGATATCCAACCGCGTGGTGGCGACGGTATCCGCCACCTTGAGCGGCCCGACGCATTCCAGGCCCGGCACGATGTTGCGCGATGTCGCGCCAAGCATGATCTCCGCCATCGTACTGAGGTCGAGTCCAAACCCGTGCCCCAGAACGACCGGGAGGCCGGCAGCCTCCGCGGTGGCCAACATTTTCGCGGAAGATAACAGACCGCCGGCTTGCTTGATGCCAAACTTCACGAAGTCGGCGCAGTCGGCCTTGATGACCCTGATAAGGCTTGCGTGATCGCTGATGGATTCATCTGCCATGATCGGAAGGCCGCCTTCCCGCCGGATTTTTGCCAGTGTTTCCAGGTCGTCCTTTGGCGTTGGCTGTTCGAACAATTGCATGTCGCAGGATTTGAGGGCTTGGCATAACTCAAGCGCATGCTGAAGGGTGCATTGTTGATTGGCATCCATACGGAGCTTCATGTCCGAACCGACTTCGTCGCGGACCGCTTGGACACGATCGCTATCTGCAGCGACGCCGCTGCCGACTTTGATCTTTACGGATTCGAAACCGGCATCCTGCCAGCGTTTCGCCTCGGTAGCCGCCTCGTCCGCGGGCAATTCGCCGACCCAGCCGTTGAACAGCACCCGGTCAAGGACGGCACCGCCGACATAATCGTAAAGCGCCATACCCTGCCGCCGGCAAACCAGTTCAATACATGCGAGCTCCACGCCGGCGACCGCACCGGGTTGCGCGGGCGTCAGTTTGGACGCGATTTCCACGATCCGGTTAACGTTGCCGGGGTCTTCCCCAATCAGCGCCGGTGCAAGACGGTCCCGAATGGCGGCGGCCAGTTCCGCCGCGGTATTCGGCGACACAGCCTTGTTGGACGGGTCGATACTGCTGATGCCGACCGCGCCGTCCGCCGCGGTAACCCGTACGACGACGCAGCGGGTGACGGTGTTGGATTTACCGCCGCTCGTAAAGGTGCCGACCAGCGGCATGCCGACGCCGAACACTTCGACTTCACTGATTGTGGCCTTCATCCTGAATCCCCCATTCATTGTCTGCAATGCGGCGCACGCGCAATTTCAGCATAACCGCGGCCGCGAGGGAGCGCACCTGCACGGGTCCGGGACCCACCTATTAAAGACACCGCGTCTTTAAGACCGAATCTCGCCTATCATTGCCGTACAGCTTCGTATCAGTGAGCGCCCATTGCTGACGGTATACCGGTTGTTGAGAGTGATGCAAAAATGATCGATTTCGCCGCATTTCCAAGTGTCGGCTTTCGGGGATAGAGCCGCCGCTATTCTGGGATGCCGTCAGAGCCCGCGTTGAGGCCAGTGAAACAGAACTCCGGGCGATCTGTTTCAAGAACCTCTGTTCTTAGAGGCGGCAAAACTTTCCGTATGACAGACCAGTTAAAGAGGGCAAGTCAGTAAATATGGCGCACGTTCCGATGCGTGGGAGACGATGCAAAGGGGCGGGTAACAATGCCCGACCCAATGCCTGTCAGAACTATCGGTGTATGTCAGGGCGCTTTGCGCCGCTGCCTTATGACGACTAATCCCACGACACCGATGCCGAATAGTGCGAGCGTGCCGGGTTCAGGTGCTTGAACAGTTTCGCCAAACCGATTGTTAACGATGCCCGCGTCCGCGGAGTTAACGGTGATTCCGTCCGCGCCAATAATTGTAAAGACATCTCCAAGGTTCGAAAGTTCCATCGTGCTGCCGAAATCAATGGAACCTGGAACGGTTGAATACACCTGGCTTGTAGATAACATCATGAACAATTGAACAGGCTGATTGACGGGGACCAAAAAGGGGTTCGTGGCGATTGCCTGATCGGTACCATCGTCGGAAAAAGCGGATAGCATGCCATCCTGTTGTGTTCCCCCGCCAGTTACCTCCGAATAAGATCCCCCGGATCGCGCGGACGGCACGCCCTCTAAACCTGCTAAAACCGAAACGGTATAAGTGCCGCCATTACCGGGAATGACGATGCCGCCAAGGGTCAAGTTCATGATGACGCTGACAGGATCCGTTCCCAGGGAACCAAAAATCGTATTGAACTGAAATATGGCGTTCACTTCCTGCCGCTGCGGCGCGAACAGGCCATTGTTAGACGCTGTCGCAGTGATGCCCAGAGATCCCTGCCCCGCACGCGCCTGCACGTTACCCCTATTCCTGTTCTGGAATTCAGTAAAGTCATTGAAGCTGAAATCGATCGGCGTGTTCTGTGGCCCAACTGTCTGACTGGGCCCTGTAAAAGCGAATGCATCGGATTGGTGGATCACCGTGTAAACCGGCACAGCCGACGCAACGCGAGGGATCATCAAAGGCAAAAATAAAGCCGCGCAGCCAAATATCGAGGCGGCGGCTGAAAAGGTCGGAAGGTACGTCGCAATGTCGAGGGAGGATTTGCGCAGAATTTTCATATAATCAAAATGCATTGCTTTACTCCAGGTCTTCATGCTGCCCCT
>JAJFJB010000178.1 GCA_021774435.1 Alphaproteobacteria bacterium
CGTGTCACGAACTTCGATTCGGGACAGCCCTTCATCGTCAGCAGTTGGCGGCGGAATGCAGAAAACGCCAGCCCATCGCGTATCAAGGCATCTGGCAACTATTTGAACAGCCGTCTTGCGGGCCTCGAGGCAAAGCGGCAGGGCGCCGGTGGCGCCGTCATCTTGAATGATGACGGAACCGTCAGCGAAGGTCCAGGAGGCTGCATTTTCATCCTACGGGACGGCATATTCAGTACACCCGGCGTAACGAGCGGCATTCTGGAAAGCATCACCCGCGATACGATCCTCAAAATTGGACCGCCTCTTGGCATTCCGATGACCGAGCGAACGGTCGGCAGAACCGAACTTTACCTCGCCGAAGAAGCCTTCTATTGCGGCACGGGACAAGAGATCATGCCAATCACGGCATTCGACGGCCGCCCCGTTGGCGACGGGTCACCAGGTCCTCTCACCCGCAAACTGCAATCGCGCTATGACGATGTCGTGCGGGGCAATACGGGCGAACACGACCATTGGCTGACTCCGGTATACGCAGACTGACCGTTCGTTTTGACCCTCACGACTTGTCCAAACGTCTCGAAAGCGAATAATGGCTGAAAACGAGAAGACCAATGTCGTGGAGTTTCTAATCTCCCGGCTCAAGACACACGGCTTACCGCGAATCTTCGGTGTACCGGGTGGTGGCAGCAGTATGGATCTGATCGACGCGGCGCGACGCGCGGACATACCCTTCATTCTAACCCGGCGTGAAGATTCCGGCGCGATAATGGCAGCCGTCACCGCCTGGTTGTCCGATGCCCCTGGTTTGGCTTTGGCAACAAAGGGGCCTGGTCTCACCTCCGGTGCCAATGGCGTGGCTTCCGCCTGCCTCGACAGAGCACCTGTCGTTTTCGTGTCCGATGGATTTGGGGCCGACGAACGAGCCTACGTAACCCATCAATATTTCGACCAGGTCGCGCTGATGGATCCCATCACGAAATATGCGGGCAAACTTGATGGAGACGATCCGGCAACCGAGATCGATAGCCTTATCGCAACAATGGACCAATCACCCAAAGGCCCGGCCTATATTGAACTAACCGGCGCCGTAGCACGACGTTCGGTTGATAACGTGGCCATCGACACACTCGGCAAGTCCAAACGCGCCGCACCTGTCGATAGCGATATAGAAACAGCCAAATCGATGATCGGCGCAGCGAAACGGCCCGTCATCGTGGCTGGCCTGGAAGCCCTTGTCGATAAGAACGCCACCGCGATCCGTGGTTTGGTGGAGGCATTGAATGCACCGGCGCTCGTCACCTATATGGGCAAGGGTGTCATCCCCGATACCGATCAGAATTTCGCGGGAATATTTACCGGCGGGGCGGTGGAACAGGGCTGCGTCGGCAGTGCGGATCTGATCATTCTCGCCGGGCTCGATCCCGTCGAACTAATCCGTAAGCCTTGGTCCTACGCGGCGCCGGTCCTAGATATTGCCGAGACGGAACACCAACCGCATTATATGACGCCGGCACTCGGCCTTTATGGTCCCGTTGCGGAATCAATCGACAGGCTCTCCAGCGACCTTCGGAATTCTGACTGGAGCGCAGCGGAAATAGCCGCCCACCGTGAGCATTTTTTCGCGGCGATGACCTACAAAGAGCGGTCGACATTGACACCAGTCGAAATCGTTACGATGGCCAATGCGGCATTCGATGGCAGGCCAAGGCTGGCTGTCGATGCGGGCGCGCATATGTTTTCCGCCGTTGCTTTCTGGCCGGCAAACGATCCCTACGATGTCTTGATTTCGAACGGGCTCGCGACGATGGCATTCGCGGTGCCCGCCGGTGTGGCAGCCGCGCTGCACGATCCCGTGCGGGGCGCCGTCGCCATGACGGGGGACGGTGGGCTCATGATGTGCATGGGCGAACTGGCAACAGCCGCTCAACAACAGGCTAATCTGACAACCATCGTCTTCAATGATGGTTCCCTGTCTCTCATCGATATCAAACGGCAGGAAATGCAGCTTCCGGAGCTCGGCTTCAACTGGCAGCAGCCGGACTTTGCAACGATGGCCCGCGGGCTGGGGTGCACCACTTGGCGCGTCGAGACAGCGGAGGAATATCAAATGGCCCTTCAGGGCGCGGCCGAAACGAAGGGCCCTTGCCTGATCGATGTCGTTCTTGACCCGGATGGCTACCTCGATCAGATGCGCTCTCTGCGCGGGTAAGCAGTTCGCTCAACCAGCCGCGTGTTCTGCCGCCAGTAACGCCGTGACGGTGGATTTAGAAAGTCCGCCGACATAGCCCGCACCAGATCCGCCTTCGAGGCCACCGGTCGTGGTTCCGGCGGCATATAGTCCTTCGATAGGCGTATCATCGGTTTGCAGAACCCGGGCGTTGCCGTCGATCGCAATACCACCCATCGTATAGGTAATCCCGGCACAGACCGGCATGGCATAGAACGGCGCGGTGCGGATCGCCACCGGCTCTCCCTTCACCGTGCAACGCGGCGGCGTTAGTTCGCCAATAGTTTCCGCATCGACGGCCGCATTGAAACGCGCCACCGTCTCCTCAAGATTAGCTGCCGGCATACCGATTAATCCGGCAAGTTCGCCAAGACTCTGAGCTTCGTGCAAGGTTCCGCCTTCCTTCGGAATATGTGGATTGCAAGGAATAAGGCCGTGGCGCCCGGCCCCCTCCCAAATCGTCTGATCGAACACGACATGCGAGGCATGCGGATCCTCTAGTCCGGCGACACTGTTTGCCACATGAACACCACCACGCCCTTCGTCGGTAAAGCGGTGACCCTCCGGATTAACAAGGACCCCGGCCGTAACGACCGCGTCCAAATAGGGGTATGGCCAAAGCCTCTCGTTGGAGAGCGCGTCAAGGCTGAGCAAATGGCCGTAAAACTTGTCCATCCCAACGGTTGCCGCGCCAGCCTCCATTGCAAACCGCAATCCGTCTCCGGTGCCCGACCCCGCGTTACGTTGATGCACCTTCTCCGGACGGGGCGTGATGTGCTCGCGCAGCAAGTCCGGCGCCGCCTGAAACCCTCCGTCCGCCAGGATAACCGCCTTGGCGCGGAACTCGGTTGTTTCACTGCCGACCTTAGCCACGACACCGACACAACGCCCCTCTTCCATAATCGGGTTTAAGACACGGGCACCGCGCATAAGACGGCAGCCACGCTCCTCCAGGTTCGCGCCGAGCCGTCGAAGCAAGACATCGCCCGCGCGTCCTTCCCAATCGAGACCCGGCCCCTTGCGTCCCGGCGGCGCCAAAACCCATCGATGATGCGGGCTGGCGCTCGCTTTAATGAACTTGCACCCTTCCGCTTGAAGCCAGCGCACTGCTCTCTCCGCATTCCCAGCCATGGCCCGTGCTAAATCCGGTCGCGCGTTATCGCACAGCTTTTCGATGGCAGCGAGGTGCGCCGCTTCGCCCGCCATGATGTCCGCCATACAGACATGCAGGGTCCCGCCGGTATAGCGCGTGTTGCACAGATAATGCTCATCCGTGCCCTTCTCCAACAGGAGCGGTTTGGCGCCCAACTGCGCAGCCCGGTTGGCCGCCGTCAGACCAGCGATGCCACCGCCAACAATAATCAGATCGAATTCGCTACTATTCATGACGTTTTGTGATCGGCGCGTAGACTGCAAGCCCTTCCTTTTGCGTCAGATTAAGCCGGCCGACAGTTTCGGCATTGCTAACGGCAATCGCTCGCCGTTCCGGTTTACCGTCGAGTTCTGTCGCGCCTGCCTTTTGACGACCGGACCCCGCTGCCAGAGGGAGAAATAATATGTCTTCGAGATCAAAGCCATGGGGGGCGTCCTCGCAAAAAAGGATGCGGCCGTTCTCGGTCAATGTCGGCACACGCTCGATACCCTCATAGACATTGCGCCGACGGGTAATAAGCCCCTTATAGGCAAGGCTGGCATTGCCGCCGCCTCCAATACTCCTGTAGGCCTCACTCTGGTAGACGTCCAGGCTCTCGATGCTATAGAGCGCCAGGTACCGCCAAGTTACTGTCTCCGGCGCGACGGCACGGAATCTTTGTGCGGTATTCAGCCCCGGTAGCGATACCAACTTCATCAGATAGGTCTCGTACCAGGCGTTCCATTCCTCTTCACGGTCCGGATCGCTGAAATTAAGCTCGACGGTGTAAATCACAAAAGGTCTCCCCAGCGGGTGATGGCCAGGAACGTTAGCAATCGACCTTGCGCGCCCGCAAGTGAGGCCGCCATTTCGATGCATAGCCAAGGGCACACCTTCATGCCATTCTCGTTTTCACTTTGAACGCCGATCCTGCCAGCGGTATCGAAACAACACCTGAACGAAAGGAGCGATTATGGCAATCCCAGCACAAAACCCAGTGCCCGCCGATGCGGCGGCGCGGCGGGCTGTCGAGCCGGTAACCGTTTACACCTTGGATAAGCTGCCCGCATACGATCAGGAATTTTATGAGTCGGCACGGTCGGATATGACATTGGTGGAAGAACTTATCGTACCGCCGCGCGACGCGCGGGCGTTCGAAGTCCCTGCCGGTCATCTGTTCCGAATTCTGAACACGGAAGGAACGCAGGTCGGCGATCTGAACTTGTGGAACGCAAACGACCTGTCGGAGCGGTTCTACAGCGGCAAGACCCGAGCCCTGCACGCGACCCATGTCAGCACCGGCGACCGGTTATGGAGCAACTTTCCGCGCTTCCGTCCCATGGCTACCATCACGCACGACACGCTGGACTGGTATGGCTTCGACGAATTCGGTGCCGGCGTCCATGACGTCATCGGCACGAGGTGCGACCCCTACACCAACCATATGCTGACAGGGCAGGATTATAATTATTGCTGTCACTCGACACTGACGCGAGCGCTCGCCGCGACAAGGGGCCTGTCGCTGGAGGAAGCTGAAACGCACGTCCATGACGTCGTAAATGTCTTCATGTGTACGGGCTACACGCGCGACACCAACGAATACTTTATGAAGGCGAGCCCGGCTCGGCCCGGCGACTTCATCGAGCTCTTCGCCGAGATTGATCTATTGGCTGGGCTGTCCACCTGTCCGGGTGGCGATTGCGGCGCCGGTCACTCCAGCGACACCGCGCCCTGCTATCCGATACAAATCGAAATCTACCGGCCCCGCGAAGAGCATTTGGCAAACTGGAGTCCCGCACAGAGCAACGGCTATGGCGGCGGCAACGCGGCAGGCTGATTGACGCGTCGGGAACCGGCGTCAGTCGCTCGCGAGCCGCGCGCTCATGCCGGCTTGCGCTTGGTGGTTAAGATGTCGGGAGACAAGCAATCGCAGCATTTCACTCGACCCATCGCCGATCTGGAATAGTTTGGTTTCGCGGTAGTAACGCTCGACCGGATGGTCCTTGACCATGCCGTGACCGCCGAGAAACTGAATCGCTTGCTGCGTCACCTCGGTACAGACCTCGCTGGCGAACAGTTTGGCCATAGAGGCAGCGGCGGAGGCGTCCGGCGTCTCATCCTCGGCGAGCGCGACGGCGTGATAAGAGAGCTGCCGCGCCGCCTCGATCCGAGCAGCCAGATCGGCGGCACGGAAGCGTAACGCCTGGAACTCGGCGAGCGGCTGTCCGAATTGCTCGCGTGTCTGCATGTAGTTCAATGCGTAGTCCAGTGCCCCTTGTGCGACCCCGGCGATACGGGCACCGTAGATCGCCCGCGTCTTCGCAAATCCAACCTGGATGTACTTGAACCCCTCCCCCGCCTTGCCGAGCAGTGCCGTATCCGGCACGCAGCAATCGTCGAAAATCAGCTCGGCAATCGGATTGGCCGTATGGGCAATCGTGTCATAGGTCTGCCCCACAGAAAATCCGGGTGCATCCTTTTCAATCAGGAACAGGCTGATCCCGCCACCGCGCGGCGCATCTTTATCGGTACGCGCAAACAGCACGATGAGATCGGCACGCCCACCATTCGTAATATAAATCTTGCGGCCATTGATGACCCAGTCGTCGCCATCGCGCCGGGCGGAAGTTTTGATCGACGCCGCGTCAGAACCGACATCCGGCTCGGTTAAGGCGAAAGCGGTAATCAGGTCACCGCTCGCGACTTTCGGCAAGTATTGCCGTTTTTGCGCCTCGGTTCCGGCAAACAGCAGCGGCCCGGTCAGCAGCGTGATCGGATAGCTGCTCGCGGAAAACCAAACCTCCGCGATCTCCTCAAGGACCACCGCGCATGACAATGCACCGAGCCCCAACCCGCCGAATTCTACCGGCACGTCGAGCCCCATGAAGCCGCGTTCAGCCATCAATTTCAATACGTCACGCGAAAGCACGTCGCCCGCACGCTCTACCTCCGTTGAGATAGGCAGCAATTCCCGCTGTGCGAAGTCGCGCGCGGCCTCCTTGAGACGACGCTGGTCTTCAGTAAGACGATAGTTTGCCATGATAAGGGCCCTCCATTCCTACGACTGATGTTTAGCCTAAGCCTTCCGGCACGAGACTCCCACTTGCACGTCAAGACCAGCATTGGACAAGGATTGAAGAAACCGCAAAAAAAGATCTTGCAATTCCGTGTTAGTGAATTATTTAAGTAACACACTAGCACGGTAAATCATGACCCACTTTAACGAAACACAGCCGATCTTTCTGCAGATACGGCAGCAGCTCATCGAGATGATCCTGACCAGTACCGTCGCCGAAGGCGAAGCGTTGCCTTCAGTTCGACAAATCGCGATGGATCTCTCCGTCAATCCGCTGACAGTGACCAAAGCCTATAGCTCGTTGGTTGATCTGGATGTGGTTTCAAAGAAAAGAGGACTCGGAATGTATGTGGCCGAAAGGGCGCGGGCAAAGCTACTTGCTCACGAACGGAATAAATTTCTCGCTGAGGATTGGCCGCGTATAAAGGCGCAAATCGACGCGCTCGAACTCGATCTGAAGGATTTGCTCGATAAGGGAGACAACACGTGACCGACATTCCCGCGATCGCAAGTGCGCGCGGCCTAACCAAGAGTTTCGGACGCAAGGATGTGCTCCGCGGCATCGATTTCACCATTCCCGCTGGCCGTATCTATGGTCTGTTGGGCCAAAACGGCGCCGGCAAGACAACGACCCTAAACGCTTTGCTTGGCCTGACGACGTATGGCGGGCAGTTGGAGGTTCTCGGCTTCGATCCGTTTCGGAACCGCGCACAGTTGATGAACGACGTCGCATTCATTTCCGATGTTGCCAGCCTGCCGCGTTTCTTGAAAGTTCGCGAGCTCCTGGACCTTGTCCGCGACATACATCCCAGGTTTGACCGCGAAAAGGCTGAATCTTTTCTGCAGGGTACCGACGTTAAACCTGGCCTCAAGATCAAGACCCTCTCGAAAGGCATGCTGGCCCAATTGCATCTGGCCGTCGTCATGGCGATTGACGCCAAGCTGCTTGTGCTCGACGAGCCTACGCTGGGCCTCGACATCCCCTATCGAAAGCGGTTCTACCGGCGCCTCATCGAAGACTACATGACCGAAGAGCGGACCCTCCTGATCACCACCCATCAGGTAGATGAGATCGAATTCATCCTGACCGACATCATGTTCATTCACGACGGAGAGATAATTCTCGATACGCCGGTCGAAGATCTCGGCGCTCTCTATGCACAAGTAATCGTTGGCAAGGACCGCTTGGCGGAAGCCGAAAAGCTGGCACCGATCTATGCCGAAACCCGCTTCGATCAAACTGCGATGGTGTTTAAAAATGTCGCCCCCGAAAAACTCGAACCCCTCGGCCAGGTATCGACACCGAGTCTGTCCGATCTATTCGTCACCTTGATGCAGCGCCAAAGCGCTATTCCCGGAGAAGCCTAATGCGCGCTATGACCGCCCTCATTAAACGTGAGTATCTCGAACACCGAGGCGCCTTCCTTTACGCGCCAGGCATTCTGCTTGCGATCGCCAGCGTCGCAATTTTTCTGGCGGTCGCAACCGGGCACACTCATTTCGACTTGAACGCGAGACAGATGCCAACTGGTGTCGGCATCTTCCAAGCCAGCGTTGGCATCGTTTTTTTCTTGTGGTCGATCTACCTGCTGATTGGGCTGCTCTTCTACTTCGCCGACAGTTTTTCCGCGGACCGACGCAACAATGCATTGCTGTTTTGGAAGTCCATGCCGCAGAGCGATTTCAAGATTCTGACCAGCAAGGCGTTATCCGGTCTCACCATTTTTCTCGGACTGGTTTTCGGTTTCGCCCTGGTTATGGCATTCCTGCTCTATTTGGTATTGCTGATCGTCTCCACTCAACACTCGTTAATCGCAGCGCCGGGACTCTTTGAAGCGGTCCAGAGTTACGTGCAAATGGCGATTGTCGGGATCGTCTATTTTGTTCTGACCCTCTTGTGGCATGCGCCCGGACTGGCGTGGGTTGCCGGACTTTCAACCGTGTTCCAGCGTTGGAGTATACCGCTCGCCTTTCTGATCCCGGGTGCGGTGGTCTTGCTGGAATACCTCTATACCATTCGCGGGAGCAGCCGTCCCATTGCCGATTTTCTCTCCTGGCGGTTCCAAGGTATTCCGAACGAAGCGGACGCCATCGCCATCCTGCTCGGCCAAGTCGAAGGCGGCCCTTTTGCCGTGATCGGCCTCATCTTCGCCGACATAAACTGGCTCCATATGGGATTCGGCCTGATCTTCACCACGGCCATCATCTATGCCGCTAGCGAATATCGCCGGCGCCGGATCGACGCGTAGCGTATTTAGGCTACGCGCCTTAGCATTTCCAGCTGTGCGCGGTATTCGGCAATCGTATCGTATCGGATACCGCAAATGAGCCTGTTCACACCCAGTGCTCGGTACTCATCGCACAATTCCTTTGATGCAGCCGCATCATCCAGCGGCAAACGTACCGAAACGGTAATCTCACCAGGCGGTTTGTTCGCCGCGTCGGTCAGTTCTCGATATTTCGGTAATCCCGAGGCAACATCATACGGGCCGCGCGCCATCGGAAACCAGCCGTCACCGAATTTCGCCGCACGCTCGATCGCATAGGGCGCCCGACCACCGATGATGATGGGCGGCTTTGGCGGACGTGGCTTGAACAGGAATTGCTGGCCGTTGGCTTCCACCACATCTTGCGCAAAACAGGTATTGAGGAATGCCAATGTTTCATCGGAGATGCGGCCGCGCGCATGCCGGTCTACGCCAAGGGCCTGAAATTCAGGATCCATCCACCCGATCCCCGCGCCAAGAACCAGACGATTGCCACTGAGTTCCTGTACCGTCGCGACTTGCTTTGCGGTTGGCAACGCCGCGCGGTATGGCAGTATCAGCACACCGGAACCGAGTTTCACGCGCTCGGTAATCCCCGCCAGCCACGCCAACGTCGTCAAGGTATCCATGTAGCGGCCGCCACTGCCTTCGGCATCGTCCGGCGGAATCGCGATGTGGTCTGTGATCCAAATCGATTCAAAACCCATCTCTTCAACCGCCCGTGCGCATGCCGCCATCAATTCGCGCGTCGACTGCGTGCCCATATTTCGGATGCTAACGCCAATATCCATTGTGCCCCTGCTCCTGTATTTTCTGTCCCACTCAATCCGGCCTCAACATCTGGCACGAACGTCAGCCTAATTCTGGCACGCTTGTTCGATTTTCACACCTTGGGTAACACGCTTTCCACCGATTGAAGTAACGATACCTTTGCCGTGGCTTGCACGCGCACTTAACATGTGAAGCAGGAACCAAATTTAGTAAGAAGGACTGTGGTCATGCGGCTTGGAATGCTCTTAAAGTACAAAGGCGAAAATGGCGGCCCCGACATGGAAAGACTTTTGGAGGCGGAGAGACTGGGTTTCGACTCTGTCTGGTCGGGCGAAAGCTGGGGCGTCGATACGATAACGCCACTGACCTGGGTCCTCGCACGCACCACCAAATTGAAAGCCGGCGCAGGCATCATGCAAATGTCAGCACGCACGCCGGCCTGCGCGGCCATGACGATGATGACGCTGAACGCCATGTCCGGCGGCCGTTTTCTGATGGGGGTCGGACCGTCCGGACCGCAGGTCATCGAAGGCTGGCATGGCGAGCCCTTCGGCAAACCGTTGCTGCGCACGCGGGAATATATCGCCATCCTGCGGCAAATATTGGCGCGCAAAGAGCCCTTGAAATACGAAGGCGAACATTATCAGATCCCTTACGCCGGCGAAGGCGCGACGGGCCTTGGAAAACCGTTGAAGAGCATCCTGCATGGCGATCCTTCTAACCCGATCTATACCGCATCCTTCTCCCCCGCTGGGTTGAGGACTGCGGGCGAAGTCGCGGACGGTACGCTGCCGATATATATGTCGCCGGAGCAAACGAAGCTGATTACCGGACCACTGGAAGAAGGCATGGCCAAAGCGGGCGGCGGTAGGAGCCTGGCCAATTTCGATGTAGCACCCTATGTCCGAGTCGCTATGGGTGACGATCTCCAGGCTTGCCGCGATCAAATAAAACCGGAGTTGGCGCTGTATATCGGCGGCATGGGCGCGCGAGAGAAAAATTTCTACAACGACTATGCGAAGCGTCTTGGCTATGTCGATGCCGCCGTTCAGATACAGGACGATTTTCTCGCCGGTCGACGAAAAGAAGCTGCGGCTGCTGTGCCAGATGCGCTTGTCGATGAGCTTTGCCTAGTCGGATCATCAGATGCCATCAAGGATCGCGTCCAAACTTGGAAAGAGGCGTCGTCCGACCACTCAGTCGGAACCATGCTTCTAGGCGGCGCGTCAATCGACGCGATGCGCGTTATCGCCGAGGCTGCTCTTTAAATCGTGATCAATCGAAATGACTTTCGAGCCCATAGATACGGATCACATTATCGCGCAGTAGCTTTCGCTTAGGGTCTGGACGTAAATTGAGATCTTCGATTTCCTGGCGTGTTCGTTCGAAGCCCAGCACCGGAAAGTCCGTGCCAAAGATGACTTTGTCCTGGCCATAGGTATTGATGAAGTTGACGAAATTCTCCGGCCAGTATTTCGGGCTGTGTGCATCCGAGCCGAGATACACATTCTTATGCTTCCAGGCCATGGCAATGGCTTCGTCGGTCCAGGGAATGCCGACATGGATACCGATCAGTTTAAGTTCAGGAAAATCACAGGCCACGGTGTCCATGGTAATCGGTTGCCCGACGGACCGGATGGGATAGTCGGCGGCATAGATCATCGACTGGCCGATCTGAAACTGGATCGGCACATCGAGCTCGCAGCATTTCGTATAAAACGGGTACCAGCGCGCATGATCGATGGGCATTTCAAACCAGTGCGGATAGCCATGTGCGCCGATATAGCCGCGATCTTCGACCGCGTGCTGTAAATCGCGAACGGCATTCATGCCCTGCGTTGGATCGATCCCATAGAGACCAAAAAACCGGTCCGGATGCGCCGCAATCGCCCGGTCGACGACTTCGAGCGGCATGTGGAAGCAGGATGGGTGGCCGAGCGGCCCGCATTTGGTGGCAATCAGGAACCCCCGCTCAATACCGGCAGTGTCCATGCGGCGCAGCATCTCATCCAGCTCGACGCCATTTCTTGTATCCTCACCGACACGCATCTGCTCACCGAGAAACTGATCGCGCCATAGGGGACGATGGGCGAGCGCATCTGCATTGAAGATATTGACCACCGCGTCGATGGCCTGAATTTTATGGTCTGTCATCTCGTTCAGTCTCTGTCCGTCATTGCTCAAGCTGCTTTATCGGGAGATTTGAAGAATGTGGCAATTTTCTCCGCTAAAAGCGTGCTTGAATTTTCCACCGATAGCTTTGTCGTTGCCTTCTCCAGCAAAGATTCCGGCACGACACCGCGGCCGCGGGTGTCGATCAACCCCTTGACGAAAGTACTGTTGAATTCAGGGTGCGCCTGCACGCTGAAGGCTTTTGCGCCATAGCCAAGAAAGGCGTACTGACAGAATTCACTGGATCCTAAGACCGTTGCCTCATCTGGTGGCGTGGTTACTTGATCGTGATGCCACGCATTCAGCACAACCGGTGCTTCGCCCAATCTGTATTCAGTCGCGCCGACCGACCAGCCACCCGCATACTTCTCTACACTTCCACCGAGCGCTTGAGCGATAATCTGATGGCCGAAACAGATGCCAACCAAAGGAACTTCCTGCCGGTAAATCTCTCGGGTTAAAGCCTCAAGCGGCGGGATAAAGGGGTGATTTTCATATACGCCATGGCGCGATCCAGTGATCAGCCATCCGTCTGCCGCGCCGGCATCTGTCGGAAACTGCATATCGACCACGCTGTAGCAGTCGAAGACAAACCCATGCCCATCCAAAAATTCCGCAAACAAATTGCAGTAGTCACCGGTTTCTTCAATCAGCGCGTCTGGGACATGTCCTGCCTGAAGGATGCCAATTTTCATTTTTCAACGGCTCGTTTCATCAAATAAACCGGCGGCAAGCTAAACCGAAAGCCCTACTCCCACTCGATCGTTCCGGGCGGTTTCGACGTCACGTCGTAGACGACGCGGTTGATGCCTGGTACTTCGTTGATGATGCGTGTCGAGACGCCGGACAAGAAGGCGTGATCGAAAGGATAAGAATCCGCTGTCATGCCGTCCGTCGACGTTACTGCGCGCAGGGCGCAGACATAATCATACGTCCGGTCATCGCCCATGACGCCAACTGTCCGGACAGGCAACAGAACCGCAAAGGCTTGCCAAATCGCATCATACAAACCGGCATTGCGAATTTCGTCGAGATAAACCGCATCGGCGCGGCGGAGCAAATCGAGTTTGTCTCTCGTGATCTCGCCGGGCATGCGGATCGCCAGCCCGGGACCAGGGAAAGGATGGCGACCGACAAGAGTCTCCGGCAACCCTAATTCGCGGCCAAGCTCGCGCACTTCGTCCTTGAATAATTCCCGTAACGGCTCGACCAGCGCCAAATCCATGCGCTCTGGCAGTCCCCCAACGTTGTGGTGCGATTTAATCGTCACACTGGGCCCGCCAATGAACGAGACTGACTCGATGACATCGGGGTACAAAGTACCCTGCGCTAAAAACTTCGCGCTTCCCGCTTTCTTCGCCTCCGCTTCAAACACTTCGATGAAAAGGCGACCAATCGTCTTACGCTTTTCTTCTGGATCGGTCACTCCCTCGAGCGCAACAACGAAGAGATCGGAGACTTCCTTGTGAACCAACGGAATATTGTAGTGATCACGGAAAATCGACACGACTTCATCCGCCTCGCCCATGCGCAACAGGCCGTGATCGACGAAAATACACGTCAGCTGATCGCCAATCGCTTCATGGATCAAGACGGCGGCAACCGAAGAATCGACACCGCCCGATAGCCCGCACACCACTCGCCCGTCGCCCACTTGCGCCCGGATTTTATCAATCGCTTGTTGGCGGAATGCCGCCATTGTCCAATCACCGCTGCATCCGGCAACCCCATGCGTAAAATTGCGCAACAGCCGCCCGCCCTGCGGCGTGTGATGCACTTCGGGGTGAAACTGGACGCCATAATACCGGCGCGCATCGTTGGCGATCGCCGCGTACGGCGCACCATCGCTGACCGCCACAGTTTCAAAACCATCTGGCAGTCCGGTAATCCGGTCGCCGTGGCTCATCCAGACCTGTTCGTGCGCCCCGACCTCCCAAAGGCCGTGGAACAGCTCACAATCCTTTACAATCTCGACGAAGGCGCGGCCAAACTCCCGGTGATCGGAGTTCTCCACTGCTCCGCCCAATTGCTCACACATCGTCTGTTCGCCATAGCAAATGCCCAACACAGGCACGTCCAATTCGAACACCGCGTCGGGCGTGCGGGGCGCTTCCATCGTCGTCACACTCGCCGGGCCACCGGAAAGGATAATCGCCTTCGGATCGTAGGCTGCGAGGCTATCGCTATCGACCCTGTTGAAGGGATGAATTTCGCAATAAACGCCGTTTTCACGGACGCGCCGCGCAATGAGCTGCGTTACCTGACTGCCGAAATCGATAATTAATACGCGGTCAGTCATGCACCGCCGCCACTATGAAAAGAATCATCATCCTCAATCGTCCGAGAGCGTCCCAGGAGCATTGGCTCCGGAAGCGGTTGCCATTTATAAGCGATTTCAGGGAGCACCGTGTTCCATATTCTTTCGTCGCGCACCGCGATTCGTTTTCCGCCCATCGCCTCATAGAAAAACCGCGATGGATTGCCTTCCAAGACCCACAGAATAGCCGCCTCGAACCCCGCGATCCGCATCGCCCGTAACATCGCACTCAGTAACTCACGACCATGGCCCTGATCCTGCCAGTCGGGCGCTATGTAAAGCGTATATACCTCACCCGATCCGGCGAAGCGCCAATCCCGGCAAAGCCCGCAACTGCCCACACCCACAACACCCAGCGCCGGGTGTTCCGCCACCATCACCGTGTCGCCGCTCGCGATTTGCGCCGTCCAATGCCGAAGCTGTTTCGTTTCGGACATTGCCGATAGGACACGATCCGGAACCAAGCCTGCATAGGTCGTACGCCAAGTCTCGACATAGACCGATGCAATCGCCGCCGCATCGCCGGACCGCGCCACGCGGTATCGCATTTCACTCACGGCGTTGCTCGATAATTAGGCGCCTCCCGCGTGACGGTAACGTCATGAACATGGCCTTCGCGCAGGCCTGAATCCGTCACCCGAAGGAACCTGGCGTTTGTCCTCATCTCCGTCAATGTCGCATTCCCGGTATAACCCATCGCCGCCTTCAAACCGCCAACGAGTTGGTGGATCACATTGCCGACCGGCCCCTTGTATGGCACTTGGCCTTCGATGCCTTCGGGCACCAGCTTCAGGGAATCCGTTACTTCCTCCTGGAAATAACGGTCGGCGGAGCCGCGCGCCATCGCACCGACGGAACCCATGCCGCGATAGGATTTGTAGGATCGGCCCTTGTAAAGATGTACTTCACCTGGCGCCTCATCCGTCCCGGCGAACAACGAACCAATCATTGCCCCGCTGGCACCAGCGGCAATTGCCTTCGCGAGGTCACCAGAAAACTTGATCCCACCGTCGGCAATGACGGGAACATTATGTTTCTGACCAATTTCAACCGCGTCCATAACAGCCGTCAGCTGCGGTACGCCAACGCCAGCAACGACCCGCGTCGTGCAGATCGAGCCTGGCCCAATCCCGACTTTCACCGCGTCGGCCCCCGCATCAATCAACGCTTTCGCCCCGTCGGCCGTCGCAATGTTCCCGGCCACGACTTGCGCGTAGTTGCTGAGCTTCTTCACATTGTCGATCGCGTTCAGCACGCCGACCGAATGTCCGTGTGCGGTATCAATCACGATCACATCGCAACCCGCATCGAGCAGCGCGGAGGCCCGTTCCAAACCGTCTTCGCCAACCCCGACAGCACCCGCGACCCGCAAGCTGCCATTTTCATCCTTGCTGGCATTTGGATAGCGCAGCGCCTTTTCGATATCCTTTACCGTAATCAGCCCAACGCAATGCCGCTCATCGTCCACGACGAGCAGCTTCTCGATGCGATTTTCATGCAACAGCCGCTTCGCCTCGTCATGACCGACCCCTTCTCGCACGGTGATCAGCCCGCGCCGGGTCATCAGTTCCCGGACCACCTGACCCGGATCGTTCGCGAACCGAACGTCGCGGTTGGTCAGGATACCAACAAGCTTACCGCTACGTTTCGCAACGACGGGGATACCGGAAATTCTGTTCTGATCCATGAGGCGAAGCGCATCGGACAATGTTTGATCCGGCGTAATGGTAATAGGATCAACAACCATGCCTGACTCGAAACGCTTGACCTTGCGAACCTCTATCGCTTGTTCTTCGATCGAAAGGTTTTTATGGACGACGCCCAGCCCGCCGGCTTGGGCCATGGCAATGGCAAGCCGCCCTTCCGTGACCGTATCCATCGCCGAGGACACTAACGGAATCCCGAGTTTGACCTTTTTGGTGAGATGCGTGCTGGTATCAGTGTCGTTCGGAAGCACTGCGGACCTCGCGGGCTCCAATAGAACGTCGTCGAATGTCAGGGCCTCGCGTATCCGCATACTATCTCTCCTGCCGAATTTGGGCGATCATACACCTCAAATGCAGCAAGCCAAGATTTTTGTGTCGATTTTGGCCCTCAAATGCAGCCGAAGAAAATTTTTAGGGAAAAAACAGACCGAATTGACACACCCCGATCACGTTTGCGCAGAAAATCCGCAATTTTCTGCTAATTTTCGGTCGAATTGGCGTCGCCACGATAACCGGCGGCGATAACGTACATTTCTGCCGACTCTTTTCGGCTCGCATCCGGCTTCGCATGGGAGACCTTCGCGAACTCCCGTTTTAACCGTGCCAGCAGGTCGCGTTCTGTGCCACCCTGGAGAACTTTCGCCACGAAAGTACCGCCCGGGGTCAGTACAGCCTCAGCGAAATCCAAGGCGGTTTCGATTAGACCGACGATGCGCAAGTGATCGGTCGGCGCATGACCGGTAGCCGATGCCGCCATGTCGGAAAGAACCAGATCCGCCCGGCCGCCAAGCGCATGGTACAATTGATCTTCGGTGTCCGCGTCACGGACATCGCCTGTCAAAATGACGGCATCTCCAATCGGCTCGATTGGCGTCAAATCAATCGCAACGACTGTTCCTTTCGGTCCCACAGCATCCAAGACGACCTGCGTCCAACCACCCGGCGCAGCGCCGAGATCGACAACGCGATTGCTTTTCGCGAGAAAGCGAAACTTTTCATCCAGTTCGATCAGTTTGAACGCAGCCCGACTTCGGTAGCCGCGTCGCTTTGCTTCCGCCACGTAGGGGTCGTTTAGCTGCCGTTCGAGCCATCGGCGGGACGATACTTTTCGCCCCTTCCCTCGTTTGAGTTTTACCGTTTTGTCTCGGCCAACCGAAACATCGCCGCCAGAACGTTTACGCTTGGGCACGGCGTGCCGTTTCCCGGTCCGCTGCCGTCATCAAATCTTGCAGAATACCTTCGCGCAAACCTCTGTCGGCCACACGAAGCTCTCCGACCGGCCAGCGACGGCACATTGCCTCGAGTATGGCGCAACCCGCCACGACCAAGTCCGCGCGGTCGGCGCCGATGCAGGGATGCGTCGCACGCTCTGCGCAACACATTTTTCGCAAACGGTCGCTAATCTGGCGGATCGAACCAAACCCGAGATAAGCGCCATCGACCTGCGAGCGATCATAGCGCGGCAAATCCAAGTAGACTCCCGTCAACGTCGTCACGGTTCCGGATGCACCCAGCATCTGAAGATCACCATCACGAACTGAGCCGGCGATGCCGTTGCTTCTGCAAAATGGCGCAAGCAAACGGTCGACATCGTCAATCATCGCTGCATAGCTTTCCATCGACAGAATGTCACGGCCATATCGCTCACTCAGACTAACGACCCCGAACGGCATGGAAATCCAGTCTCCATTCTCCGATGAACAGTCACAAGACACGCCATTTTGAGACTGTGTGTCGAGCACCATGACTTCCGTACTGCCACCGCCGATATCGAAGACCAGGGCACGGCTTTTGTCTGGCGCAAACAGCGGTGCGCACCCGCGCAGAGCCAACCGCGCTTCCTCTTCGGTCGATATCACTTGCAGGTACAGCCCGGTCTCCTCTGCGACACGGCGCAGAAATTCATCACAATTGCTTGCTCGCCGGCATGCGTCCGTTGCGACCAGACGTGCCCGGTCGACCTTGCGTCGGCGCATTTTGGCAGCACATACCTTTAGGGCATCGATCGTGCGGACCATCGCGTCTTCCGACAGTGCGCCCGTCTCGCTAATCCCCTCGCCCAAGCGGACGATGCGGGAAAATGCGTCAATTACCCGAAATCCGTCTTCTGACGGCCGCGCCACCAACAAACGGCAATTGTTGGTGCCAAGATCAATTGCGGCGAATGTATACGCGTGACGGCCTCCACCTTCAGCAGGCTTCCGCTCAACATCACGACGCCAGCGTGGTTTGACGTACGCCACCATCGTCTCCTCGCCCCGGTTCATTGTCATTTTTTGGCGAGCGCCTCATTGAGCGGGCACCCACCGTATTTTACTAAAATGTAACATATCCGATTCGACACGCCGCGCCAAACGCCCTGTTTCCAATGACGAAACGTTAAAAATGACGCATCAGAAACGCTACACAAACCAATTCCGGTGTGATAACAAGCGGCGCTTTCAACGGTATAAGGCATAATTTGCCTCAATGGGGATTGGTGAAACGGTATCACGCTTGACTCTGAATCAAGTATTGGAGGTTCGAATCCTCCATCCCCAGCCAATTTTCCAGACACACCTAAGTTCAACCTAAAATTTAATTATCGTAAATTAATGCCCTCAATTTCGTTGCACCTCTTACAAACGCAGCGAAACCAATTTTACAAACCTTACAAAACAGCGACAAAAAATTTACAATAAATTACAAATTTACTGTTATTTTTCAACTAGTTATTGATTTTTTACTGATTATCAATTTTATTGTGCGAGTACATTTGAAGGCGCGCCGCGCGGTCAAGAACAATATACAGCACAGTATTTTCAAAATCCGGCACAACCTGGCAAAGGCCCAGCCGGCCCAAACACTCTGAATGAGAAAAATCAATGACAGCTTGGATTAACGCAGGCGAACTGCGAGTTGCGAAAGTTTTACACGACTTCATTTCAACCGAAGCCCTTCCTGGAACAGACATCGATGAAACATCGTTCTGGTCGGTATTTGATACCTTCATTCACGACTTAGCCCCCAAAAACAGGGCTTTGCTGTCGGAACGTGATGTTTTGCAAAAGAAAATCGATTCCTGGCACGAGGAACACAGAGGCCAAGAGCACGATAGCGCGGGATACAAGAGGTTATTGGAAGAAATTGGTTATTTGGTGCCCGAAGGCGAACCTTTCTCCGTAGGGACAGAAAATGTAGACGCGGAAATTGCCCATATCGCAGGCCCTCAACTCGTCGTTCCCATAACGAACGCCCGGTACGCGCTGAATGCGGCAAACGCTCGTTGGGGCAGTCTGTATGACGCGCTTTACGGGACGGACGCTATTTCCGAAGAAGGCGGCGGCGGCCGAGCCAATGGATACAACCCCATCCGTGGTAAGCGGGCTATCGCGCGCGCGCGGCAGTTCCTTGATGAGGCTGCTCCGCTGGCCAATGGTTCACACGCCGACGCCGTCAAATATTGTATCCAGGACGGTGATCTCGAGATCCTCCAGAGCAACGGCCAAACGGCAACACTGCGCGATAGCGCGCAATTCAAAGGCTATATCGGCGACCCAACTCGTCCGACTGGGGTACTGATCGAAAACAACCGTCTTCATTTCGAAATCCGCCTCGACCGCGACCATGCCATCGGCAAAGACGACCCTGCCGGCATCGCGGATATTCTCATGGAATCCGCCCTCACGACGATCATGGATTGCGAGGATTCCGTCGCGACCGTGGATGCCGAAGACAAGGTACAAGCTTACCGCAACTGGCTGGGCCTCATGAAGGGCGATCTCGAAACCAGCTTCGACAAGGACGGTGCATCCGTGCAACGGAAACTTAACACCGACCGCACCTACCAAACCACAAATGGCAATTCAGTGACATTGCACGGCCGGTCTTTGATGCTTATTCGCAATGTCGGTCATTTGATGGAAATCGACGCCATTCTCGACCGCGACGGAAACAAGGTCCCCGAAGGATTGCTCGATGCCATGGCAACCGTACTGATTGCGATACACGATATCGGCGAAAAGGGTACACATCTAAACAGTCGTGCCGGCTCCGTTTATGTTGTTAAGCCGAAGATGCATGGTCCGGCGGAAGTCGCCTTTGCCGATGAAATATTCTCCCGTGTCGAGACAGCGTTGGGTCTGCCAAAGAACACGGTCAAAATCGGCATCATGGATGAAGAGAGACGGACAACCGTCAACCTTATGGAATGCATCCGTGCCGCGAAAGACAGGGTCGCCTTCATCAACACCGGTTTCCTCGACCGCACGGGAGATGAAATTCATACATCGATGATGGCCGGCCCCTTTGTCCGCAAGGCGGACGCCAAGGAAAAACCCTGGATCACCGCCTACGAGGATTGGAACGTCGATATCGGCTTGGCTTGCGGGCTGCAAGGCCGGGCACAAATCGGGAAAGGCATGTGGGCGATGCCCGACATGATGGCGGCGATGTTGGAGACGAAAATCGGCCATCCGCAGGCAGGCGCGAATACGGCGTGGGTCCCATCGCCGACGGCAGCAACATTACATGCCATTCATTATCATCAGGTCGATGTCGTCGCCCGGCAAAACGAGTTGAAGTCCCGTCAGCGCGCGAGCGTGGATACCATATTGAGCATACCGCTGGCCGACCGGCCAAACTGGTCGCCAAAGGAAGTGCAGCAGGAATTGGACAATAATGTTCAAGGTATCTTGGGTTATGTCGTGCGCTGGATTGACCAAGGTGTCGGCTGTTCGAAAGTACCCGACATTAACAATATCGGCCTGATGGAAGACCGCGCGACATTGCGAATTTCAAGTCAGCACATCGCCAACTGGATTCATCACGGGGTTTGTTCAGAAGATCAGGTCCGGGAAACAATGCAGCGGATGGCCGTTGTAGTCGACGAGCAGAATAGTGGCGACCCAGATTACACAAACATGTCCCCCGCTTTCGATGGTATCGCCTTTCTTGCCGCCAGCGAATTGGTATTCGAAGGTCTCAATCAGCCTAATGGCTACACGGAACCGATCCTGCACGCACGGCGCCGCGAGGTAAAAAACGCGGCGTAGCGACGCAAATTCAACGAGAGGTCACACGGGGGAAAACTCCAAGAAGCGTCAGGTGACTTCCTCCGGGACCGGTCTTTGGACTCAGAGTTTACCGAGAAATTCTTCCAGCGCGCTGTTTACGGCCGCAGGCTTCTCGACGTTGACGCCGTGCCCTGCCCCTGGAACGACAACGTTAACGGCGTTGGGAATACGGCTGGCCATATAGGCGGATCCATCGACGTAATAGGTATCGCCATCACCGATAACGACCAATGTCGGGACGGCGATGCCCGGTAGGCTGTCGATCACGCGTGAATCGACCTGGCTAAGGATACCGCGAGCCGCCTGCGCAAGGCCTTTTGCGGAACCTTGCACGCTTTCACCGACTTCGGCCCCGCCGCCAAGCGCAGCGAGACCACCCTCCTCAAGCGTGCGCGCCCTATTTTCGGCGCGTTCGTTCCATTTTGCACGGGCATCGTCGCGGCGATAACCCGGCCCGCACCCTTGCAGTATCAGAGCCTTCACACGCTCCGGATAGGCAACGTTGAAGGCGAGCGTCATGAATCCGCCAAGCGAGTGCCCGGCAATCACGGCCTGCTCGACACCGAGGTGATCGAGCAGCACCTTCATGTCTTCAACAGTGTGAGCCTGACTGTAATGTTCCAAATCTTCCGGGCATTCTGTCTGGCCATGCCCGCGCATGTCCCAGCGGATCAAGCGATACCGGTCGGCAAAGGCGTCCACCTGTCCGGCCCACATGCCAGTCGAAGCGCCGAATCCATGGGTCAACAATACCGGAATCCCGGTTCCGTCATCCTCATAGTAAAGTCGCGCGGCCTCACGCTCTAAATACGGCATCGCAAGATCTCCTTTCCGTCCCTACTTTTTCGTGAATGCGGCACCATCGAAGCGCTCACAAACAGCAATGTCTTCGACCGACCGGCGGCGCAGCTTGGTCAGTTGTTTGACCGGCTTGCCCATGGGCACGACGGCACAGACACAAAATCCTTCCGGGATATTCAACAGTTCACGCATCTTGGGTTCCTCTGCGATCGCCAGCGTCGTTATCGTACCGCCGAACCCGGCCTGCCTTGCCAGCAAGCATACATTCCAAACGAAGGGATAAATCGACGCGCCGCTGACGATTCCCACCCTGTCGAGATCCTGATCCATCGAGGCAACGACCTTTAAATCAACGACGAAAACAAGTACGACGGAAGCAGCCCGAAAGGGTTCTGTCAGCATGTCGGCAGCGGGTGTTGACTCGATTTCCGCTGCGCTTGCCTTGGTCGGAACGACCGCATTCCAAGGACTTTCACCCAGCTTGATCTGCGCCATGTAGCGTTTCGCCGCCGGTTCCGCCAGCATGGCGAGACTGTTCCGCGTGTCAGGATCGCGGACCACAATGACGCGATTACCTTGCCTGTTTCCGCCGCTCGGCGCAAATCGTGCCGTTTCCAAAATATCGTGCAGTATCTCGTCGGTGAGCGGTTCACCCGTGTAATCACGCGCGGCGAAAGTTGTCCGGATGACATCGTTCAATTCCATTCAGGGGACCTCGCTCAACTGGATGACTCTTATCGTTGAAAGATAGTAGCGGCCCCCGCCATCGCAGCAAACCGGCAACGAGGTTTTCCGACGCTATTGCTTTTGCTCGCGAAGCAGAAAGAACGGAATCACCATAAGTAGCGCCAGCACGGCAAAGCCGATATTCACGACATAAACCCAATTCATGGCGAAAATGATCGTCTCGCGGCTCGCGCCATCGACGAGGCCCGCCATTGCGGCGACCATGCCCGACGCGGCAGCGCCGAAGGAAATCCCAATATTACGGACTGTCTGCACGGACGTGCCGGCAATTTGTTTCTCGCCTTCCGGCGCTGCAGCGATGACCCTCTGCATCGCGGGTATGTTCAACAAGCCCATGCCGGTACCACAGACTCCCATGGCGACAGCAATAGCGAATACGGGGCCATTCTCGAGCGTCTGCACAATGGCAATCGACGCAATCAACATGCAGGCCAGTCCGGCGGCGAGCAGAAATGGTTCCATGGACCGCTTGATACCCGTCAGCGACAAGGCCGCGACCGTCCACATCATCGATTGAATGGCCAATAGATAGCCTGCCGTTAACGGCGCGATCCCATGAAGCACCTGGAGATAAAATGTCGTGTAAGTATTCACGAAGGTGATGACGATGCTGACGAGAAACAGAATCCAGTACCCCGCACCCAACTGGCCACCCATGAACAAGATCTTTCGGGGAAACATGTTATGAGTCGATCGTCTATCGCGGAGAAATGCGATTGCCGCGAGAACAAGCGCCAAGGCAAACAGAGACAAGCGCAGCCAGTTCGCATCTACGAGCGACGTCGCGCTCATCAAGAGCACCGCCAACGCCAACATCGAAAGCCGCCAAAACGGTAAGTCCGACAGCCGGCCATGCCCACCCCGTCCTTCGACATAGCGCCATGCCAGGAAAACGAAGACGATGGCCAGCACCATCATCGTCCAGAATGCGCCGCGCCAAAGCCCCGGTTCCGCGAAGAAACCGCCAAGCGCCGGACCGGCAGCGGTCCCGAAACCCCAAATTCCCGAGACAAACCCAAGGACGCGGCCACGCAAATTTTGCGGATAAACGACCGCAACCAAACCGTACGCCAAGGACGCAACCGCACCACCGCCAACGCCCTGCACCAGGCGAAAGGCAACGACACTCGGCATGTCCCATGCCAGTGCCGTACCGGCGAGCCCAATGGCCAAGACCAGTCCGGCCCCTGCATAAACCCGCTGCATTCCAAAGGCGTCGCTCATGGGACCGGCGCTCGCCGCGCCGACAATCGACCCGACGGCGAAGAGCGAGAAGGCCCACGTGTAATAATCCAGGCCGCCTAAATCCGCGACGACCGTCGGCATAATCGTCGCCACGACAAACTGGTTTATCGCGAATACGGTCATGCCGAGATTAAGCACCAGCGTATAGATACCGTAGCGGCCGACAAAAATTTCCGACCAGCGGCCGGGCGCCTCATCGGATGCTTTTGGCGCTTCCGTCATTACCGGACCGCGCGGTCCGCGGACTGACTGACTTGTCTCTCGCGCCAAGCCACAAAAATTCCGGCGCCCGCAATCATCGCCATGCCGGTCAATGTCAGTACATCGGGCACATGGTTCCAGAACGCATAGCCCCAAAACGTCGCAAAGACGATGTAACTGTAATCAAAGGGCGCCAGCCAACTCGCCTCAGCGCTTTGATAGGCCCGCGCCAGGCCCATATTTGCAGTGAGGTTGATCAACGAACAAACTACGATTAGCCCGAGTACCCATAGTCCGATTTCGTGCCAGCCCGTAAACAAATAGGGCCATTGCGCCGCAAGCGCACTGTCCGCAGTTAATGTGAAGAACAGCACACCAATCACGCCGCAGGTAAAGAACGTAATCGCGACTCCAAAAGCCAGAGTGACCGGTGACTCATCACGGCACAGCCGCCTTGTCGTTAAGATGGTCCCGGCATAGCACAAGCCGGCACCGACCGGCATCAGCGCGATAAGTTGAAAGGCATCCGTACCCGGTTTGAGAATTAGCAGGGTACCGGTAAAACCGGTCAAGATCGCCATGACGCGACGCGGGCCAACTCGTTCACCCAGCAATATGGCAGACAGCACGGCCACGAAGAGCGGAAAAACGTATAGTCCAGCTGCAATATTCGCGAGATCGAGGAAGGGAATACCGCCAAAATACAGAACCATTGCACCGACGAGGAACAGGCTTCGCAACGCAACCGCCCACACCCGTTTCGGCGGTGGGCACGAGGTTTTCCAGAAAACATGCGTTAGAAAGATGAGTAAGGCCATATTCAGACCGGCACGGATCATCTGAAACTGCCAAAGCGACAGTTCCGAACTCGTTAGCTTGACGATGCCGTCCTGGAAAGCGAGCAAAAACAACGAACCAACCATTAGCATTGCTGCATGCCCCGGCCGATCCGCTGTCGCACCCGACAGCAGACTATGTCGCTTTGGTTCCCCCGACGTGCTCAAAACCTGTCCTACTGCACGGTTTAAGCCGCACGCTTAGACGCTTTTTCCACCCGAGGCAATTACGACGGCAATCGCGCGATCGCTTCAATTTCCACCGTCATGTCGGGAAGGGCGAGTTTGCGCACTTCGACGAGCGTGCTGGCAGGGTGATCGATAAAGTATGCGCGATAAACATCGGTATGTTCATGAAACGCTTCGATATCGGTTGTGTACATCGTGTACTTAACGACGTCTTTGTAGTCGGCACCCGCAGCGTGCAGAACATGGCCCAAATTTTCGAAACAGGTTTCGATCTGCTTGCGGATATCGCCCGCGCCGACAAGATTACCGTCGGGATCGCGCGCGGTAATACCGGCTGAAAAAAGCAAGCGCCCTTCAACGGTGACGCCTTGCGCAAACGCACTCTTCTTCACCCAAGGCTTGTCGATATGGATAGGCTCACGAGACATTTTGGTTCCTTCTCAAGACTGAATTAAGCCACTGCCGACCAGCGCGACGTATTATGCCCCTCAAACGAGGTTGGTATCCGTTGCAGGTCCTCGACGATTTCGCGTTTAAAGCCTGCGGCCGTACCTTCCGGAAACGCCAAGCGAATTGAGTCGGCCCCTTCGAAACGTTCCTCTATCGCGCTTGCGATCGTTTCGTAGGTTCCGACAGCCGCAAACAGCCGCACCACATCGTCCGGCACTTCAGAAGCCAACTTGTCCCATTGCCCGTCCGCAACCATGCGATGGAGCTTCAAGCCGAGATCCTCCAGACCATAAAGTTCCCAAACCGGGAAATAGGTCCGCGTCGATCCGTAAAATCCGACCCGGTAGCGCACGCCATCGACCATTTTGTTGACCGTCTCTTCGTCGGGGCCGGTCGCGATGAAACCGCCGCCAAAAATTTCGATTTCCTTTCGCTCCCGTCCGCTTTGTTCCATACCTTCCTGGATGTGAGCCATGCAGACTTCTTCCATGTAGCGGCGTGTGCAGAACGAATGCAGACGAACACCATCGGCCACCCGGCCCCCGACGCGAAGCATTGCAGGGCCGACGGCAGCCAGCGAAATAGCCGGCATGGGGAAGCCTGTTTTCGGAGGCGAAAACTCGGGTGTCATCAAAGTGAAGTTATAATGCTTGCCAACATAATTCAGCTTCTCGCCGTTTTCCCAGCAGCGCCAAATCGCGCGCAGACTCTCGACATATTCCTGCATCCGCGGCGCCGGCGCCGACCACGGCGCACTGAAGCGGCGCTCGTTGTGGCCTTTCACCTGACTACCCAGACCGAGACAGAACCGGCCACCGGAGTTCGCATGCAGATCCCATGACATATTCGCGACAACCATCGGACTGCGGGAAAACGCAATTGCAATGGCCGTGGCAAGTTCGACACGATTGGTTGACTGTGACGCCAGCACCAAGCGCATAAAAGGCTCATGCGCCAGTTCTGCCGTCGATATGGAATCGAAGCCTATTTCCTCCGCTTCCGCCGCAGCCTCGCCAATTTCCGACCACGCGCCCGAGGGCAAGCCAATCTCTACTTTCATCCGGTCAATTCCTTCACATTCTCTGGCAATATCGCGCCCACACGCACCGTACAGGCAACTATAAATTGCTTGAAATAATGCGGCCCAGCCGCCGCAACGGCAAGCATACTTCGCTCTAGGCCAGCACATGTATCGGTTGACAAGCCTGGCTGTCCATCCAATCCTCATTTCCCCAAACAAGGAGGCTGCAATCGCCATGACAAGGCGCCTATCCGTTCCAGACGCCACTGCTATGCTCACCGATGGCGGCGAAATCGCGTTTATCGATGTGCGCGAAATAATGCCGTTCGGCACGGGGCATCCGCTGCTGGCAGGCAATGTGCCATTATCGGGACTGGAACTATCCTTCGAAACGCTGGTTCCGAGACGGAATACACGCATCGTTCTGACCGACGGTGGAGAGGGACATTCCGAACTGGCTGCCAGCCGTATTGAAGCAATGGATTATACCGATGTCTCGATTATGGAAGGCGGTGCAAGGGCGTGGGAAACTGCCGGCGAGACGCTCTTTCCTGAAATCGAGGTTCCCGCAAAGGGCTTTGGCGCCTTCGCACGAATCAATGGAGCTCCCAACTTTATCTCGCCACCCGAACTCGACGAGGCGCTAAAATCCGGCGAAGACTGGATCGTCTTGGACAGCCGCCCGGGCCGGGAATATGGCTGGGGCAATATACCCGGCAGCATCAATGTGCCAGGCGCGGATCTCGTCCGATCTTTCGACGATCTGGTGCCGGATCCCAATACCAAGGTGGTCGTGAATTGCATGAGCGGCACGCGCGGAATTCTCGGGGGCTTGAGCCTTGTTGCCGCAGGCGTCCCCAATGAAGTACGGGTTCTCTTTCATGGCACTCGTGGGTGGCTTCTCGATGGCCTGGAACTCGAAAAAGACGCCAACCGCAAGGCAGGCCCGGTTTCGCAAAAAGCTCGCGACGCAGCGATGAAACGCGCCAGGCGCATCGCCGAAAACGCAGGTATCCAGCGTATCGATAGCAGTATTCTCGAAGAGTGGCGCCAAGATAACGACCGGACGACCTATTTGTTCGATGTTCGAAGTCAGCAAGAATACGAAGCCGGCCATATTGATGGATCCCGATGTGCACCGGAAGGCACCTTGCCGATGAGTCCCGAGCGATATTTCGGTACCCTGAATGCACGATACGTTCTGATCGACGACGACACAGTACGCGCCACCGTCACCGCATTGTGGCTCATGCAAATGGGGTGGGGCGAAATCGCTGTGTTGGTAGACGGTCTGGGAAGCAACACGCTTGAAATTGGCCCCGAAGAGATATCAGAACCGTTTATTGAAGAGATTTCGGTTCCCGAGATCCCCCCTCACGACCTCGAAACTCTACGCCAAACGACCCCCGTCCTAATCGTCGATGTAGGGACGTCGGATTCCTATGAGGAACGCCATATTCCAGGCGCCGTATGGTGTTCACGCATCGCGTTGAATGGCTTCCTTCAAGAAAAACGCTTCGATGGCCGTATTGTACTGACTTCGGAAACGGAGACACGTGCAAGTCTTGCCGCAAACGGTCTAGATTCAGAGAACAGGGAAAGTGTTTGCGTTCTCCTCGGCGGCAATGCGATGTGGCAAGCGAGCGGTCTTCTACTCGAATCAGGATTGGAATATTTGGCTTCGCCGCGCGATGACCACTGGCTTGCGTCGTCTGAACGGCCCGGCGACTCCCGACAGAACGTGGTCGACTATCTGGAATGGGAAATCACGCTGCTGGACGATATCGAAAAAGGTGGACCCGTTCCCTACAAGAACATTATCTGGAATTAAATCCAAACCGGATTTGACCGTGCAGACAATTCCTGAATCTCTATATAGATGATTGCGACCGCGCCTGTGACTCGATGAACTGCTCCTTGCCGATGTTTGCCGCCCTTTGCACAGCAGGCCGCCCGCCAACGCGTTTGAACCATGCCCGCAAATTCGGAAATTTCGTGAGATCGATACCGTAGGCTTTATAGCCACGTATCCAGGGCCACGATGCCATATCAGCGATCGAATACACACCGCCCAAAAAATCGCGGTCCGAGAGTCTGTTTTCCATGACGCCATACAACCGGATGACCTCATTCGTGTAACGCTCGACCGCGTAGTCGATCTTGTCCTTCTTATAATTTCGGAAGTGTGCCGCCTGCCCCGCCATCGGGCCAAGGCCGCCCATCTGCCAGAATAACCATTCCTCGACCGCACTGCGCGCGCGCTGCTCTGCCGGATAGAATTGCCCTGTCTTATTGCCCAGGTACTGCAAGACCGCCCCGGACTCGAAGATAGAAATCGGCTCGCCTCCAGGACCATCGTGATCGACAATGGCGGGCATGCGGCCATTCGGTGAGATCTTCAGAAACGATTCAGAAAACTGTTCCTTTTCGCGCAGATTGACGTATTTGATCTCATACGGCAGGCCGCACTCTTCCAACATGAGCGTAATTTTCCAACCATTCGGCGTCGGCCAGAAATAAAGATCAATTGGCGTCATTAGGTTATTCCCTGAATTCGAGAGGTTAGGCGGTTTTGCCACATACTAAATATCCGACACATGTAGCGAAACCGCATTCCGCGAGATTTGATTTAGGCATAAACTCATACACGGACCCAAAGCGTTCGCTTCGAGAATTGCACTGGACAGAATGATGACGCCTGCGGGCGACCCGCCACAACGACAACGTGTCACGATTGCGCAAGCGATGGAGATCGCAATTGAGTGCCACAACAACGGCGACTTGCCGGAAGCGCGACGTATCTATCAACAGATCCTAACGGCCGAGCCGAACAATTATGACGCCCTGCATCTACTCGGCCTGGCGGCGAATGAGTTGGGTGAGAATGATCAAGCTGTCGTACTGATCAAACAGGCAATCGCGCTTGCGCCGCAAATAGAGGGCATGCACAGCAATCTTGGTCTCGTCTACCAGGATCTTGGTCAGTTGGAAAAAGCCGCCGAATGTTTTCAAGCGTCCATCGAAATCAATCCGGACTTCGCGGAAGGCCACAATAATTTGGCACTCGCTTGGCAGGATCTAGGGCAAACCGAGGCGGCAATCGAAGCCTTTCATACCGCCATTGCCTTGAACCCGAACTTTCCCGAAGCGCATAGCAATATTGGCAACGCCTACAAATTGCTCGGTCACCTCGATGCAGCGGAAAGAAGTCATCGCAAAGCAATTGACTGCGCCCCGGATTTTGCCGGTGCGCACAACAATTTGGGAACGATTTTGCATACCAAAGGGGCGCTGACCGAGGCGGTAGGCTGCTTTGAGACCGCACTTAAATTGAATCCAAACTTTGCGGATGCGCTCGTTAATTTGGGGGCGGTGTTTCAGGAACAAGAAAACTTCGACGACGCCAAAGGCGCTTACCGAAAGGCCTTGTCACTGAATCCCGATATAGCCGAGGCCCATGCGAATCTGGGCATTGCCTTGATGGAAACGGGCGATCCTGAAGGTGCCCTTGATTGTCATCGCAAGGCCGTGGCCCTCAAACCCGACACCGAATCGTTCTGGGCAGGATTTGCGGCAACAATCGAAGCCATGTCGTTCACTTCAGTGGACGACAACCTGATTGATGATTTGCTGCTGTTGCTAGACCACACCACAATCGACCCGCTGTCGGTCGCACCGGCTGCAATCAGTGCGCTTCGCACCGACCCCGAAATTGAAGGTGCCTTCGAAGGTACCGGCGACGCGGGTCACCTTGAGACGAAATTGCTTTTTCAGCGGGTTATCTCACTCTGTCCCATCAAGGATCTATACGTCGAAGCCGCCCTCACCATGCTGCGTCGAGTGCATCTTGAAAGAACACAGAGCAATGGCGCGGATAAAGCCGCTCTGCCTTTTTTGGCAGCGCTCGCGGGCCATTGCTTCATCAATGAATATATCTTTCGCGAATCCGAAGAAGAGACCACGGCAATTGCTGAGCTTGCGGACAAAATTGAAACTTCGATGTCCTCGAAACAGCCGTTGTCCGCTAACCAACTCCTTGTACTTGCTGCCTACCGGCCACTATTCCAGTTTCACTGGGCCGAATTTCTAGAGCCCAAGCTATTTCCCGACGACGTTCGACTAGTTCTCGAACAACAAATCATCGCGCCGATGAAAGAAATCGGTTTGCGCAAAAACCTCCGTAGCCTTACGGGCATCGAAGACACCGTCTCAAACCAAGTTCGAGCGCAATATGAGGAAAACCCCTACCCAAGATGGACCAGGTTC
>JAJFJB010000179.1 GCA_021774435.1 Alphaproteobacteria bacterium
GCCGCCGCCAGTGCCTTCGGCCCATTGGCCGCAACGTAGATATCGATATGATCGCCCGTGTTGATGCATTCCAACTGCCGGTCCAAAAAACGGATCGGCTGGCCCTCGAACTCGACCTCCTCCCCATCCAGGAGGCCGCGCACGACGCGAAGGTAATTGCGGAACTTCGTGGGCGGCATCGGGTTCTGCCCCATGAGCCGCATCGCTGTATGTCCCGTTCCGATACCGAGGACGGTTCGCCCGGGCGCGAGCTTGTTGATCGTCGCAATTGAATGGGCGGTGACCGGCGCCGTGCGGGTGCCCGCAATGGACACACCTGTGGCGAGCCGAATTCGGCTTGTGTGGTGGGCGGCAAGCGCCAAGGTCGCATAGCAATCCGACCAGATCATCTGCGAGTCCGGCGCCCAGGCGCTGTCGTAGCCGAGTTCTTCCAGGTAGGGAAAGATATGCCAATCGTCAATCTTCGTCGCCACAACACCGCCGAATTTCATTGCCTCAAACCCCTTCAACTATGCTCTAGCCGTTGCCAGACGCGCCCCGACACCCAACCAAGCACGGCCCAAAAGATGCAGGCTGTGACAATCGATGCGGCGGCGAAATGTCCCGCCAATTCTGGCGGGACCGCACCACCGATCCGTGCCGGCTGCGGCGCCCCGACGATATGGGGCAGCGCCAGGACGGCAATCGCCGCCACTTTCCAGGTGGTTCCGGGCTTGAAGACGAGCAACCACAGCCCGCCCGCCGTCGCGGCGATGCACAAAAACCACCAGCTCTGGCGCGGCACCAATTCGGCGGCCATCGTGCCCGGCACCTCGGGTGGTAGTCCAAGTGCCGGCGCCAATGTGAATACGGCAAAGCCGGCCAATCCCCACAACACTCCCGATGGTCCATTGACCGGCCGCCCCGCAAGGGACAAGCAGGCTGCCAAAAGCATGGCAAATCCGACACCTGTCAGAACATTGGCAAGGGTCGTGAAGGCCGTCCGCTCCAACCCTTGTGCCGGTCCCCAGACTTCCTCTTCGGATATTTTTTCCGCCGTGCCGTGCGCCAAAATAATGCGCGGGAACACCTTCAACTGGCTGTGCTGGTGTTGACCGCTAACGGTGCCGCCACCCTCGAATTCCTCGGCGTGCAGGATAATCGGTGTCGTCGTGAACTCTTGAACGACGGAAATCGCTATCCCTGAAATAAGGCCCGCGATAAGGGCTGTAATCAATATTCTGCGAAGCATGTTCTACTCCCCTACGATCAGCGCACTTTGTAACGCGTCCGCAGCCGAAACCCAATCGGATCGGTTACCAAGCCGCCAATTTTATCGCGCGCCCATGATTCCACCGCATGTAATTTGCGCCGCGCCATCGATAGGTTAGTCTTCCCCGACAAGAAAATTGGGAGGATACCATTATGAGCGGCGATATTTTCGAGATTCTACATAACACGCGAGCGATGCGCCGCCTGAAACCCGACCCGGTTTCCGATGAATTGATTCGCAAGATCCTGGACGCGGGCATCCGCGCACCAAGCGGTGGCAACAACCAAACCTGGCGATTTTTGGTGATCAAGGATCCGGCGATCAAAAAGGCGGTTCAGGTCGAATATAAGAAAGCGTATGACGACGTCATCGGGCCACGCTACGCCAGTGCCGCGCCACCGCCTGGTTCGGACGAACAACGATATCACCGCCAGCACACGGCGGTTGAGTATCTGACCGACCATTATCACGAGGCCCCGGTCTGGATCGTCGCCTGTCTGGAACACGGCGACAGCGAACCGAACCGCCATTCCGGCGCATCGATCTATCCGGCTGTCCAGAACATGCTGTTGGCGGCACGCGCCCTTGGTCTGGGCTCAACCTTGACGACGCGGCATCTGATCCGCGAAGCGGAATCGGAAAAGGCCTTGGGTCTGCCGCCTGGCGTACATTCCTATGCCATTCTTCCAATCGGATATCCCATGGGTAATTTCGGCCCCGTCGGCCGCGGCAACTTGAAGGATTTCGTCTACGAAGACCGCTGGGGCGAATCCGCCGACTGGGTATAGTCCTGTTCACCTCGCGCTATTCGCCGCCGGCAGAAATGCGCGAGTGAGAACCCGGCGAGACCCAGTCCGAGCAGTTCGAGCGTTCCCGGTTCCGGGACGGTAGCGGTTACGCCGAATGAGTTGTTGACGATACCGGACTGCTGAGAATTAGCGGTGAATCCGTCCGGCAGGTTGAAGACCGTGCTGCCCAGGCTCGTCGTGTTGGCAAAATCGACGGTGAGTGTCGATGCAGTAGCGCCGAATGGCCCCAGACTGGTGCTCGCGGATACCGCCGACGCGGTCGCAAGGGCATTGAATTGCAAGGAGTGCGCCGTACCCAAGGAAAATGTGAAGCTGTTGGAAACAAACAGCCCATTGACGCTTGAACTTGTCCCGGTTCCGCCAAATAAACCGGTATTCTGGATCGCCGACCCGGCGATATCGCCCTTGACACTGCCGCTACCGATTAAACTGTTATCCGCGAATAGGGTCAAACTGTACTCGCCAGTCCTGTTTGGACCGCCGATGACGCGCGAGCCGCCAATCGCGCCGTCGACAAAGAAGTTCACGCTTGCGGTGACTTCCGTCGCCCCTGCCGGCCCCGTGAAAACAAGGTCGTCGAAGAAGAATTTAGCGGTCGAACGAACCACCGGATTGCCGCTTGTTGAAACGCGGCTGATGCCTTCAGCGAAATTGCTTAGCGATCCGACCCTGGCGCTCGCGGCGCCGATAGCCTGCGGTCCGGTGCTTCCGCCTTGCGTTGCACCGTCCGAAACAATGCTTCCCCCGACATCATCGCCGGCGTTGCAACCACTCGGCGGGCTCGACCCTCCCGAAAAACTGCACGCCACCGTGCCGAAGCCGGTATTTTGAATGAGCGCCTGAAGAAATGGCACGGCGTTAACCGGTGCCGCCCAAACCGTGAGTATCGACGCAACACCGAATAGCGCCGCGACGGAACCAAAATTTCTAGACAGAAGCCGCATAACCGTTGCCTCCAATTGCCCCGTCATCGATTGTTAAAACCTGTAGATCCGTTTTATCGTCAAACCCGATTGTTGTTGGTGAAGCCGACAAGTTGATCCGATCACACCGTCACCTTGGCAGGAATTGTCCGGCATCGCTTGACCTCAACTTGCAATTAACTTGCAATTAACCTGCAATTTCGGTGTAATTTTCACGGTTTGGCATGTCGATCGCGTCGAATTGGCGTGGAAAACAAGGGTTAAGGAGACTCCGTAGGGGGGAGACAACCAAAACCGCATGCGGCTTTCGGGGAATTGGATCACGCATCGATGCGGTTGGCTTTTGGCAATTGTGATTTGGATCTGGAACGTCGCGAGTTGCGCCGGGACGGTGCGGTCGTACACACTCGGGCCAAAGTCTTTGAAATTTTGAGCTATTTCGTCGCCAATCCTGACAGGATGTTGAGTCGCGACGAGTTATTGTCGCACGGTTGGCCCGGCCTAACTGTCAGTGACGCGACCTTGAGCAGTTGTATTCGCAGCGTGCGTGACGCCATCGGCGATAATGGCGTAAACCCGCGATTTATTAAAACATTACGAGGGCAAGGCTTTCGTTTCCTTGCCGAAGTAACAAGTGAAGACAGCGTGGAGAGTGACGCGTCACCCGGGAATACCAACAATGCCGGGACAGGCTATACCGCGTATGCACGCGACGACAGTCTCTCCATCGCCGTCCTACCCTTCGCCAACCTGAACAACGACCCAAAACTGGACTACCTGGCCGACGGGTTAGCGGAAGATGTCACCACCGCGCTTTCACGCTTCAAGGCGTTCACGGTGATCGCCCAGAGTTCGAGCTTCCAATATCGCGAGGCTGTCAACGACTACAAGAAGACCGGCACCGAACTCCAGGCAGACTACATCTTGGAAGGTAGTGTGCGCTGCGACGAAAATACTTTTCGTGCCACAGCGCAGCTTATCCACGCGCCGACGACGAAATATCTTTGGGCCGCGAATTACGACGGCAAGATCGCCAAGCTTTTTGCATTGCAGGACGAAATAACGCGGAAGATCGCCACCAACATCAAGCCAGAGATCGACCTGGCGGAAATTCGGCGGGCGTCGTCCGGTCTCAATGTTGACGATCTCCAAGCACAGGAGATGGCATGGCGGGCCCGCGCTTTTATGGACAGGGCGCGACTGGAAGCCGATATCTCATTGTACGACGATGGCATCGAACTGGCGAAGCAAGCCGCCGCGCGCGATCCACGATGCCGACAAGCTTGGTGGACGATTGCCGTCGCCAGCCACAATCTCGCCTTTGGCCGGCAACGCGAAGACACCGAGGCCCTTCTCAAACAGGCACGGGACGCGGCGGAAAAACTGCGCGGCCTCGACCGAAACGATCACAGCGCCTACTTGGTATTGGGATGGGTTAACTTCATCGAACGAAATTTCGAACGCGCCCTGACGAACCTGAAACATGCGTACGAGCTCAACCCTAATTGTACAATGACCTTGATGCAATTGGGTGTCATTCTGACATCGCTCGGCAAGGCGAAATACGGTTACGCACACCTACGCCAGGCCATGCGCTTGAGTCCCCGTGACCTGTGGCTCGGCTTCATGTTCGCGGCGCAGGGGTTTACGTGTTACGCGTTGGGTCGCTATGAGGAGGGAATCGCGTTTATCCACCGGGCCATCGAACGGGAGCCGCAGGCACCGGCCAACCATGTCATTTTGGCCGCCTGCCTCGCGGAAATTGGCGACCTCGACGGCGCCGGCGCGGCGATCCGTAAACAGCGCCACATTAGCGAAGGCTACTTCATCGAGTATCTCGACGGTAAGCGCCTACCTTTCAAGGACCCGGTTCTTGCGGCACGCTACACGTCCGCCTTGCGCCGTGCTGCCGCCGCCGCCGCAGAAAGTTAGCTCTGCCATCCATGGCTCACACCTCTCGCGGCGACCAGCCAGATGATTTGTTACGAGCCTCTCGGCCCTGTCGCCTTAAAGGGCCTCGACTGTCAGCTTCGCGGGGAAATTCCGCCGATCAAATTTTGATCGATATCGACGGTGCCGGTGTCGATAAATTCATCAGACCCATGCGGTTGTAGGATCGCTGTAGGCGATTCCACCAGCCCTGATCTGATCTAGACATTCCAGCCTCATGGTCTACATATGGAGAACCGTCTTAGAGAGCGTCGAAGGAACTCAAGCCATGGCAGGCATGTTGATCGACGGAAAATGGAGCAACGAACCGATCAAACCGAATGACAGCGGTGGCCGGTTCATGCGCAAGGAATCGGCGTTCCGCAACTGGGTGACCCGCGACGGCAGCCCGGGGGCCACGGGCGATGGTGACTTCAAGGCCGAGGCCGGCCGATACCATCTTTACGTCTCGCATTCCTGCCCTTGGGCCCACCGGACCGTCATCTTCCGCGCGCTAAAAGGTCTGGAGGACAAGGTTTCCCTCTCCGTTTCTCACCCTGTTAACACGACCGAAGGTTGGGGTTGGCAGGATTACCCCGGCATGGTGCCTGACAAGGTAAACAGCACCGAATATCTGCACGAGCTCTATACCCACTGTCTGCCGGGCTATACGGGCAAGGTAACCGTGCCGGCCCTCTGGGACAAAGAACGCGGCACCATCGTCAATAACGAATCCTCTGAAATCATCCGCATGCTCAATAGTGCGTTTAACAATGCGGGAGCCACAGGCCCAGATTATTATCCAGATAATTTGCGGACGGATATCGATGCGCTGAACGAGCGGATCTATGACACGGTCAATAATGGCGTCTACCGCGCCGGCTTCGCCACAAGCCAGGACGCCTACAATGACGCTGTCGGTAAATTGTTCGACACGCTCGACTGGCTCGAGGCACGCCTCTCAAATCAGCGCTACCTTCTGGGCGCGGAATTGACCGAAGCGGACTGGCGTCTCTTCCCGACCCTCGTTCGGTTCGACATCGTTTATTACGCACATTTCAAATGCAATGTCCGCCGGATCGCGGACTACCCAAATCTTTGGGCTTATGCTCGGGACCTTTACCAGCAGCCCAAAATCGCCGACACCGTCAATTTGGATCACATCAAAGTGCATTATTACGCTAGCCAATTGAACGTGAACCCGGCGGGTATAGTGCCGGTCGGCCCCGAGATCGATTTCAATACACCACATAGCCGGGAGTCGATTTCACGCAAAGTCGCCTAACAGGAGGGCAACCTTAAAATCGAAAACGGCGGCTCCGCAGGGAACCGCCGTTCTGTTTAGATATCCTACGGAACGGATCAGGCCGACTTACGCCGGCGCCTGGCTAAACCAAGCCCTACGATGCCAACCGCGAACAGAGCAAACGTTGCGGGTTCCGGTACGTCTCGCAGCGTGCCGCCAAACTTTACACTGCCTGCGCCAACTTCATTTTCATCCAGCGGCTTGAAGCGAAAGAAAATCGGATTGCCGTCGCCGAATGCATTTTCATAGGCCTCGACTGTCGCAAACGCCTGCGTTCCATTGTCGTTCAGATTATCCAACGTTAGATCGAACACCGCTTGCTCCGTCGGGTCGACGGCATTGGCAATAACACTTGGATTACCCGACGTCCCAAAACAACTACCATTATCTAAAGAAAGACAAACTTCCGCATCTGCAGGACTGGCAACATCCAAAAAACCAAAGTTAAACGCCCCAAGATTAATAAACCATCCGGTTGGCAACGTCCCGTTTGCAACCGCGCCATCGTTTGTACCATCCGCGTCTGTGATCAGTCCGGGAAGAACCGAAAACCCAAATGCAGCGAGGGGTGCTATTGCGACGGAGGAATTGTTTTCAACAGTAATCTGGACGTCGATGCTGTTAGCATCGATGTTCGAAAAATCAAATGTCGCCGTTGCTGCAAACCCGGCCGTGCAGACACTGCCGGGACTTTCCGAGCATTGGTTCTGATCGAGATCCCAAATCAAAACCGCGTTAGCCGAGGTTCCATATCCGAGAACAAGAAAAATTGCGGCAACAAATGTTTTAAAGAATGATTTACTATGACTGATCATTGCAAAATCCCGATTACTGTGCGCTGCACCCAGCCTCTAAGGTTAAATTATAAGCAATTTTCATACCAAATATTTCTTCGTTATATTTCAATATGTTAAATTTCAGTTAATTTGAAAAGCAACGAATCTGTAAAGAATTTCGACAATTAAAATCGCTGTATACAGTCTCTATGAAAAAATTAATCAATAAAATTAACTAGTTAGGCCGTTAAATTTAAAATTCGAAGAATTGTAAATTATTCCGACGCCTGAAATAGGTCATCAAACCCGCATTCAGAAAATTATTATTTTATTTCAACAAGTTATGAAAATTTTGATGCGAATCACATTGGCAATCACCCGTTCCTTTCCCAACGCCCATCATGCCCCCGGCACGCGGTGCCATGCGCGTTTTCGACTCGGCCGGCGATGACGATTTTAGTTTGGTAATCGCGGCAATAGCGCCCATCGTTTCGCCGGTAGGTGCGCGTCGGCGTCACATTATAATCGACTGAACGGTCAGGATCCCGCCAGGTCACGGCCGACCCCGTCGGCGCGCGTTCGAGGATCTGGCCGACGCAGTTTTGATCCACTTGATCCATCGCCCGGCCGATATTGCCCCCAACGAGTGCGCCGATAATGGCTCCACCGACACTGGTAAGGATCTTACCGTCGCCCTTGCCGAATCTCGATCCTGCCGCGCCACCGACGGCTGCCCCCAATACCGCGCCCAGAGTAGCCTTATCGCATTGGCCCAAGCCGACTTCGGGTACTTTGACAAGGTCGGCCGGAACGAATTCGTGGACCCTGTTGTCCTGTGACGACAGATATCTATGCTTTGCGCGGTATCCATGCGCCGGTGCCCAAGGTGGTGGTCCCTTGCGCTTGTGAGCTTGTTTTTTCTTGTTTTTATGCTTGTAGTTCTTCGATTTTTTCTTGCCGTAGTCGCTATCGTGCTTTCCGCCCCCCTTATGGTGGTCCGGCTTATGATGCGCCGAGAGAGGTGCACTCCATAGCAACGCGGACGAAAGAAATACGCAGAGGGATAATTCAGATAATTTTCCGAGCATACGGCTTCCTTTGCATTCAAAACCTGGCGGATCTCTCAGGAGCTTAGCATGATAGCGTGCGCTTTTTCAGCAAATCAGACGTCGCAGACTCAGTCACGCGGCCCTTCAACCGCGAGGCGATGCTCGCGCCAAACGATATAACTGACACTGGCAATCACCATTGCACCGCCCACCCACACGAACGCATCAATCATCTCGCCGAACAGCCAGACGCCGATTAGAGTCGCCCAGACGAGCCGAAAGAAATCGAACGGCGTGACGACATGGGTCGCCGCTCGTTTCAGCGCCTCGGCGGTCAAGACATGCCCTAGCGCGCCGGTCAGCCCGATTCCGATCAACCATACATACTGAACCGGCGTCGGCCACGTCCAATCGAAGGTCGCGGCGACCAGCGTGATCGGCGTCATCAAGAGATACATATACGCAGTCGTCGTGATACTCGAATCGGTCCGTCCCAGAACCCTGATGACGATGATCGCCGCTGCCCAGGCGAGCGCCGATCCCAGGACCATAAGCTCGCCATACCCCATCGCCGCGTCAGGGCGCAAAATCAGCAAAGTGCCGATGAACCCCGCAATGATGGCGCACCAGCGCCGAACATTCACTCGCTCCCCGAGAACGAAAATTCCGATCAGCACAGCAAAAATCGGCGTTGTGAAATGCAAGGCGGTCACGGTCGCGAGCGGCACGATGGCCAGACCGAGAAAAAAGCCGAAGGCCGAAAAGGACTGAAAGAAAGACCGCAACATATGCAAAGCCAGCTGATCCGTGCGGAAAATCGACAATCCAGAGCGCAACATCCAGGGCAGGAAGAACAACAATGCGGTCACGGTTCGAAAGAAAACGATTTCGAGAACCGACAATTCCGCCGCCAGGTGCTTGACCATCGAATGCTGAACGATCATGACAACCGTCGCGACGATGATGAGGCCGATGCCAATGAGATTACCGGGCCGGTTCAACACGCTCAGTGGTATGGCCATATCGATCGAACCTTCGCACTTGCGCGCACGTGCAAAAAAAGTAGTGACGCATTTGTTACACCGCTGTAACCAACATCCGCTAGCTAATACCATGCGGATGGTGGACACTCCGCAGCACACCAGAAAGAAAACTGAGCATGAATGACGATCCTCATCAGATCGCCGGCTATCTAGTCGAAGAACACGGTGCGGAAGGCGCTTTGGCAGCAGTACGGGAAGCCATTGCCGCCGCGCATGCGGATAACGACAACTATCGGCTCAGCATCTGGCGCGAAGTCCGGCGGGCCTTACGCGACATGCCAAAAGAAGACGGAGAACTGGACGCGACCGCGACCTGAATTCTCCCAGACCAGCAACCGGCCAGATCTGCGGCAAAGTGGACAACGCCATTTGTGCGGCGCCGGACAGCCGCGCCACTTAGTCAGGCACGGCAATTCCTAAAATCATATTTACCGAAATGCCCTCATCCGACAGGGGAAACAGACCGCGGCAGACACGGACATGTCCCAATTGTTCTTGCGGCACGGTGGCACGCCAGAATGTAGGGGCCATTTCCCGAACTGTGGTGTCAAACGTATGAACCAGGAATTGGTGTTCTTCTTCCCCATATACTTCGCTGGTCAATCGATTTGTCGGATCGCGGCCGACCAGCTGAATGTTGCTCGTGCCGTTGAGCCTAAACCGATAGTCACCGCCTGTAGGCTGACACAAGACATCCAACATGAAGACCCAGGGCAGTACCGCCGGTGAAATGTCTAGGGGGTCGATATCCCGGCGTGCCGGAAGCCGGTCCTCACTGCCTCTCGTACGCCAATAGTGATGCAAATCGAGAATTAATGAACCGGCAGGCAATTCATCTCGCCTTATTTGGTCCGCGCCGAGCATTCGGGAAGGCGGCAAACTGACTTTCGGTGGCGTCACATCAACTGTTCCGGTGTCCTTCGTCGAACTAGGCTTTAGCCATAACGACACCCTATTCGTCTAGCGCTTATTGTGAAAATCGCGTGAAAATTCCATGCCCCACACCATTATTAGCGGTACGGAAAACAGCGCTCCCGGTCCAATGCAAGACCATAATGCGTTGCCAGCGTCTTTATGCCTTCGCCATGCGCCTGATAAGGATCGCCATTGCTTTTGCCCACGATAACGATCTTGAATGCGCTATCATTTCGCCCCTCCGGCGGCAGCATAGCGGTGACAAGGCTATCGCCTTCATTGTCCCGCAAGGTCAAAAAAAGCGGCATCGCACGCTGTATATGCGCCTTTAGCCCAATGTTCTGCTCGATGTAAACTGTAGAGGTGGGTTTGTAGCTTCCAATCGCTTTTTCCTGTTCGCGCCGGAAATGTTTTGCAACAGCATGAACCATGACTTCGGATTCCTGCTCCGCCTCGATTTCCGTTTCAATGCGAAACCAAGCCGTTCCGCCGCGCCCTTCACAGACATACTCCATGAGTGTGTACGCGCCCTGTTGGGGACAGATTGCCGTCCCAGGTTGATGCCTAGCGTCCGCCCCCCACCGAACGCCACTTGCAAATAAATAAGGTTAACAGCGACCGCTTTGGAACGCTACGTGGAACCGAGGTTTTTCTTACAAATATTGCTTGGAACCGGCGTTGCTTGACGACAAATGCAATTCGCCAAGAGGCCAGCAACCGTGTTTAGCGGCCACTGCTGAAACGGGCCTCCAACGCGTCGAGTTCGGCGATGCCGGTAATTTCGTTCAATTCCTCGAAGGAGATCATCAAGTCTTCACGGTCAGGCGTCGCGTTCCGGCCAATCACGTCTTCCTTGAAGACATCCATCGCATTCTTCATGCCGCGCAGCGCGGCCGAAGTCAAAAGCCGCGGATAGATTACTGCCGCCACACCCATCGCTTCCAGGTCTTTCGGGCCGATCAACGGCGTCGTGCCGCGCGCGCGAATACCGAATCCCATATTGACGGAAAGCGGTTTCGAGACACTGCTGGCTACTTTCGCTATATCTTCCGGCGTTAACAGCGCATCGGCGAATAGCAAATCGGCACCGGCTTCGGCAAATAGATTAAGACGTACGATCGCTTCATCAACACCCAAGACGCCGGCGGCATCCGTGCGTGCTTTAATGACGAAATCTTCACGGCGCCGTGCATCAGCGGCAGCGGCAATCTTATCCCGTGCCTCTTCACGCGAGATCACATCCTTGCCGGCCATGTGTCCACATCGTTTGGGCCAAGTTTGATCTTCCAACATGACACCCGCCAGCCCCGCCTGCTCAAAAGCACGAACTGTGAAGTGGACATTCATCGCGTTACCATAGCCGGTGTCCCCATCGCCAAGTAGCGTGAGATTTGTGCAATTCACCATGTCGCGGCAAGCAGAGACGTTTTCCTGCAATCCCATCACCCCACGATCCGCCCAACCAAGGTGGCTTTCGGAAATTCCAGCACCAGAAATCCAGGCCACTTCGAACCCGGCAAGTTCAACAATACGGGCACTAAATCCATCATGAACGCCCGGCATAATCGTAATTTCCGGCGCGGCGAGGCGCTCTTTTAACGTTATTGCTTTGCTGGACATCGTCGCTCCTTCATCGTGCTGTGGGTTGGCGAGCGCTATCGTGACGCACACGCACCGAAATGCCATCGCTTGGCATCATAACCGAGGCGACGAAGTCAGTCTGGTCGTCTTTTAGTTTGTCCGGAAGGCCCAGCGCTATTGCTATTGCTTACAACACTTCAAAAGCGTCATCGGATTTATCCGCACCGTAAAGCGTGACGAGGCCGTCGAATAATTCCTTGAATTGCGCATAGCGCAACTCCGCACCAAATTGTTCAACATACCATTTCCATAAATTCACGCTATGCGTCGCAATGGATACATGATTGGCCAAAAGTAGGTATGAGTTTTCAGCATTTACCAAAAAGCTCATGAATGTTTCGGGTTGATCCTTATCAACGAAGTCATCGTAACTGGTCTCGTAAGCGCCGAGCACTTGATTTGCGTTGATATATCCCTCCCGCATCTTTTGCCGCAAAACTTCGCGCTTTTCCTTGATGCGTTTTTGCTCATCGTCCGACAGGCTAACGAAGTCGACGGGGAAGCAAAGCTGGTTGTTTCCGGCCCATTTAAACAGTGTTTTCAACGCCTCAAGGATATCGTTGAAACGTACCTGATAATAGCAAATGGCTTTCCAGGCGAAGAAAATTTCCGGCGCATGCTTAGGATCAATCTGCATCGCATCGATAAACGGTTCGATGCCGTTCACATCCTTCGCTTCCCATATCTTCATCAGGAACCGTTCGACATACTGCTCCCGCGCGCGGCCGTCATTACCACCGGTTTCACCGGTATCGCCAAGCGCCTTCGAAACAAGCTTTGAAATCTTATCGCGAATAGGCAATCGAATGCGTTCCCATTCTTGCGGCGAAATCGCGAAATATGTGGGATGAATTCGATCTTCAATTTCGCTCTGCTCTGCCTTGCTCTTCAGCAGAAAGGGATCGAGGCTATGCAGCGAGTCGAAAAAACTCAGCATCTTTACATCGTCTTCGATACGTTCAAGCAGTTCTGGTGTGGGATCCCCTTTCGCGATCTTGAACGACAATGCCTGATAGAATCCGCTGTCATTAAAACTGACCGATTCTCCGCCGTCATAGACATTGTTGTAATCGTATGGAAAGTAAATCAGCGTCGTGACGATCACCGGTTGGCGTGCCGTCGGCAACGCCGCTTCATAGCGTTTCAGGATGACGGACTTATTCATGATATTCGTCTTGAACAGCATGCCCATCGCATCATCTTCTGGGATCTTCTCGCCTATCGCATAACAATCGAGCGCAATCGAGCGGCCCGAGGCAATCATATTGCGAAGCTGAGAACGATCCATCAGGGTTTGGCTTCCATTTTGGGCGGAGAGTATCGGATACGCGCCAACCGCCCATGCAAGGCAACGTTTAAGTGACGACACATTTCGTGAATAGCCCCTTGAAATTTGATCAGCGTCGACGTGGAAGCAAATATATTCCTACCACCAGATTTGCAGATCGTGAGCCCACCCATAAAGCGAATTCTAACGCGCAAGAGGTGGCTGGACGGGTTGCGCGTTATCCAGCAGACGAGTCTTACGGTACGACTCGCTGTCGTTGGGTATGGAGACGGTCACTTTTGTACCCTCTCTCGGCGTACTCTCGATCTCCATCCTACCTTCGTGCAGCCCGACCAGAGAATGGACAATCGACAACCCTAACCCCCACCCGGCATCCGTTTCATAAGGATTATCCTGTCCGCGATTAAAGGGATTTGTCACCTCCGCCAAAAGCTCCGGAGAAATGCCCGCCCCCGTATCCTCGACTACGATTTCCATGGAATTTTCGCGGACCTGCGCCGACGCGGTTACCTTACCGCCACTTGGCGTAAACTTGACGGCATTAGTCAACAGATTAACGAGTATCTGCCTTGTCGCGCGCTTATCGGCCAGTAAGGGCGGCAATTGTTCCGGCACGTCGGTGACCAATTCCACGTCTTTCGAATAAGCCTTGCCGATAAAGGTCCGAACGCAATCTTCAATTAGATCACGAACGTTCAACTCTTCCCTTTCCAACTGCTTCTTCCCGGCTTCGATCGTCGAAATATCGAGCAGATCATTGACCAATTCCAAAAGATAAGAAGCACTGCTGTGGATATCCGTTGCGTATTCGACATATTTGCTTTCACCGAGGGGGCCAAGCATCTGATCGCGCAAAATATCCGAAAACCCAAGAATTGCGTTCAACGGTGTCCGCAAATCGTGGCTCATATTTGCAAGGAATTTCGACTTTGCCGCGTTTGCTTCCAATGCCTCCCTCAGCGCGGCATCGCGGGCGTTCTCCATACGCCGCTGCTCGGTAATATTCGTCCCGGTTCCCCGATACCCATCGAATACCCCGTCATCCGCAAAAATAGGCTTCCCGCTTGTGCTCACGGTTAGGATGCTTCCGTCCAGGCGTCTGATATCATATCGAAAATCGCGGAAAGGTCGGCGATTGTCCAGATTGGCGTAATGGCGGTGCCATTTTTCATCGTTGGTATCTTCGGACGTAAAGTCACGCCGTGTTTTGCCCAATAGCGCTGACGGTTCAAACCCCGTAATTTCGCGGTACCGGTCCGAAATTGCAGTAAAACGCAGCTGTGTATCCGTTTCCCATGTCCAGTCGGATGCCGTCTCTGCAAAGTCCCGAGATTGCGATTCGCGGCGCGATAACGCCTTTTGGGCACGCACTTGCTCGGTCAAGTCGACGCTAATGGAACCAACTTTTATGATTTTACCATCAAGGTCATGCACCGGAAATTTGGTGATTTCCACCGTATGAATCTCGCCGTCGGCAAATGTACGCTCGACCTGTCGTGTAAGAATTTTGCCTGTTGCCAAAACCTTCCGCTCTTGGTCGTTCATCAACGCGGCGTCGCTTTCGGGCTGAAAGTTCTCGACACTGCTCGACGGATACCCAACAAGATCGGTGTCATCCAGCCCGTACCAATTAAGGTAGGTGCTGTTTGCCAATTCAACGATGTGTTGCGCATCCTTAATCAGCAAACCAAGCGGAACATTTTCAATGACCGATTCCAGAAGCGCTTCACTTTCCTGCAAGGCAATCTCCGCTTCCTTGCGCTTGGTGATGTCAAGACCGATCGTAACAATGCTGCCATCGTCGAGTTTTTGTTCATCGAGCATCAGCCACACACCGCCGTGCCGCGCCAATTCAAAAGGCCCGCGCGGATTTCGGTGTTTTGACAGGCGTTCTTCGATCCATGCGTCTTCGCGGCCAACCGCATTGGGATAGGCGCCCAGCGCCAGCAGCACGCGAAGATGATCGGCGAACGGCGTACCGGGTTCAACCGCATCGGGTGCGGCGGCGTTTACTTCGCGGAACTTGTTGTTACAGAGGACCAATCTGTCATCAGGGCCCCATAACGCGAATGTTTCGGACAAGCCTTCAATCGCATGTGCAAGGAGGTTTTTTGCTTCGTTCGAAAGGTTTTCCGCCTCGACTTCACGCGTGACGTCGCTTCCGGTTCCTCGATATCCGGCAAATCGACCGCTCTCGTCGAATATCGGCGTCGCAGAAGAGCGTATCCACTTAACGTCGTGATTCTCCTGCCGCTTGTATATGAAATCCTTGTACGGTTTATGCGCCGCCAATGTATTCAAATGCTCGTGCCACGGCACATTGGATTCAGCGGTGGTAATTAATTCCTCTCGCGTTTTGCCATAAAGCGTTTCGCGGGGTGCGCCGATGACTTTCTCGACATTCGAGGAGAACCACGTATAACGCAGTTTCTCGTCCATTTCCCAAAACCAATCCGACGTCGACTCAGCGAAATCGGCCATCCGGCGATGGGAGAATTGCGCCTTACGCTCGGCCCCCTCCAATTTTGCGATCGCTTCGGATGCTTCCTGCATCGAGCACAAATACCCAACGCCAATCAGCGACACCGAGAACAGGATGACCATCCACGACCAATCCATATACAGATTCGTGACAAACATCATTGATAGCTGATTGCCCCAGACGGCCGGGATCACCGTCAAGGCGGCAAGGTCGAGCGCAAAGAAAATCGCAATCACGCCGAGACCTGCAAGCGGAAGGTAGCGCGCCTTTCGACCCAATGCCGCAGGGTTCTTGCGGTTATGACGAAAAGTGACCCCGCATAGAGTCATCATCAGCAGGATTATGCTGACGTCGAAAAATGCCGCGAGGATGGGAGATGATTCGATCATCATTGCCAATGAAGCTGTCGGCGGAGTTCTAAGTAAACATTTTATGGTTAATCAATTCTTACTACCACTCATTAACAATTACTTAACAACGAAAAGAGCTGGCGCGGCATGATATTCTCGGCACGCGCGGGAAATTTGCATCCATCAACCCAAAAACAAAATATGGGGACTTGATTTTTCATTCTGTAGTTTCTATTATTTCTGTATAGACAGAAATAATAGAAACTACACGCTATGCACCTTACACCAATCATGGAAGAATATGTTCTGCATTGGGGCGAAATGGGAACCCGTTGGGGCGTAAACCGGTCCGTAGCGCAAATACACGCCCTCCTTTATCTCTCACCCAAACCTCTGCCGGCTGACGAAATCGCCGAAACGCTTTCGATTGCGCGCTCCAATGTCAGCACCAGTCTGCGCGAACTGCACTCATGGGGCCTCGCCCGCGTTGCCCATACGCTTGGTGATCGGCGCGATCATTTTGAAACCGAGAAAGATATGTGGGCATTATTGCTAACAATCGTGGAGGAACGCAAACGCCGCGAAATCGATCCGACTTTGACGATGCTGCGCAAATGCATCCTAGAAGCCGAGACCGATACAGAGACCCCAGAAGAGATAAAAGACCGCATCGGCGATACCCTTGCCTTTCTCGACTCGCTGGCAACCTGGTACGACCAAGTGAAACGCGTTCCGCGCCCGACACTACTGGCTCTAATGAAACTGGGCGGCAAAATTTCGGGTTTCGTAAAATCGAAATAGAGGAATTTTTTTATCTCATAATTTCAGTATTTACAGAATTTTTCGACAATACTGCAGAAAGGGTAATTTATATGACTGCGCAAACACCGATGGCCATGGCAAAAGACCAATGGTGGCGTCATTCAACCCGCACCGCACGCTTCGGCCCGCCCTTGGTCGAACAACTCATCCCAGACTGCGATATCGCGAAGGCCATGGGGCCGCGCGACTGGTGCCGGCTCAAACCCGCCATCCGGGACCGTTTCGAGCGTCTATCCGCTTGCGATGGAGAAATGCTTTACCAAGGTACGATGCACGTCGTCACCTGCAATTTTGCCGGATTGATTTTTGCCCAACTTTCCCGCCTGATCGGCACGCCTCTTGCCCCCTATCGCGGCCAAGGCATCGCGACGGACGTTGCCGTCTATCGCGATACCAAGCGGACCGGGAAAGTCTGGGATCGGCGCTATCGCTTTCCTAACCAGAGCCCCATTTCAGTCCGCTCGACGAAAGTCCTCGACGCACACAATCAGCTACTGGAATGCGTGGGTGCCCGCTTCGGAATGGAGCTGCATGTCTTTGAACGCCATCACGCCCTACATTTCCTCAGCAAGCGCTACTTCTGGGACGCGCCTGGCTTTCGCGTCTACATTCCCGATTTACTGACACCCGGACAGGCGCATGTTGTGCATACGGACCTCGGTAATGGCGAATTCCGCTTCCGTATTTCGATGACACATTCCGTGCTCGGCGACACCTTCTTTCAGGAAGGCGATTTTCGGGAAGCTGGCATAGCGGAAACAGGAGATCCTGGATAATGCCTAAAACAGCCAAACGGTATCCAATCATGGTCCTCGGCGGTTACGGCGTATTCGGCGCACGCATCTGCCGCCTCCTTGTCAAAGACTCAAAGATCCGGTTGATCGTCGTCGGCAGGTCGGCGCACAGGGCGGAAGCGTTTTCTCGGCGATTGACTGCCAACAACCCGGACGCCGATGTCTCCGGCGTTGCCTTTAATGTCGCGACGGACCTCGACCAAGCTCTCGAAACATATCAACCCAAACTGGTCGTTCACGCCTGTGGTCCCTTCCAGGGCCAAGGTTACCACGTTGCAAGGCTCTGTATTGCGCGGAGTATCCATTATCTCGACCTATCGGACGACAGGAATTTTGTGACCGGCTTCGACCAACTGAATGAGGCCGCCACCGCTAGGAACGTTCTGGCAGTCAGCGGCGTGAGTAGCGTCCCCGGCCTCACCAGCGCCGTGATCGAGAGTCTTCGCCCCGATTTTGCCCGTATGCGCCACATCGCCATTGGTATCACCCCTGGCAACCGGGCGCCCCGCGGTCTTGCCGTCGTCACGGCAATTCTCAGCTATGCGGGCAAGCCGATACCGCGATGGCAGGACGGGCACTGGGCGGAGGTCGCGGGCTGGCACGACCTCCAGCGCCGAAACATTAAGGGGCCGGCGATCGGATCGCTGGGGGACCGCTGGTTCGGCGCCTGCGATGTACCCGACCTAGTGTTGCATCCGGAACGGTACCCCGAACTCGAATCGGTAAGTTTTCACGCCGGGCTTGAACTTCTCCTGCTGCATTTCGGCCTATGGGGTCTGTCCTGGCCGGTGCGCCTTGGCCTGATCCGGAATTTGATCCCGGCCGCAAGGGTGATCCACCGCGCCGCTGCGCTCTTCGAGCCGTTTGGCACGAATCGCGGCGGCATGTTCGTCGTAATTTCCGGCGACGGCGCCGATGGGGAGCCTCTAAAGAAGGCTTGGCAACTCATCGCCGGAGCTGGAGACGGCCCCTGGATTCCCGCGATACCGGTCGTGATTCTGTCAAAGAAGCTTGCCTATAACACCGTCAAAACATGCGGTGCGATGCCCTGCTGCAATTTGTTCACGGTGGCCGACTTCGAAGCTGAGATCGACGGGCTGGACATCGCATTCGAAGTGGCATGAAAGGAGACACGATATGATTGCCCCACTCTACAAACGTCTTCTCGGCCCTGTGTTCAACGGATTGCCCACCGCGATCCGCGACATGCACGATTTTCAATCTCAGCGCGTCTCCGAAGGCATGTGCGAAGTGCGCCGCGGACGCAACCCGGTTGCGCGCTGGATCGCCGACTTCTTCCGTTTTCCTGATGAAGGCGCTGAGATACCGGTACGCGTCACATTCGACGCGCGGTTCGGCCGCGAATTCTGGACACGTTCTTTCGCCGGACAAACATTGCGCACGGAACAGTGGCTCTCATCAGCGTGTGGCGAAACCGTCCTTATCGAACGTTTCGGTCCGGTCGCCGTCACGTTGCAGGCAATTGCGGACGGCAATGATTTGCGCTTCGAAATACGTCGTCTGACGGTCCTCGGCATTCCGATGCCACGCATATTGTTCCCTCGGATAGCGGCTCGCGAAACCGTGCAGCGGAGCCTTTTCACCTTTGACGTCCGCGCGGATTTACCTGTGCTGGGCATGCTCATACGCTATCACGGCTATCTAATCCCAACGGAAACGGCGGAAATCTTGCGTAAACCAGTCACCGAAACGAGCAACCCGGTTATGCTATTCGACGGCGTCTGCAACCTTTGCTACGCCGGCGTCCGCTTCTTCTTTGCCCGTGACACGGCAAAACATATTCGTTACTGCGCCATGCAATCCGATAAAGGACAGGCAATATTGCGTGACTTAGGATTACCGCCAACGGACTTCAAAACCTTTGCGGTACTCGACGGGCGTGAGGTTTATTTGCGTTCCGATGCCGCCTTGCATCTTGTCCGCCACTTGCCAACCCCTTGGCGTTGGCTTGATGTCGGTCGGTTCGTGCCCCGCTCTATCCGAGACTGGCTCTACGATAGAATTGCGGCAGCCCGATTCCGCCTCTTCACTCGCCGCGACCATTGTGTTGTCCCGTCAGCGGAGGAACAGGCACGGTTCGTTACGTAAGCACCGCGCCTCGCTTCTCCGCAATTTGCCGTTCGCCACAGCCAGCCCTGGCATTATCGACCCGTTTCGACTGTTGACGTTAATGGACGAAGCCTTGTTGTGCGCCTATCTTCATACGGGGAAGTGATCCGGTTGATCAAAGCTCCCTGCGCCTGTGCGAAATGGTACTGAACTGCTTGGCGCAATTTGATAACCAAGACCCGTATTTTTGGAACCGTTGAGACAAGATCGATCAGATGAACGGCGGAACTGACAAAGAACCCAAGATTACGATTTCGGGCGTAACCAAAAGCTTTCGCGATAAGCATGTCCTGAAAGGGATAGACCTTGAGGTTTATCCTGGTGAAACCATGGTGATAATCGGACCTTCCGCTTGCGGCAAAACCGTCTTGCTCAAGTGCATAATCGGGCTGGTTAAACCCGATAGCGGCAAGCTCCTGATCGATGGGGAAGACACGGCCGAATTTTCCAGCCGACAGCGTGACCGGATTATGGCGAATACCGGCATGTTGTTTCAGCAATCGGCACTATTCGACAGCATGACGGTATGGGAGAATATCGGTTTTCGTTTGAGCCAGACCAACAATATCAAACGGAACGAAGTTCGCCGTATTGCGGTCGAGAAGCTTCACAATGTCGGCCTTACCGCCGACGTGGCCGACCTCTACCCTAACGAATTATCAGGCGGCATGAAGAAGCGGGTGGGCCTTGCGCGGGCAATCGCAGATGATCCGGAAATCCTGCTGCTTGATGAACCGACGGCGGGGCTCGACCCCATCATGACGAATAA
>JAJFJB010000180.1 GCA_021774435.1 Alphaproteobacteria bacterium
GGTCGATGATGATGCTCAGCATATTGTTGATGATCGCGTCGGAGTCTTGCATTGTTTCCTGACGCATGGTCTGTCCGCCGGATAGAATACCGGCCAGCAATTCGTTCATCAGGGCGAGCCCGCCGCCCTTGTGCCCGCCAAACGGCATGGCGGCGCCGAATGGTTCAGTGTACATGACATTTGGGTCGGTGGTCGGCTTGCCGTAACCGTCGAGCAGGATCCCTTCGGCCATTTGCTCGCCTTTGTTTTTCGCCACCCGCACTTTGCCTAGCGCGACCACGCTCGTCGCCATGTCGAGGACGGTCATCGGGCTTTCATCGGTGGCTGGCAACCCAACCGTATACGGGTTGGTCACGTAGCGCGGCTGGCTGCCGCCATAAGGTGCGACCAACGGTTTATGGCCCATCACATTGGTATGATGCATCGAAATGAAGCCGGCTCGCGCGCAGCGTTCTGCCCAGGCGCCGATGCGGCAAAGATGGAAAGAATTGCGTGTGGCGACGATGGCAACGCCGTGCTGCTTCGCCCGTTCGATGCCAAAATCCATCGCTTGCCCACCGATGACCTGGCCGTAGCCAGACTGCCCATCGACGACGATCAGCGCGCCGCTGTCGACCGCGATCTTCGCACTCGCATTCGGGTTGAGGGTGCCGCTCAGCACGCATTGAATATAGCGCGGCAGCATGCCGACGCCGTGGCTATCGTGGCCCATCAAGTTTGCGATGACGAGGTTGTCGGCGACAAGACGCGGCTCGTCCCCTTCGCTGCCGCCATGGGAGCAGATTTCCGCGACGATATCGCGCAATTTTTCGTGGTCGATCATTCGTGTCATTGGTTTCGTTCTTCTCCAGATATATTCGGCGCGGTGGCGCGCGTCTCGCGACTATTGTCACGATATGTGTGCGTTGTAATCGTATTACTGAAAGAGGTTAGTGCGCGTCGTCCCAATTGTCGCCCGTGCCCGCATCGACGACGAGGGGCACGGCCAGTTCGAGGCGAGGCGCCGTCGCCCCTTCCATGACTGCGCCGACAATCTCAATTGTCTTATCGACTTGATCGTCGGGAACCTCGAACAGCAACTCATCGTGCACTTGCAGTAGCATCGTCGTGTCGAGCTTTGCGGTGTCGAGAGCGGCCGGCACCCGGATCATCGCGCGCTTGATGATGTCCGCGGCTGAGCCTTGCACCGGCGCATTTATTGCCTGACGCTCGGCATAGTTCCGCCGCATGTGGTTCTTGTCGTTGATTTGCGGCAGGTTGATGCGGCGCCCGAACAGGGTTTCGACATAGCCGGTTCGGCGGCACTGTTCGCGCGCCGACTCCATATAATCTTTGATGCCAGGAAAGCGCTCGAAATAGGCTGCGATGTACGATTTGGCCTCGCCTTGCGGGATGGATAACTGACGCGCCAGCCCGAAGGCGCTGATACCATAGATGATGCCGAAATTGATTGCCTTGGCGTTGCGGCGGACAATCGGGTCCATGCCTTCGATCGGTACTTCGAACATCTCGCTTGCCGTCATGGCGTGAATGTCGAGCCCGTTGCGGAAGGCCTCGACCAGCGTTTCGATGCCCGCAATATGCGCCAGCACGCGCAACTCGATCTGGCTGTAATCGAGGGAAACAAGCTTATTGCCCTTCGCCGCAATAAAGGTCTGACGAATGCGCCGGCCTTCCTCGGTGCGGATCGGAATATTCTGCAGATTGGGGTCGGTCGAGGACATGCGGCCGGTTTGTGCCCCGGTCATCGCGTAGGATGTGTGAATACGCCCGGTGTCGGGATTGACCTGTTCGACGAGGGCGTCTGCGTAAGTGCTCTTTAGCTTGGACAGCTGCCGCCAATTGACAACCCGTAAGGGCAGGTCGTGACCCGCGGCGGCGAGATCCTCGAGGACCCGTGCGTCTGTACTGTAGGCGCCGGTCTTGGTTTTCTTGGCGCCTGGCAGCGACATCTTGTCGAACAGGATTTCGCCGAGCTGCTTGGGCGAGCCGATGTTAAATTCCTCGCCGGCCAACTCATGGATCTCCACCTCGAGGTCACCCATTCGTTTGGCGAAGTCCTTACTGAGCTCGCGCAGGGCGCCGGGATCGACCAGAACGCCGGCCCGCTCCATTTTTGCGACGACGGGAATGAGTGGCCGTTCGACCGTCTCATACAGGGTCGTCATACGATCTTCGATCAGGCGCGGTTTGAGGAGCTTGTGCAGCCGCAATGTAATGTCCGCATCTTCTGCCGCGTAGTCGCAGGCGGTTTGCAGCGGGACATAGTCGAACGTGATCTGATTGCGGCCGCTCCCCGCAACATCCTTGAATTTGATGCAGGTGTGATCGAGGTGAATTTGGGCCAAATCGTCCATGCCGTGGCCGTGCCGTCCACCATCGAGGACGAAAGAAATCAAGATGGTATCGTCGACAGGACCAATCGAGACGTCGTAGCGCGACAGCACCAGCGCGTCATATTTGATGTTGTGGCCAATTTTCAGGACCGAAGGGTCTTCCAGCATCGGCTTCAACAGCTCGAGCGCCCGGCCACGGTCGATTTGTCCGGGCACCAGACCGCCTGCCGACCCGTCATCGCCTTCCGCACCATCGCCGAGGTCCAGCGCCCCCTGTCCGCCCTTTGTCTTATGCGCGAGCGGGATATAACAACCACTGCCCGGCGCGAGTGATATCGACACGCCGACGAGCTCCGCCTGCATCGCATCGACCGACGTCGTTTCGGTATCCACTGCGACGAAACCCTGGCGGACAGCGTCCGCGATCCATCGGGTGAGAACCGCCTCGTCCTGCACCAGTTCGTAGCTGACATCTGTGGGCGTCTCTTCCGGCAATCCTTCTCCTGCATCCAACATCTGGCTTTCGAGGCGGGCAACAATCGATTTGAAGCCTTGATCGCGCAGGAACGGCAATAGTGTCTCCGCTTCGCGTTCTTGCACGGCAAAGGATTCGAGAGGCCGTTCCACCGGCACATCGGTTTTCAAAGTTACCAGTTCGCGGCTGGTCCGCGCCTGATCCGCGAACTCGATAAGATTCTCGCGGCGTTTTGTCTGTTTAATTTCCTCAGCTCGTTCTAGCAGCGTGTCGAGGTCGCCATATTCATTGATCAGAAGTGCCGCGGTTTTAACACCGATTCCCGGGACGCCCGGCACATTGTCGACGGAATCGCCTGCCAGCGACTGAACATCGATCACCTTATCGGGTCCGACGCCAAATTTCTCCACGACTTCCGCCGGTCCGGTCCGCTTATTCTTCATCGTGTCCACCATGTGGACACTGTCGCCGACAAGTTGCATCAGGTCTTTGTCAGAAGAGACAATTGTGACGTCCGCGCCCTGCTCGCTCGCCTGACGCGCGTAGGTCGCAATCAAATCGTCCGCTTCGAAGCCCTCCAACTTTACAGCCGGCACGTTGAAGGCTTCGACGAGCTCGTTGATCAATGCAAATTGCGGAATCAAATCATCCGGTGGCGGTGGGCGCTGTGCCTTGTATTCCGGGTAGATGTCGCTGCGAAAGGTTTTGCGTGCCGCGTCGAAGATGACAGCAACATGGTCCGCGTCGGTATCGTCGAGCAGTTTCATCAGCATATTGGCGAAGCCGTAAACGGCATTGACCGGTGTGCCGTCGGGACGCGTCATCGGTGGCAGGGCGTGAAATGCCCGAAAAATGAACCCCGATCCATCAATCAGATAGACATGCTCGGGCTTGGCTTTGGCCTGATCCATTTTTTCCTCCGATCCGCCGCTCGCGGTCCTAGTGAGCGGCCGAGGGCTTGGCGCCCGCCTTCAACTCGAAGCGCCGGTCGCAATAGGGACATTCGACAAAACCCTTGTCGCCCATGTTTAAATAGACGCGCGGATGTCCGCCGGCACCGCCATCTCCGTCGCAGGCGATTTGCGTGGTTTCAACTTCGACGGTTTCCGGCGCATCCATGCAAACAATCTCCCTCGGATTTCGGTTGAGAAACTCTGAGTATCGAATTTCTCCTGATTCTGGGCGCAAACCAACCCAAAATAGACGGTTCCACCTCAAAAAGCGCTGCTTTATCGAACATTTACATATCTGTCCGATGATTGACCCCGCCTGTCGGCGGATGATACCCAAGGAAGCCGAACAATCAATGTCGTTTCGTGTATACTATTATTCACGAAGCGGCCTGGTAGGATCTATTGGCTGCGCCTTATAGCGAGGGGGAGGACAACGTTTGGGAGTTCGCGCGCTAGTGACGCTCGTACTCTGTTGGCTTTTGGCGTCCGCCTGCGCCCCCATGATCTCGCCTTCAGGACCCGTTTCAACGACGCCGATGCTAATGGACGATCATTTCCTTGCCGCGGACGGGGCGAAATTACCCCTTCGTGTGTGGCGCGGTGACGGCCCACCCAAGGCTGTCGTGCTGGGCCTGCACGGATTCAATGATTATTCGAAGAGTTTCGCGCACCCGGCGAAGACCTGGGCGGCGGAAGGAATCGCCGTTTATGCCTACGATCAACGCGGCTTTGGCGGGGCGCCGCATCATGGCTTATGGGCCGGGACGCACGCTATGACAGGCGATTTGGCGGCGGTGACCCGGTTGCTCGGCGACCGCTATCCGAAGATTCCGCTTTACGTGATTGGGGAAAGTATGGGCGCGGCGGTCATCCTCGCCGCCTATGGCAATGGCGACCGACCGGAGGCGGATGGTGTCGTGCTGTCGGCGCCCGCCGTCTGGGCGCGGGCCCATATGCCGGTCTACCAACGCGCCGCACTGTGGCTTGGCGCGCACACGCTGCCCTGGATGAAGGTGACGGGACAGGGGCTCAAGATCCGGGCCTCGGACAATGACGACATGCTGCGTGCGCTGGGCCGCGATCCGCTGGTCATCAAGGCGACGCGCATTGACGCGCTATACGGACTCAGTGATTTGATGGATGCCGCTCTTGCTGCGGCGCCGAAGATGAACGCCCGGGCGCTCGTGCTCTATGGGCGCGAGGAGCAGTTGATCCCCGAGGCAGCGCGCCAAGCCCTCCTGGACTCGCTGCCGCGCAACGGAAAATGGCGTTACGCCGAGTACGAGACAGGCTTCCATATGCTGCTCCGCGACCTCAATGCGGACCTGGTTCTGCGCGACATCGCAGCCTGGACGGTTGAGCCGGGATCGAACCCCTACCGGCCGAAAACCGAGTACGCCGAACGCCTCGGAATATTCCCATAGACCTCGAAGCGAAAACCCTATGGCGCCCGCCGCCATCCTGTCCTATACAGGGCCCCGCAGCGCCAGTAGCTCAGCTGGATAGAGCGTCGCCCTCCGGAGGCGAAGGTCAGGGGTTCGAATCCTCTCTGGCGCGCCAACTCACATTCATCACTCTGAATCAGCCCTAAAGCCTTGAACGGTAGGGCTGTTTGGGGTGTTCGAAACCCCTGATTCCGGCAGTATGCGAGTCGCTCGGCAAACGTCAGTTTCAGCACTGCTCGCTTGTCTTCCAAACGCTTCGAAGCCCATAGTTTCTGCGGGTTTTGCAGGAACGCCATGGCGTGTTCGAACATTTCGCCGAAGGGTCGCTGCGGTTTGCCGGATGAGGCGATGTTTTCTTTCATCGAGAGCTTTTCTCGCTCCAGTTTCGCGATGCGGCTTTCATAGGCGGCTATGACGCTCGGCGTGTCCGTATCGACGATCCGGTCGAGAAATTGTTCGATCTGCTTTTCGATCTTGACGACCTCGCGCTTGACCGATTGCGAAAGTGCTGCGGCATGCTTTAGACGGTGGTCCCACAACTCCTTGAACATACTTTTGGCGATGTTGAAGGCGCTTTCGGTCGGTTGCATCGCGCCGAGTAGTTCTTCGAACTCGCCTTCGATCTTGCTGCGCGGAATGGATTTACGGTAGCTATCGCAAACACGGTTGTGACACAGATAG
>JAJFJB010000019.1 GCA_021774435.1 Alphaproteobacteria bacterium
CCCATTCGCGTTTCGTCTCCGGCGGCCATTTGTTGGTGGCGTCGAGACCGATCTTGGAACCGAGGCCGCTGTCCGGGCTGGCGAAATCAAGATAATCGATTGGGGTATTTTCGACCGTCGTGATATCGCGCGCGGGGTCCATGCGAGTGGAAACCGCCCACATCACGTCCTTCCAGTCGCGCGCATCAATGTCGTCATCAACGACGATGACCCACTTCGTGTAACTGAACTGGCGCAAATAGGACCATACGCCCATAATCACGCGCTTGGCGTGGCCGGGATAGGCCTTCTTGATCGAGACGATGGCGATGCGGTAGGAGCAGCCCTCGGGTGGCAGCCAGAAATCCACAATTTCCGGAAATTGCTGCTGCAATAGCGGCACGAAAACCTCGTTCAGCGCCTCGCCCAAAATCGAGGGTTCGTCCGGCGGGCGGCCTGTGAAGGTCGACAGGTAAATCGGGTCGCGGCGCATGGTGATTGCTTTGATGCGGAACACGGGGAACTGTTCGACCGCATTGTAGTAACCGGTGTGGTCTCCATAGGGGCCTTCATCGCCATAATCGTCGAGCGAAACCTCACCCTCGAGCACGATTTCCGCCTCCGCCGGGACCTTGAGTGGGATCGTCTTGCAATCGACAAGGTCGAGCTTCTGGCCGCGCAGCAACCCCGCGAACTGGTACTCCGAGAGCGTATCCGGCACGGGCGTCACCGCTGCCAAAATCGTGCCCGGATCGGCGCCGATCACCACAGCAGCGGGTAGAGGCTCCGATTTCTCCGACTTCCAGCGGGCGTGATGTTGCGCACCGCCACGATGCCGAAGCCAACGCATCAAGGTCGTGTCACGCCCGGTCACCTGCATACGATAGATACCGAGATTGAAATTGTCGGCCCGGTCACCGTCCGGGTCCGGCCCTTGCGTAACGACCAGCGGCCATGTGATCAGCGGGGCAGGTTCGCCCGGCCAGCAGGTCTGGATCGGCAAGCGCGACAAATCGATATCGTCGCCTTGCAGCACAATTTCCTGACAGGGCGCCGAACCCGTCGTGCGCGGCTTCATCGTCATGACGGTCTTCAGCAAAGGCAGCATACCAAGCGCCTCGCGCCAACCGCCAGGCGGTTCCGGCTGGCGCAAGAACGCCAGCGTCTCGCCAATTTCACGCAGTTGGCCCGGCTCGCGGTCCATACCCCAGGCGACCCGTTCGACCGTGCCGAACAGATTGACCAGTACCGGCGAGTCGTATTTGGAACCGTCCTCGCGAACGACGTTCTCGAACAGCACCGAGGGCCCGCCTTCGGCCAGCAGGCGCGTCTGAATTTCAGTCATTTCCAGTACGGGCGAGACAGGCGCGCTGACCCGCACCAACCGGTCTTCCGATTCGAGGCGGGAAATGAAATCGCGTAAGGAATTATATGGCATTGCGCGGCTACACTACTCAACGCGCAGGGAATGACAAGAACGCTAACGTAAGCTATTCAGGTGCCTATGTCCGCTTACCTACCCGACACCTCCGACTGCGAAGCCGCCCTCGCCCGCGCCCGCGGCTATCCCTATCCCATCCCCAACCGCTCCTACCATTGGCGCGATAGCGGCACACACGAATTCGACCCGCGCGTGACCGAAGGCCGGACACCAGTGCTGGCGGTCGGATCGAACCAATCGCCCGAACAGATCACGCGTAAGTTCGGCCATGTAGAAGGGGCAGAAATCCCTGTTCAGCGCTGCAGGTTGGAAGGTTTCGACGTGGTGTATTCAGCACATATCGCGGGGTACGGGTCTGTACCGGCCATGCTGCAAGCCGCACCCGGCACGACCGTAACACTCTTCGTGAATTGGCTTGACGAAGCACAATTGACCGCGATGCACGAGACGGAATTGCGCAGCGGGAACTACCATTATGGACGCCTCGACGACGTTGCATTGGTTTTGGAGGGCGGCGAAACGCTTACGTCGGTGCACGGCTATATCAGCCGGCGCGGCCATATCCGGCATGGCGACGATGGCGCCGCTCTGGCCAAGGTTGCTGCGGAAAACCGTCAGCGCCCCGCATTGGATACCGCGCAGATGCTCGCCCATGTGCATGAGCGGATTACAACCGACCATGGTCTCGACGATTTCATCCTGCACTTGATCGAAGACACGGACTTCCGCCGATCCGTCATCGCCGAGCTTTCAACCGATTCGGTGGCGTTCGCGTCCGCCTACGAAATCGTCGAAGGATAAGAGGAACAGAAATTTGCCCAATATCCATGACGATGCCGTTCACCTGACAGCAATCGTTACGGAGCCGGATGGTGAGACGCGCTTTGCGGACGAAACGATACCTTACGCCGACACTTCGGGTCCGCTTCAGGTCACGCCGACAGCACCCGCTGTTTCCATTAGTTTTCGTCGGGTATCGGGAGATTTCGATTTCGATTTTCATCCGGCGCCGCGGCGACGCCTTGTCGTCGTGATGGAAGGCAGACTGGAAGTCACCGCCAGCAATGGCGAGGCGCGAACCTTTGGCCTGGGCGATCTTCTTGAGGTCCGCGATACGACGGGCCGTGGTCATCGCAGCCGCTCGATCGACGATGGCCCGCTTCATTCGGCGTTTATTGCTCTCGACGACGATTTGGTTCACGACCGCCTGACACCGCTGCAGTCGGCTCCGTCCGCCGCGGGTCCTGGCATCGACTATACCCACAATCGAGAGGACGCCTCGGGCCGGTCCTTCACGACCCCCGCGCATCTACCTTTCCTGTATGGCGGCCCGTCGGGGATGGTCACACCCGAAATCCCGCTCTCGGGTCTGCGCTATTCTCGCGCAGGCGCCGACCTCGACTATGCCTGGCATCCCGCCCCGCGACGTCAGCTCGTCCTCGTACTCAGTGGTGGCATTGCGATGGAATATGGCAGCGGCCAGCACCAAACGGTCTCGGCGGGCGAATTCCTCGTCGGCGAGGATACGAACGGCAAAGGGCATATCTCTAGGGCAGAGGACGGCAAGGCCCGCTTTTCGATTTTTACGCATTTGGCCTGAAAGCAACGCCGTTAGCTCAGGTACCAATCCCTCAACCGGCGATCATGCCTGCCAGGAGAATGAGGCCGAAGAACTTGTTGGATTTGAACTTCGACATGCAATCGTCTGGCGAGTCGATGTCGATCGTCCACACCTGCCATGTCAGTTGGACAGCGCCGGCGGCAAGACAGGCGAAGTAGAGCCAATTGAGATCGGCGGCGTAACCGGCTGCCGCGAGCAACGCTACCGTCACACCGTAAAAACCCCACAGCCAGGGTTTTGTATGAGCGCCGAACTTCAACGCCGTCGACTTCAGCCCGATCATCGCGTCGTCTTCCTTGTCCTGATGCGCATAGATCGTGTCGTAGCCGAGGGTCCAGACGATTCCGGCGGCATAGAGAAAGGCCACCGGCGCGGAAAGTTCGCCGGTCACGGCAACCCAACCAACCAATGCACCCCAGTTGAACGCCAGACCGAGGAAAAATTGCGGCCAATAGGTCACCCGCTTCATCAGCGGGTAAATCACGACCAGGACAAGGGAGGCGACCGCAACGATGCCCGCGTAAAGATTGAGCGGGACCAGGACCAGGAGGCCGAAGAACATCAGGAAGCCCATGAAAACAACGGCCTGGAAGACCGTGATGTCGCCGTTCGGTATCGGACGCAGTGCCGAACGCGCAACCTTGCCATCGAAATCCCGGTCCATGATGTCGTTCCAGCAACACCCCGCACCGCGCATGACGAGAGCACCCACTCCAAAGAGCGCAAAAAACCAAAGATTTGGCCAGTTGGAGCCCGGCAGGCTCGACGTCGCCAATGCGAGGCCCCACCAGCACGGCAACAGCAGCAGCCACGTGCCAATCGGGCGGTCTATCCGGGCCAATCGTAAATAGGGCCGTGCGCGCGCCGGCGCCAGCCGGTCGACCCATAGGTCGGACCGGATATCGCTGGCACTGTTGGATTCGGCAGTGTGACTCATGGACTCATATTGCCGCGACTATGGTAGACAGACAAGCATGAGACTTCACACAGAACACGATTTGGCCTTCGAACAGCCGGTCGCCCTGACCACTCCGCAAGTACATTATCTGCGCAATGTCATGCGGTCGTCTCCTGGCGATACGGTCATCCTGTTCAACGGACGCGATGGCGAATGGTCGGCGCGGATCGAGACTCTCGCCAAAAATGCGGGCTCGCTAATATCAACGGAAAAACGCCGCGACCAAATACAGGAATTGGGCCCTTGGCTCTTATTTGCCCCTATCAAACGCACGCCGCTCGACTTCCTGGTACAAAAATCCGTCGAACTCGGTGCCGCCGCCTTGCAACCTGTCATCACCGATCACACCAATACGGCACGTATCAAGGTCGATCGGTTACGGGCCAATGCTATCGAAGCGGCAGAACAATGCGAACGGCTCACCGTCCCGGAAGTCCACGACATGGAGAAACTGAGCGTGTTGTTGGAAAATTGGCCGGTAGACCGCCATCTAATTGTCTGCGCCGAATGCGGCAAAGTCCAATGCATAGAGGAGACCTTGCGGGCCGCACCGGACAATACCAAGTGGGGCATTCTGATCGGCCCTGAGGGCGGCTTTTCATCGAGCGAGCTGGATCTGATCGACAGCTACAGCTTCACAAGCCTTGTTGGCCTAGGGCCGCGGATATTAAGGGCGGAAACCGCCGCTCTCGCCGCGCTGACCTGCTGGCAAATGACGGTAGGGGATTGGCGAAACATCCGTTCTTAGTGCAATAGTAGTGGTAAGCCGTAGGATAAGATTTCGAAAGTTTAGGGTGTTAATCACACTAATTTGATGTATTTATCGCCCTGGATTATGCTGATTTTTACATTCTGGGCACGACATCACTACTGTCGTGTTCGCTAGACAAAACCAATAATCGGATACCCAATAACCATGTCCGCACCACAAACACCGGGCAGCGCGCCCATCACGAGCAAGGCGCAGCTCGTAGAAGACCTCGAAACCGGCTGCACACCTCCCGAAGATTGGCGCATCGGCACAGAACACGAAAAGTTCGCCTATGACTTACGCGACTTCCGTCCTCTCCCCTATGAAGGCGTTCCGGGTATTCGCGGTCTGCTGGAAGGCATGCAGCGCTTCGGCTGGGAGCCGGTTCTCGAAGGCGAAAACATCATCGCCCTAAAATCCACGGATGGCGGTTCCGTCACTTTGGAGCCGGGCGGGCAATTCGAACTCTCAGGCGCAGCGGTGGAAACCCTGCACATGACTTGCAAAGAGGTCAATCAGCATCTCGAACAGGTGAAGGAAGTGTGCGCCGAGATTGGCGCCGGCGTCATCGGACTCGGCTTTAATCCAAAATGGCGGCGCGAGGATATCCATTGGATGCCAAAGGGCCGTTACAAAATCATGCGGGCCTATATGCCGACCAAAGGCAACCTTGGCCACGACATGATGCTGCGGACGTCCACGGTGCAGGTCAATCTGGACTTCGATACCGAAGCAGACATGATCAAGAAAATGCGCGTTGCCGTCGCGCTGCAGCCCATCGCGACGGCACTGTTCGCCGCTTCGCCTTTCACTGAAGGCAAGCCGAACGGCTTTCTTAGTTACCGCAGCCACATCTGGACCGACACCGACCCGGACCGCTGCGGCATGCTGCCCTTTATCTTCGAAGACGGATTCGGCTTCGAACGCTGGATCGACTACATCCTCG
>JAJFJB010000181.1 GCA_021774435.1 Alphaproteobacteria bacterium
CCGGACAGGTCGGAGGTCGCGTCGAATACGAGCGTGTAGTTGAACAGTCGAGTGACGGAGGTGACGCCTCCCGAACCGCTTGCGACACCGCTGAACGTCCGGGTGGGGGCAAATTCGGTTGAGAAGCCACGGGCGAAAACGCTGCCGAGGGGGGTGAATTCCTGATTGACCTTGTAATTGAATGCGTAGGGACGAGGCTGGAGTATCCCGAAGGGGGGCAGGGGCACGAAGTGCGGTGGAGTGGAGACTTGCAGGGTGACGGTTTGCGTGATGTAGATCGTCGTCCGTTCTATCTGCCAGTTGAAACCCTGCAGGTTGGGCTGAAACGCGTCGTAGCTGAAAAAGCTCCCGCCGCCTGCGTCAATAGAGTAACTCGCTGTCTCGAACCGCGTTAGCGGGAAGGCGGTCGCGTTCGCGTTCCGCAGCGGGAAGAGAACCGCGAGTGTCATCGCGGCCAAGAGCCAAGAATATTTACGCATCGACCTTCTCCAATCGCTTGGGGCCCCTCACTTGGGATGTTACCGCCTGCGTTTGGCGGCAGCTTGCAATCAACGTGCAATTTTCTTGCAATTTTTCGGATTTGCCCTCCACTTTTGACAGGCCCTCGAACGGCTCCTATCCTTTTTTGAAAGCGCGAAAAAAATTGACAGACGGGGGATTTATGGACGCGAGCACCTATGATTACATCGTGGTTGGGGCCGGGTCGGCCGGATCGGTTCTGGCCAACCGGCTGAGCGCCAGCGGTGAGTACCGTGTCCTTTGCCTGGAAGCCGGTACCGAAGGATCGGGTTATATCTGGTCGCGGATCCCGGCCGGCGTCGCCAAGCTGATCGACAACCCGGCGGTCAACTGGTGCTACAGCGCAGAAGCCGACGAAGGCAGCGGTCAGCGTAACATCGAAGTGCCGCGCGGCAAGATGCTGGGCGGATCGAGTTCGATCAACGGCATGGTTTTCGTGCGAGGCCAGCGCCAGGATTACGATCACTGGGCGCAGCTTGGCAACCGCGGTTGGAGTTACGACGACGTGCTGCCGCTGTTCAAGCAGATGGAATCCTATGACGGCGGGTCGGATGAATTCCGCGGCCGCGACGGCCTTTTGAAGGTTACCGATTCCCCCAAACTCAGCCCTCTCTTCGACAAAATCATCCAGTCGGCGGAGACGATTGGCATCAAATACAATGCCGATTATAACGGCGGCGATCAGGAAGGCATCGCCATGACTCAGGCGACGATCAATAAGGGCCGGCGGATGAGTACCGCCTACTGTTATCTCGATCCGGCACGCAGCCGTCCGAACCTGACCATTGAAACCGACGCAATGGGAGAATCGTTAATATTGGAAGGCAAGCGCTGCGTTGGCGTGCGCTATTCGGTGCGCGGCCAGAAGCGCGAGGCACGGGTTACGCGCGAAGTCGTTGTCAGCGGCGGCTCGATCAATTCGCCGAAAATGCTGGAGCTCTCGGGCATCGGTCAGCCGGAGTTTCTGAAGAGTCTCGGTATCGAGCCCTTGCACGAATTGCCCGGCGTCGGCGAGGGGTTGCGCGATCATTACTCGCCGCGCATGAAATATTCCATCACGGAAGCGAATGCGACCTTCAACGAACGCGGCAACGGCCTGCGCCTTGTCGGTGAGGCGATGAAATATGGTCTGTTCCGCAAGGGCTTCCTGGGTCTCAGCACGGTGCCGTTGCGGATGTATTTCCGCACGCGCGAAGGGTTGGAGTCCCCGGATGCGACGATTTCCTTCATGCCGTTCCTGACCGAGCGGATCAACCGCGAGCGGCGCATCGCCAAACAGCGCGGTATCACCATGAACGTCAACGTACTGCGCTCCGAGAGCCTCGGCAGCATTCATATCAAGTCGGCCGACCCGGCCGAGCCGCCGGCGATCCGTTTCAACTTCCTGTCGGCGGAAATGGACCGCGCCGGGGTTTTGTTTGCGATGCGCAAGGGCCGCGAACTGCTGGGAACCTCTCCGGTTGCCGATATCGTCGGCGAGGAGCTGGCGCCCGGTATTTCACTGCAAAGCGACGACGAACTCCTCGAATGGGTGCGCAACAATGCGGAGACGACCTATCATCCCGTCGGCACCTGCAAGATGGGCAGTGACACACAAGCTGTGGTCGACGACCGTCTGCGCGTGCACGGCATCGAAGGCCTGCGCGTCGCCGATGCGTCTATCATGCCAACGCTCACGTCCGGCAACACCAACGCGCCGTCGATTTTGATCGGCGAGAAATGCTCGGTCATGGTGTTGGAAGACGCGGTGGCGAAAAAGGCGGCGGCTTAGGCAAATGGACCGCCGTTAACCCCCGCCATTGTCCTGCTCACTTGTGGGCGGAATGCCCATGGTCGGTGCACGACAAACACCCGGCCTTGATGAGCATTGAGCATGCGGCGAATCTTGACCCATTCGAGACATGAGGCATACGAAAACGGCGGCCCGAAGCACGACAACAGAGACGGGTACCATCGTTGCGCAGCGCAGCGAACAGACAGCCAAAGATATCCCACCCTTACGGCGCGGCGCCGTGTGTCTGGATGAATTTGCGCACACGGTCGATCGTGCGTTCCTTCAGGTCGGACGGTGACTTCCACGGGAAGACGGTGATCTCAGCGTTTGGCGCCAGCGAGGCAACGTCGACCGATGTCTGGTGCGGGTGCGCTGGAATGTCGTCCGGGAGCACGAGAATCGGTGTTTCACAGTTGCGGATGACGTCGCGCGACACGCTGTACAGAAAGTCGGGGTTCACCCGGTACAAATTGTGCAGGTACTTATCGATGGCGTCCTGGTTCAGATCGGGCCGTTGGGCGAGCAGTTCGGGTGCCCACCCATCCCGGCCGGAACGGTACATGACATCGGGATCTTCTGGAAAGTGCCCCACCGTCTGGCAGAAGACCGCGGCGGCGACACGCTCCGACGCGCGTTCGAGAAGCGTTCCAGCAAAGCAACCGCCGATACAGTAGCCCATGAAGGCGAATTCGTGGATGCCCAGGTGATCCATCAGCCCGAGCTGGTCGTCGGCGAAGCCGCCCCACGGATCGTCAGTGGCGATCGGCCCCGTACTCTCGCCGCCAATCGCGTTGCGCTGATCCATCGTGATACAGCGGAAGTCGTCCTTGAAGACGTCCATCGCGTTGATGACCGCCGTCGGCCAGTTGTCGACGCGAGAGTTGAGGCCACCGCCAGGGGTGACCAGCAGCGGAAAGCCACTACCGACCTCCTCGTAACGGATGCGGACGTCGCCCTTCTCGTAAAACGGCATGGTTGTCTCCTCCTTGCATGGCTGGTGGTACGCGGACCCGGTTCGGACGCGTCACGCTTTGGGAACTCTGTTCTATTCTACGGCCCCTTCACCCCCGACGGTCAAGACACGCGGCCACAGCACTCTGCAATATTTCAATGCCGTTCGATCCAGGCCTTCGGCGGCACATCTTCTTCTGTCGGTGAGGTATATCCGCGACCACCGATGGGACACGCGCCGAGTGGTTGCCGGCGGATCGGTTCGCAGTACGGCAGATAGTACACCACTTGCATTTCGTCGCGACGCCGAGGCCCGCGACGCTGTCGCCGCTAACCGGTCACGGTCACTTGGACCGCGGCGTTGACATACAGTTGCACCGCTTCCTCGCTGCTTTCGTACACGGAATAGCCGGTCTCACCGATCGCCGCCGTCCCGACATGGGTCCAATCGCCACCCGCATCGACCGTATCGCCAGTGTCGCCGTCGATGATGAGCGTATTGACCGACCCCGTTATCGCGTTGACGCCGTCCGTCGATGCAAAGACGGTATCCGTACCGATCAGTAGAGAATTATCGCCCGATCCGGTGATATCAATCGCCTCCATGGCATGGAGGCGATCGCCCCCCAGGCCCGTCAGGTCGAAGCTTTGTCCAGCGCCCTCGAAACGCACCGTATCGAAGCCACCGCCGCCATCGAGCGTTCCGAACCCCGAATCTTGCGCAACGAATACGTCATCACCGTCTCCCCCGAGGACACTATTCTCGGGATTGGCGGTCGCCAGGCTGGACGATATCGGCGCATTGCTTGTGACGACGACATCGTCGTAATTGGCGCCGGTATTGCCCCAGGAAAACAGCCCCACCGTGCCGCTCGTCAGGGCACCGCCCTGCACCGGGCCGCCGAAGATATCCACCCCGTCGCGCAGCACCGTGATGTCGCTCCCGGACACCGTCACTTCAAGCTGGGTGTCCGCC
>JAJFJB010000182.1 GCA_021774435.1 Alphaproteobacteria bacterium
TCGCATGCACGCGCAGATCCCAATGGGTCGGTTCTTCTTCGCGTTCGTTGAAACTTTTCATGAGTGCGACGAAGGCATCGAGGTCCGGTCCGGCTGCCGCGTAAACATGAACGACGGTATTGATGCGCGGGTTTGTTTTGCGCAGCGTCAGTGCCGCGTGAAAATGTCCCGGTTCAAGAAAAAGAAGGGTATGCATCAATCGGTCCTATGGGTTTGAGTTCAACTTGTCCGCTTCTTGCCGCTTGGCATCGCTTCTTGTTGTCAGGCGTTCGGATCGTCGTGTACGACGCGAACGACACGTCCTGCTTCTTGCGAAGGAGTGTCTTGTGTCCGTGTGATTTCGATGCCGACGCTCGAGACCCCTTCGATCGCATCGAGCTTTTCGGTGCGGACCGTGGCTTCGAGAACGCGGTCATCCGCCAAGCACATCTCCGCGACGCGGCTTGCGAGCGTTTCGACTAAATTGATGTGACCGTCGTCGGCAAGTTTGCGAATGCCGTCGACGACACCTGCATAGCAGACGACCTGGCGATATTTGTCAGCATCGAATTGCGATGCTTCCCGGACCAGCAGATCGACGTTGATGCGCACGCGTTGTGGACCATCATGTTCATGATCGTAGATTCCAATGTTCCAAGGCACGACCAGGTCGCGCACGAAAATTCGATAGCGGCCCAGCGAAGCTTGAGTGGCGGGCGCAAGGGGCGTGCCTGCTGTCGTCAAACCAGATATCCTCCAGGGAACTGAGATGCATTTGAAACTGGGCCATTATGGTGGTGTCTAGACAACCCGGCAACCGCATTCGCGGGACCGTCAGCGAGAGATCGAGGCAATGCGGTTAACGGACCGGTTCGCCTGGGGTACCCGTACTTATGTGATGGGCATCCTCAATGTGACCCCGGATTCATTCAGTGGCGATGGCCTCGCGAACACGCATGACTTCGTGTCGCGTTCTGTCGCCCAAGCGCAGAGTTTTACAAAGGACGGCGCTGACATTCTCGATATCGGTGGCGAGAGCACGCGCCCGGGATCACTTCCCGTACCGGCCGACGCTGAAAAAGACCGCATTGTGCCTGTCATACGCGCTGTCCGGGAGGCACTGCCCGATATCACAATTTCGGTAGACACATATCGGGCCCTTGTCGCCGATGCGGCGATCGATGCGGGGGCTGACATGATTAACGATGTTTGGGGCTTGCGCGCGGATCCCGCCTTGGCGTCGGTCGCAGCGAGATGGGATGCCCCTGTAGCCCTCATGCACAATCGAAGCAAACCTGAAAGCGCGGAAATCGACGCGCGGCTGGGCGGTCAGTATCTAGGCGCCAACTATGACAATCTTCTGACCGATATTTCCCGAGAACTTTTGGACCTCGCCAACAATGCGAAAGCGGCAGGTATCGATGGCGATCAAATTTTGCTCGACCCAGGTATCGGCTTCGGAAAGTCAATTGCGCAGAACCTCGCGCTGATCAAGCATTTGGACCATTTCAAATCATTGGGCTTTCCCTTGCTCATTGGTCCGAGCAGAAAGTCTTTCATTGGTCATGTTCTCGATTTGGCCGTGGAAGAAAGAATGGAGGGAACGGCTGCAGCGGTTTCGATGGCGACTTCCCATGGCGCCGACATCGTTCGGGTCCACGACGTCAAGGAAATGAGCCGGGTAGTGCGTATGACGGATGCGATCATCCATGCTTCCGTCGGTGGCTACGATTGTTAGCGGCACATGGCTGAAACCTTCATAGCCTTGGGTGGAAATCTTGGTGATCGGGTCGCAATGTTGAATACTGCCCTGGAACACTTGTCGGAAATCGTGTCAATTTCCAGCCGCTCGGAATTTTACGAAACCGCACCGAAATATGTGACCGACCAGCCGGCTTTCCTCAATATGGCCGTTTTCGGTAGCACCTTGTTGGACCCGGAACCACTGCTCGACGGCCTTAAGTCGATCGAACTCGCGCTTGGCCGCGTTGCGGGTCAACGCTTCGGGCCACGGCCGATAGATCTCGATATTCTTTTTTACGGATCGGAACGAATTGAAACAGCCCGATTGGTCGTGCCGCATCCACGCTTGCAGGAGCGCCGGTTCGTGCTGCAGCCTCTTGCCGATATAGCGCCCGACTTCCGCCATCCCGTGTCGGGATTGACTGTTACTGAAATGCTGTCTGTCCTTCCTGACGAAGACGACGTTCGGCGTTTCTAAAAACTATCCTCGGCGGCGCCGAGCACGGCGTGATAGCCATCGCGGATCGGTGCGATCAGTCCTGCTGCCTGTGGCAGGATATTGTCGGCGTAAAAGCGGGCTGACATCAGCTTCGCGGTGTAGAAATCCGGATCGCCGGTATTACCATCGAGTGCCGCCTGTGCCGCTAGCGTACTGCGCGCCATCATCGCGCCGCCGGCGACAGTACCGAAAAGTTTTAAGTATGGCGTTGCGGCTGCGAACGCGCGCGACACATCCGCGCTACCGTCTTCGAGAAGCCAGTCGGTGGTCTCGGTAAGCGCGTCCGCCGCGGCCGAAAGATGTGTGTTCAGGCTCGCCGCTGTGTCTCCTCCGGCATCTGCAAGGGCCTGGCAGAGCATGCGCACTTCATCGATATAATCCTTTGCCGCCGCGCCGCCATCGCGTAGCACCTTCCGTGCGACGAGATCTTGTGCCTGAATGCCATTCGTACCCTCGTATATCGGTGCGATCCGCGAGTCGCGTAAATGCTGAACCGCACCGGTTTCTTCCATGTAACCGATGCCGCCATGGACCTGGACGCCCATCGACGCGATTTCGACGCCAAGGTCTGTACACCAGGCTTTTACGACGGGTGTTAGGAGATCGAGCCGCCCTTGCGCTGCCTTTTGTGCGGTGGGGTCTTGCTCTCGGCGCGACTGGTCAAGGATCGTCGCCGTGTCATACACCAGCGCGCGCATGGCTTCGATCGAGGATTTCATGGTCAGTAACATGCGCCGCACATCCGGGTGACGGATGATGGTCAAAGGTTCACCGTCCGGGCCCGAACCCTGCACGCGGTCGCGCGCGTAGGCGACAGCCTGCTGATAGGCCCGTTCCGCGATGGACAGGCCGGACAGGCCAACATTGATTCGCGCGTTGTTCATCATCGTGAACATGCAGTTCAGACCGCGGTTTTCCTCACCAACGAGGTAACCGATTGCGCCGCCATCATCGCCGTAGGACATCACACAGGTCGGCGATGCCTTGATCCCCAGCTTGTGTTCCAGCGAGACGCACCGCAGATCGTTGCGCTGGCCGAGCGAGCCGTCTTCGTTGACGAGAAATTTCGGCACAATAAAGAGTGATATTCCTTTCGAACCGGTAGGCGCGTCGGGCGTCCGTGCGAGGACCATATGCACGATATTGTCGGTCATATCGTGTTCGCCCCAGGTGATGAATATCTTCTGCCCCTTGATCCGGTAATGGTTCCCCTCCGGCTCCGCCCGAGTTCTCAGGGCGCCAACATCCGAACCGGCTTGTGGTTCGGTCAGGTTCATGGTGCCGGTCCATTCGCCGGAAATAAGTTTGTCGAGATAGGTGGCCTTTTGGTCTGGCGTGCCGTGTTCCGATAGGAGATCGACAGCGCCCATTGTTAGCATCGGGCAGAGCGACCACGCGGTATTGGCTGAAATCCACATTTCCTCAGCTGCGATGCCGACGAGCCAGGGTAGTCCTTGTCCACCGAAGTCAGGATCAAAGGGAATACTGTTCCAGCCACCGTCGACGAATTGCTGGTAGGCATCGCTAAACCCTTCGGCCGTGCGGACGACGCCATTTTCTAGCGCCGCACCTTCAAGATCGCCAGTAGTGTTGATCGGCGCGACTACGCTACCTGCGAGTTTGCTTGCTTCCTCTAATACGGCGTCCACCAGTTCGGTGTTTGTGTCTTCGCAGCCGGGAAGCTTTTGGATTGCCGGCAACAGGCCCAGATCGTTCATCACGAAATGCATATCCCGAGTCGGCGCATTATATGCCGTCATTGTCTCTCGTCCTTCTGCTTGCCGGTTTAAAGCATTTTGCCGGGATTCATGATCCCGTCAGGATCCAGCGCATCTTTCAATTTGCGCATCATATCCAGCTCCAGTGCGTCCTTGTAACGGACCATTTCAGGAATTTTCAATTGACCGACCCCATGCTCGGCGCTGAAGGATCCGCCAAGAGAAATGACGATGTCGTAGACCGTCTTCGTGACAGGCCCCCATTCCTTGATAAACGCTTCCTTGTCCATCCCGATGGGCTGAGCGATGTTGTAGTGAATGTTGCCATCGCCGCAATGCCCGAACGCGACAGGTCGTGCACCTGGCATAAAGGCTGTGACGGCAGCGTTGGCTTGCCGGATGAACGCAGGCACGCGGCTGACCGGCACGGACACGTCGTTCTTGATGCTACCCCCTTCAAAGGATTGTGCCTCGACAACAGCTTCCCGGATTCGCCAAAAATCGGCGCGCTGAGCTTCCGATTGCGCAATCACTGCGTCGATAACTTCGCCTGCTTCGAAGGCATCGGCGAGCATGGTTTCCATCGCTTCCTGCATTCCGCTGTCCGCGCTGGCGCCCGAGAATTCGATCAACGCATATTCGTCATAGATCTGGTCGAGCGGATCGCGGACTCCATGTATATATTTTACAGCAGAGGCAAGCGGTTGGCGGCATATTAGCTCGAAGCTTGTGACCCGGTCTCCGCTGATACTTCGGCATCGTGCGAGGACTTCCAGTGCCGCGTCGAGATTGCGTAGTGCGACAAAGGCTGTTTGCACATCATTCGGGTTCGGGAACAGTTTGCAGACGGCTGCGGTGATGATACCCAAAGTGCCTTCGCCGCCGATATAGAGTTGTTTCAGGTCGTAACCAGTATTGTCCTTGCGCAGACGCTTGAGGCCATTCCAAACGCGGCCATCCGGTAGGACGACTTCCAATCCGAGGACGAGTTCGCGCGCATTGCCATAGCGCAGTACATTGACGCCGCCGGCATTGGTCGAGAGATTGCCGCCGATCTGGCAGGTGCCTTCCGCGCCTAGGCTTAAGGGAAACAGGCGATCCGCTGATAGGGCCGCGGTCTGAACATCGGCCAGGATACAACCGGCTTCGACGGTGATCGTGTAATCCAGGGCGTCGATATCGCGGACTTTGTTCATCCGGCCAAGGCTTATTAGGACAGCCGAACTTTCGGGGATGCCGGCGCCAACGAGACCTGTGTTGCCGCCTTGTGGGACAATAGCCACACGGGCTTCGGCGCAGACTTTGACGACTTGGGAGACTTCCTCGGTTGAGGATGGCCGGACAAGCATGGCGCAGTCGCCATGGAATAGCCCGCGTTGGTCGGCAAGATAGGGTGCAATCGTTTTTGCGTCCTTGCTCCAACCCTTTGCGCCGACGATTGCCTTGATTTGCTCAAGGGCCGCGTTTGTGCCGGTCTCGGAATTCTCAATAGCGATAGCCATGCGCCTTCTCGTGCTCTGTCCGGTAATGGATGTAAGTCATTGACGCGGTTGCGGCAAGTCGCGGGGCGGATTGCAACAGACTGGCGTTCTAAGCGCGTGGCGCCGCAGCCCGGCGCAGCCGGTCGTTAATCGCGCGTCCCAAGCCTTCTTCCGGGATTGGGGCGACGGCAATTCGGGTCCAGCGCGGGTCGTCCAGCTGATGCAAATAGGAAAATAGATTTGCCGCGGCTTCGGTCAGGTCGCCTGCGCTGCTGAGGTTCAGGTCGGCGTCGGTTGAGGGGCCGAACCCCAAATAGGCCTCGCCCGGCTGTTTCGAACCGGCCAGAAAGCGCACCGGCAAGGATGGCGCATAGTGGCTCGCCAGCATGCCGGGCGATTTCGGTTGACCGTCTTCGGCAAGGGACGAGGACAGGGGGGAGCCGAGCACCGCCTCCAGCGTTTCCTGCGTCACGCCGCCTTGCCGCAATAGGGCTGGTGGCGAGACTGTGAGATCGACCACCGTGGATTCGACGCCCAGGGTACAGGCGCCACCGTCGAGTATGAGCGAGACGCGGTCGCCAAGGTCGGCTTCGACGTGCGCTGCAGTGGTCGGACTGATCCGGCCGGAACTATTCGCGCTCGGAGCGGCAACGGGAACGCGGGCGGCGCGCAGCAGCCGGCGCGCCCGTTCGTCGGCGGGGACGCGTATGGCGACCGTCGGCAGGCCGGCACTTAGCAGCAATGACAAGGGACTATCGCGTCGGCGCGGCAATATGAAGCTGATGGCGCCGGGCCAGAATTGCTGCGTGAACGCTTCCGCAAAGGCTGAAAACTCGACCAATTGCCGTGCACTTTCGGCATCGGGGCAATGTACGATGAGCGGGTTGAAGTGGGGGCGGTTTTTCGCTTCGTAAATTTTGGCGACGGCACGGTCATTCGTCGCGTCCGCACCGAGCCCATAAACGGTCTCGGTGGGAAATGCGACCAGTTCGCCAGTCCTCAGGCTTTCGGCCGCACGATCGATATTTTCGTCTGTTATTGGTAATGGAGACGGCATTTATCCGCCACCGCTCTCCCTTTAATCGGGAAGCGGTATATCCGTTGCGTCGTCGAGATCGATATCGAGGATCGCCATGTGGAAATCGTATGAGACGTCTTCATCTTCGTCGTCGCGATAGATGACACCGATGAATTCGTCGCCCAGCGAAACTTCGGCGGAACCGTCTTTCTGTTCCTTAAGCGAAATGGTGTTGTTGCCAAATTTTCGCCGAAGATAGCCCTCGACGCGGAGGAGTTCTGATCGTTTCAATAGTCGTTCCTTCGTCCAATATCGGCACGGCCCCTGTTTGCGGGCGTTCGGCGCGAACATAAACGCTTCCGCGCGGTTATGACAACGTATTGATTAGATCGTGAACAGACGCATGGGCGGTATGCGCGCGCAGCACTTCCCTTAAGCGTTACAAGAGTTTAGGTTCCGGCAGTTCCTAACCAGATCGCACTTGTTGGAATAGCCTCTGGCATTCCGGCAAATGCGTGAATCTGGTTTAACTTGTTGGTAGCGAGCGGATTCACAAGACTATCGGAATCCATGGCATGGATTCCGATAGTCTTGATCCGCTCTTGTGACGAAGAGGGTTATTCATGGCGCGCTTTAGGATTGCTGTCATCCCGGGTGATGGCATTGGCAAGGAAGTCGTTCCCGAAGGAATCAAGGCTCTTGAAGCCGCAAGCCGGAAACATGGCTTCGAACTGGCATTCGACGAATATGACTGGAGTTGCGAGACCTACGCGAAAACCGGCCGAATGATGCCGGAAGATGGACTGGATCAGCTTCGCGATCATGACTCCATATTCCTGGGCGCTGTCGGTTTCCCCGGCGTCCCCGACCATATCTCCTTATGGGGCCTGTTGATTCCGATCCGCCGGGAGTTTCAGCAATATGTGAATTTACGCCCGGTGCGTCTGCTGCCCGGTATAACGCCGCCGGTCCATGGCTATGTTGCCGGCGAAATCGATTTCTATGTCGTGCGCGAGAATAACGAGGGCGAATATTCCGAGGTGGGCGGCAGGATGTACGCCGGTACGTCGCAGGAAATGGCCATCCAGCAGAATATCTTCACCCGCAAGGGCGTCGACCGGATCATGCGCTATGCCTTCGATCTCGCCGCCAGCCGGCCGGGTAAACATCTGACATCGGCGACAAAATCAAATGGTATCGTCCACACGATGCCCTATTGGGACGAACGGTTTGCGCTGTTGTCGAGCGATTATCCGGATGTCCGTACCGATCAGTATCATATCGATATTTTGTGTGCGCATTTCGTGCAGCATCCGGATTGGTTCGACGTGGTGGTCGGCAGCAATCTGTTCGGCGATATCCTGTCCGATCTTGGCCCGGGCGTGACCGGTACAATTGCCGTTGCGCCTTCTGCGAACATCAATCCGGAGCGGGAATATCCCTCCATGTTCGAACCAGTGCACGGTTCGGCGCCCGATATCGCGGGCAAGGGAATTGCCAACCCGATTGGTCAGATTTGGTCGGCGGCGATGATGCTGGAGCATGTTGGAGCACCAAAAGCGGGTGCGGCGATTTACGAAGCGATTGAAACAGTGTTGTCCAACCGTGGTGCGCCGTTGACCCCCGATATGGGTGGTACCGCGACAACGTCCGAACTGGGCGATGCCATCGTCGAGGCGATCGGCTAATTACGTAAATCGGAACGGGTTTTTCGGTACCCGTTTTAAAATTGTACAAACGTCTATCTCCGAGCATGCGCGGCATGCTGATGATGTTTGTCGCATCCGTCAGTGCCGTACTTATGCACGCGACGGTGCGCCATTTGTCGGCAGAACTGCAGCCGTTCGAGCTTGCGTTCTTTCGGAATTTTTTGGCGCTGATCTTCCTGCTTCCCCTATTGCTGCGCTCTGGCGTGCAGCAACTCCGCTCAAAGCGGTGGCGGCTGCATCTTTGCCGTGGTGCCTTGACGACGGTTTCCATGCTGTCGTTTTTTACCGCTTTAAGCATCACGCCTCTGGCGCAGGTAACCGCGCTATCCTTTACCGCGCCGCTCTTCGCCACGCTGCTGGCAATCGTGTTTTTGGGCGAGGTCGTGCGGGTACGGCGCTGGATCGCCATATTGATCGGCTTTGCCGGGACTCTTGTTATCTTGCGGCCTGGCTATGCCGAAATTGATTTGGGGTCCATCCTGACGGTATTTTCCGCCGCGTGCTGGGGGGCCGCGATCGCGATGACACGCGTTCTCGGCCGCACGGAATCGAGCCTGACGATTACGCTCTTCATGGCGTGCATTATGGCGCCGCTGTCCTTGATTCCCGCGACCTTTGTGTGGATTTGGCCGACGCCAACGCAATACGCGGTACTTCTCGCCATCGCCGGATTCGGCACCATAACGCAACTCGCTTTTTCCCAGTCTCTGCGCGAGGCCGAGACCAGCGTCGTCATGCCCATCGACTTTTTCAAACTGATCTGGGCGGCCTTGCTCGGTTACTTTCTGTTCGCCGAGCGGCCGGATCTCTTCACCTGGATTGGCGGTGGCATGATCTTCGCGAGCGCGACCTATATCGCTTACCGAGAGAGCAAGCTGAAGAAAGCGACAATCGCCTATACCGACAAGGCCGCCTAGCCGGACCGCTCGATAATCGTAATGTGTTGTGCTTTTCGCCATTGCCGGATTCGGCACCAAAGCCGGCTCTCCCTCTCTCAGTCCCTACGCGAGACTGAAACCGGCGTTTCCATGCCGAAAAATTATTTGAAACTGATTTGGACCGCGTTGCGGGGCTTTTTCTGTTTGCCGAGCGACCGGACATTTTTACCTGGGTCGGCCGATCATATCCAACGCGAGATGCGCGCCGCCGGACTTCGTATCCGCCAGGGCAAACGCCCCGGCTCGAAAAATTGACACGTTGTTAGTAAGCGACGAGTTGACGCTGGAAAAGCTCGAAGCAACGAAAGCCGTTAAGCAACGGTATGATGAAATCCCATTTTCAAAGTAGCGGTTGTTGCCGATCTTCAGTGTAATAACGGTGATTCAGACAACTGCCGAAATCACGTCCGCTTATGGTCACTCTACGCCCGCTTTACTCCAGATTCAGACGTAACCGGCATGTTAATGGCAGGACTGCTTGTGACCCAAAGCGTACGTTCTGAGCTAGCGACTGTCTCCGGAGTTCATGAGCGAACAGTGGCTCGAAAGCGCGACGCGGATATGGATTGCCTATCGCAGGAATAGGCAATCCATACAAGGGCCGCTATCGGCCCCAAGCAACAGCGCCTAACTATGCAACGATGCTGAAGCCGGCGGGTTTTGCAGCGGCGGGGCAAACTTGGTCAAAGTGATGCCTTTCACGGCTGCCTTGTATTCTTCCAAAGTAGGCGTTCTGCCGAGAATGGTGGAGAGGACGACCACCGGTGTTGAAGCCAGCAGGGATTCGCCCTTCTTATCATCGGAGTCTTCAACCACCCGTCCCGCAAAAAGACGCGTCGATGTCGCCATGACGGTGTCGCCCTTTGCCGCCTTTTCCTGGTTCCCCATGCACAGATTGCAGCCGGGTCTCTCCAGATACATGACGTTATCGTATTCCACGCGAGCGTCCGTCTTCGGCGCACTGTCGTCGAACTCGAAACCGGCATATTTCTGCAAAATGCTCCAGTCGCCTTCCGCCTTCAACTCATCCACGATGTTGTATGTTGGCGGCGCGACAACCAGCGGCGCCTTGAACTCGACCTTGCCGTGCATCTTTTCCAGGTTTCTGAACATTTGAGCGACAATGTTCATATCCCCTTTGTGCACCATGCAGGAACCGACAAAGCCAAGATCGACCTTTTTTTCCGCCTTGTAGTAAGAAATCGGCCGGATCATGTCATGCGTATACCGCTTGGACACGTCGATATTCTCGACATCCGGATCGGCAATCATCGGCTCGACGATTTGATCCAAGTCGACGACGACTTCCGCGTAGTACTTGGCATTGGCGTCCGGCGAGAGAGCCGGGTTCTCGCCGGATTTTATGCCCGCGATGCGCTTGTCCGCTTTATCGATCAACCCCTTTAGCATCCGGACGCCATTGTCCATGCCCTTGTTGATCATGACCTGAATGCGGCTCTTGGCGATCTCGAGGGATTCGATGAGGGTGGCATCGTCGGAAATACAAATGGACGCTTTTGCCTTCATTTCGGCGGTCCAGTCCGTAAAGGTGAAGGCCTGGTCCGCAAGCAGCGTTCCGATGTGGACTTCGATGATCCGGCCCTGGAAAACGTTATCGCCAAACTGTTCCAGCATTTGCGCCTGGGTCGCATGGACCACGTCACGGAAATCCATGTGATCGGCCATCCGGCCCTTGAAGGTGACTTTGACAGACTCGGGAATAGGCATCGTTGCCTCGCCGGTCGCCAGGGCGAGCGCGACGGTGCCTGAATCGGCGCCGAACGCGACGCCCTTCGACATCCTCGTGTGAGAGTCGCCGCCGATAATGATGGCCCGGTCATCGATCGTGATGTCGTTCAAGACCTTATGAATGACGTCCGTCATGGGATGGTAGACGCCTTTTGGGTCCCGTCCCGTGATGAGACCGTACTTATTCATGAATGCCATGAGTTTGGGCGTATTCGCCTGGGCCTTCAGATCCCAAACCGACGCCGTATGACACCCCGATTGGTAGGCGCCGTCGACGTCTGGCGAGATCACCGTTGCGGCCATGGCCTCCAATTCCTGAACCGTCATCGGGCCAGTCGTATCCTGCGACCCGACGATGTTCACCCGCACCCGGACGTCCGAGCCCGCGTGCAGAACCGCCCCCTCGGTCACCCCGATAGCGTTTCTGTTGAAGATTTTCTCGACGGCGGTCAGGCCTTGATCCGCGTGCGAAAGTTCCTGTGAAGGCGCAAAGGCGGATTGCAGCTCGACCCCAAGGGCCTCGGCTGCAAATGTCTGCAGCTTTTTTCCGAAAACAACAGCATAGGAACCGCCGGCCTTGATGAATTCGACGTTTTGAGGTGTGAAGGATGCGGATACACCCATGAGTTCTTCATTGCCGTCTTCGTCGCACAATTTCTGGTCTTTTGTATTGATGGTCAGAACGGTGCCCGTTGCGACGGAGTACTTTTCCTCGAGAATAGGACTGCCGTCGTTGTTCAGGATCGGGTTGCCATCCTCATCCTGTTTTCTGACCCAGTTCTTAAGGTCGATGCCAATGCCGCCGGTCACACCCAAGGCCGTCATAAAAATGGGTGAAATACCATTCGTCCCCGCGACAATTGGGGCATTGTTCACAAAGGGGATATAGGGGCTTGTTGGCTCGCCGGTCCACAGGGCAACGTTATTGACCCCCGACATGCGGGAGGACCCCACGCCCATCGTCCCCTTTTCGGCAATCACCATCACCCGTTTGCCCGGATGCTGTTGTTGCAGAGCTCGAATCTCGGCCTGTCCCGTTTCAGAGATAAAGCACTTTCCGTGCAGCTCCCGGTCCGCCCGGGAGTGTGCCTGGTTGCCGGGAGACATCAGGTCGGTGGAAATATCGCCCTCCGCGGCGACGTAGGTCACGACCTTAATCTCTTCATCTATGTCAGGCAGTTTCGTAAAAAATTCTGCCTTCGCATAACTTTCTAGAATGTCCTTGGCGACATCGTTCCCCGCGCGATACGCCTCGCCAAGCCGGTCCGTGTCCGCAGCGTACAAATAGACCTGTGTTTTCAGGACGTCGGCCGCTTGCCGGGCGATCGATGCATCGTCACCCAAGGCCAAATCGAGAAGGACCTCGACTGAAGGGCCCCCATTCATGTGGGACAACAGCTCAAAGGCGAAGGATGGCGAAATCTCCTCGACGACCGCCTCGCCGAGAATAATCTCTTTTAAGAATTTCGCCTTTTCGCTCGCAGCACTGGTCGTTCCGGGAATCGTATTATAGATGAAGAACTTTACGGACTCTTCCCTGTGCTCATGATTAACATCCCTTATCTGCGCAATGACCTCGCTGAGGAGAGCGCCATCCTCAATGGGTTTTGGATTTAAATCTTGAGATTTTCGCTCTTCGATTTCGGTTAAATAATCTGTGTACAAGCTCATAGCGATCTAGACCCATCAGTGTTATTGGCAGCCCGGACGCCGGGTCGCAAAATCATTCTGCGATCCGGCGGAAAACCCACGACTTCATCCATAGCTCAGCCAGGATTGGCTTTCAAGGTGATCCAAATTAGTTAATAAGACGGCATATTAACGACAATGCCCGTGAGCGTCCCTCGCTGAAGGCTTCATTCGTTCACCGTAACAGCGCCTTGGGAATTAGTGAATTCGTTCCACTCGGCTATTCGGACCTGACCGAGGATGAGGCTTATTTATCACAGTTTATCGACACGGGCAAAATAACGGACCCACGCGCAAGGTTGCCGAGCAAGCCTGGCCGCATTGCGCCGAAATGATCGTCTCTGCGATAGGCTGCAGCACTTGTTTGAACTATTTCACACGTTTCCGGAACAAGACGAAGACACGCGGAGGCGCGACAGTGCCGTTCTAAGCTCTGTCGAGGAATCGCTTCTGGCTGAGAGTGTTGAAAAAGTCGGTTGAGCGCGGAATCTGGATGTGATTCCTTCGTCTTGGGTTATGGGACGGAGTCAGTACGATGATGGGCGCGGCGTTAGGTCAGCAAGATCGTCTTTTCTACGCGTTCGATCTCGAAACGGTGATCCCGGAGGGGCATTTGCTTCGGCGGATTGATGCTGTTCTGGATTTGAGTTGGCTGCGCGAAGAGTTGAAGCCCCATTACAGCTCGATAGGACGACCGTCGATCTGTCCGGAACTGATGATCCGGATGTTGCTGGTCGGCTACTGCTATTCAGTCCGCTCGGAACGTCGGCTTTGCGAGGAAGTCGAATTGAACCTGGCCTACCGTTGGTTCTGCCGGCTTGGACTGGAAGACAAGGCGCCCGATCACTCGACCTTTTCGGTCAATCGCCACGGTCGCTTCCGAGAGAGCGATATCTTGCGAACGGTGTTCGAGGAGGTGGTGTGCGGTTGCATGAAGGCCGGTCTTGTCGGTGGCGAAGGCTTTGCCGTGGATGCGTCCGTCATTGAGGCCGATGCGAGCCGCTTCCAGCGGGTCGAAGGCGCCAGTGTCGATTGGAGTGCGGAAGACCTGTCGCGCCGGCCTATCGCTGAATACGTGGCGGCCTTAGAAGGCGTCAATCCGACGACCAACCCCGAACGTCCGCCCAAGGCGATATCGCCGGTCGACCCGTCCGCCGCATGGACGACGCGAGGGCGGCACAAGGTAATGTTCGGCTACAGCCTGAACTATCTGATCGATATGGAAGAGTCGGTCATCCTCGATGTCGAGGCGACGCCGACACGGATATCCAAGGAGGTCGACGCTACCGAGACCATGATTGAGCGGGTCGAGGAACGATTTGCTCTCAAGCCAAAGCACATCGCAGGCGATGTCGCATACGGCACCGGCGAGATGCTCGGTTGGCTGATCGACCGCAAGATCGAGCCCCATATTCCGGTCTGGGACAAGGGTAAGCGCAAAGATGGAACATTCTCGCGCGAGGACTTCATCTACGACGAAGAACAGGACATCTATCTCTGTCCCGCGGGCAAGACATTACGGACGACCGGGACACTCCTTTCGGATAACACTTACAAGTATCTCGCTCTCAAGGCCGACTGCCAAGCGTGCGACTTGAAACAGCGATGCTGTCCCAATGTGATATCGCGCCGGATCCCACGTGATCCCAATGAATCGGCTCGCGACCACACGCGAACGCTAATGGAGACGAAGGCCTATCGGATTGCCAGAGCCGAGCGTAAGAAAATCGAGGCACTCTTCGGCGAAGCCAAACGCATCCTCGGCCTCACCAGGCTCCGGTTACGCGGCCTATCCGGCGCCCGCGACGAGTTCTTGCTTGCCGCCACCGTACAGAACCTCAAACGCCTGATCGCATGCGTCGCCATACCACCACCAAGGCCGAGACTGGCATGACCGCATGAACTGAAAACGGCAAAACTCACAAACATCCCATATCCGCTGAGGCATTCCGCCAAAGCGGAAAACAAATGTCCGCTATTACTACAAAGCGGACACCAGAAATCGACCAAAACAGACTTTATCAACAGCCTCGGCTACGAACGGAACTCGCGGCGTACCGGATCGACTTCCGCTGTTCCCTTCAACTTGAGACATTCGGTGATTGGTACTTTACCGGTTCGACCGATCTCAATATTTTTTGGTAGAATGTCCGATCACAAACGCCTCTAAAATCAATCGATTGTGCGATAATACTCATTATGGAAAGCGATTTGGAGTTGATTTTAAATTGCTTCGACTAATCGTTTTTCGCCAAAAATAAATTCCAGAACAAGGCGAGTATTCAAGCGGCAATTTGCTGCACCGCGTCGAAATAATTGAGCCTGGCACGCCGAACCTATCGACGGCCAGGCTAGCCGAACCGCTCAGTAATCGTAATGCGTTGTGCTGTCCGCCAGGTTGTCGAAAAGGCCGATCATTCGACTTCGCCACTCATAGACGGAATCATCCGGCTTCACCACGGGAAAGGGGCTGACACTGCGTGGCCATTGCAAGGCGCCGAAGACGATATAATCGTCGTAAGACGGTGCGTTGCCGCCGAACCAAGCCTGTTTTTTCAAGACCAAGCGGAGCGGCAGCAGGGTTTTCTCCAGCTCTTCGGCCCGTGATTCCTGTTCATCTCTGAGAGCCTCGAGCGTTTGCTTGAACCGCGCTTCGCGGTCCGCTCTGAAATATTCGATATCGGCATCGTTAATATGCTGGAAGACGTCCCAGATGATCGTGCGCAATATTGCGGGATGAAGCTGTGTGTCGGTCCACGTGTTGAGGAAGTACGCCATGTGCCGGCCGCCGTCGCCGCCAAAGAGCGACGGTTTATCCGGATAGGTATCTTCGAGATAACAGGCGATTTTCCAAGAATCGGCTACGATTTCGTCGCCTTCGACAAGCACGGGGTATTTTTCGGATCCGCTAAAGGCGATTTTGTCCTTTTCGGTAAAACAACAGGCCTCGTAATCTACGGAAATACCCTTGTGGGCCAATGCCATCCGCGTGCGCCAACAATAAGGGCTGAAGCGCCGGTCATCCTTACCCGTCAGTTCATAAAGGGTTCTTTTCACGATCGATATCCGCCCGTTAACCAAATATTGTCGATGTTTCTGCGATAAAGCGGTATAGCCCAGCGGAGCAGTCATGGAAATCGCAACGTTCCAAATGGCGGCGGTATTCGCCCTGATCGTTGCTTCGCTCGCTCTTTACGCGACGGAGAAGGTTCCGCTTGAGGTTACGTCGTTGGGCGTCCTCTGCGGACTCCTGATAATTTTCTACATTTTTCCAGTTTCCGACGACGGCAGCATCAACAAGCTCAACGCCGTGCGTCTCTTCTCCGGCTTTGCAAATCCCGCATTGATCGCTGTGCTGGGATTATTGGTCGTTGGTGATGCTCTGGAGCGTACGGGCGCACTCGACAAGGGGGCGGCGCTGGTTCTCGCGATGGGACGGGGCAGCAGCAGCGGGACGATGATTATGGCGCTTTCGGCCATATTGGTGGTGAGCGCGGTTCTCAATAATATCCCGGTCGTCGTGATTTTCATCCCGATCATGCAGGCGATAGCGCTCAGGCTCGGCAAGCGCCCCAGCCGGCTGATGATGCCGCTCAGTTTCGCGGCGATGCTGGGCGGCATGACGACCCTGATCGGCTCGTCGACGAACCTCCTGGTATCGAGCGGCCTGGTGCAGCTCGGCGAAGCACCGTTTGGATTTTTCGACTTTACCGTGCCGGGCCTCGTGTTGGCGGCGGCCGGTCTTTTTTATCTCCTGACCGCGGCGCCGGCGCTTCTGCCCGATCATGAAGACATGGCGGCTTCCTTGGCCCGGGACAGCCGACGCTTCATTGCACAAATTACAATCACGGAAAAGTCTCGGCTTAAAGAAGCGGAATTCGAAGGGGGACGGCTCTCCGCCATTCCCGATGTCATGATTTTGATGGTGCAGCGTGGCGAGCATGCATTTGTGCCCCCATTCGACAACATTACGCTCGAAGATGAAGATATTCTGATTGTCGCGGCGACACGGGATTCCCTCGCTGAAATTTCAAAGGCCGACCCCAATTCGCTGCATCCGAAATATCCCGACGAGCCGGAAGGCAGCGGCCGTTGGAATATCGGCGGTCAGGTTCTGGCTGAAACAATGGTGAAGCCGGGATCAAGCTTGATCGGGCGCACACTCGAAGAAATCGGCTTCCGTTATCAATATCACTGCATCGTGGTCGGTATTCAGCGGCGCAGCCACCTCCTTCGGCGCCGGATGACGGAAATCCGCCTCGAAGCGGGCGACGAATTGCTCTTGCAAGGACACCGGGAAGACATACAGGCGCTGCGTGGCAATCACGACGTTCTGCTGATGGAATGGTCGGCGGCGAATATTCCGGCGACGCATCACGCTTTTCGCGCGGGCGCGACCTTCTTTGCGGTCGTCGGGTTGGCGGCGACGGGTTTGATGCCAATCGCGATTACGGCGGTTACCGGCGCCGTCGCGATGGTCGCAACCGGCGTTATCGGCGTTCGCGACGCCATGCGTGCACTCGACCGGCAGCTTGTGTTCCTTATCGCTGCGGCCCTCGCGTTGGGCGCGGCAATGCAGGAGACCGGGGGGGCTGATTTCTTGGCGGAAACGATGTTGTCGGTTTTTGGAGATGCGCCGATATCGGTCGTGCTTTCCGCGTTTTTCCTGCTCGTCGCCTTGTTGTCGAATGTCCTCAGTACGAAAGCCACGGCGGTCTTGTTTACGCCGATTGCCGTCGGTGTCGCGCATGCTGTCAACGCGCCGGTAGAGCCCTTCGCCGTCGCCGTCGTCTTTGCCGCGAACTGTTCGTTTGCGTCGCCGGTTGGGTATCAAACCAATCTTTTGGTGATGGGCCCTGGTCATTACCGGTTTATCGATTTCGTGCGCGCCGGGCTGCCGCTAATCTTCCTGCTTTGGATTGTTTTCAGCCTATTCGGGCCCTGGTATTACGGCCTTTAAAGCGGCCATATCCAGAGGATCGCGGGTACGCTTATAACGACAATGATGATTTCCAACGGCAGTCCCATGCGCCAATAGTCGCCGAACCGGTAGCCTGCGGGACCCATTACGAGAATGTTCGATTGATGGCCTATCGGCGTAAGGAACGCGCAGGAACTGCCAACTGCGACCGCCATTAGTAAAGGGTCCGGACTGACAGCGATGCGCTCGGCCACCCCAAAGGCGAGCGGCGCCATCAATACAGCGGTTGCGGCGTTGTTCATGACGTCGGAAAGGACCATGGCGACCAGCAATATGACGAGCACGACCGACCAGGGTGGCAAGACGGCTGCCAAGTTGGCGACGCCATCGGCGATGATCGCTGTTGCCCCGGAAACTTCGACGGCTAGGCCAACTGGGACCATCGCCGCCAGAAGTACGATAACGGACCAGTCGACGCTCGAATAGAGCTCCCGCAAGTTTACGCTGCGCGTTAGGACCAATGCGACGACCGCGGCCGTGAAGGCGACGGGGATTGACAGAAACCCGAGGACACTTGATGCAATAGCGCCTGCAAAAACGATTAGAGGAAGGGGACTCGGAAGTCGATGCAGCGTAAGGTCCCGCTCCGCCAGAGGCAGGCATCCCAACGTGGACAATGATTCCGGCAGAGCCTGAGCGTCCCCTTGCAACAGCAATACGTCGCCTGCACGCAACGTCACTTTTCGTAAATTTTCCCGGATCGGCCGGCCCTGCCGCGCCAGCGCGAGCAAATTGAGCCCATAGCGCCTGCCAAACATCGCTTGCGCAACGGTTCGCCGCACGAGACGGGAGTTTGGCGTAATGACCGCTTCGACGAAGTGGATGTCCTCGGACTCCAATGCTTTGGGGTCGAGCGTACTCGAACCCACAAGGCGCAGGCCGGAATCATGAATTATCGTTTCGATTGATTGTGCCGACCCTTCCAGCAAAAGCGTATCGTCGTCCCTGACAATTTCATTTAAGGCCGGTTTCAGTCGGCGGCTTTCCCCGCGCTGCAAGGCCACCGCAACGACTTCGCCATGGCCCGCCGGCTCTAGCAATTCGCGAATGGATTTCCCGGATAGGTTCGAATCTTCCGGCACAACAAGCTCGGTGATGTAGCCTTCAATATCGAACAGGCCGCCTTTCTCCGCCCCTTGACCTTCGCGTGCGGGGATCAGGCGCCAACCGATAAGCGCGATGAAGAGCGCGCCGGCGATTGCGACCACAATGCCGACCGGGGCAAAGTCGAACATGCCGAACGGTTCCTGTCCCAGCGTGCCCCGGTAGGTCGCGATAATGATGTTCGGTGGCGTGCCGATGAGCGTGACGAGGCCGCCAAGCAGAGATCCAAACGACAGCGGCATGAGTAGCATGCTGGGCGAACGTCCGGATTTTCGTGCCGTATGGATGACAACCGGCAGCAGCAAGGCTAGTGCACCAACGTTATTCATAAAGGCCGATAGCACGCCGACAAGGATCACGACCGCACCGGTTTGCAGTTCGGGCCTTTGATTAAAGGCCTCCAGGCTGCGCGCAAGCCAACCGATCAAGCCCGAGTTTTGTATTGCTTTTGATATGACGAGGACCGCGGCGACAGTGATCACCGCGGGATGCCCGAAGCCGTCGAAGGCTTTCTCAGGGGGGATCAGTCCGCCAATGACGACGGCGAGCAGCGCCAGAAGTGCGACGATGTCGTAGCGCCATCGTCCCCAAATAAATAGGGTTAGTGTGGCCGCCAATACGGCGAAAATATAGATTTGCGGGAATGTCATTTGCTGTCTCTGCTCTGGAGGCACGGTAGTGACAGAAAGTCGCAGACGCAAATTGTTACATATCAATATGTTTGCGGAGCACTAAATCAATGTTGCGTTGCAACATAAACGGCGTTGACCACATGTAATACGACGCTTAGTCTGCCGCCCGCCGCGCCTCTGGAGAGTTGGTTCGGTTGAGCATGAAAGGATCGAACAATGGGTATGCCGACGGTTCGCCCTAACAATCCAAATTTCTCCTCGGGGCCGTGTACCAAACGCCCGGGCTGGTCTCTCGCTGCGCTCTCAGACGCCGTGGTCGGCCGGTCGCATCGGTCGACACCTGGCAAGGCGAAACTGGCCGAAGTGATTGATCGCAGCCGCGCAATTTTGGGACTCCCGGATGATTACCATCTCGGTATCGTGCCGGCTTCCGATACGGGTGCGATGGAAATAGCGATGTGGTCGATGCTGGGCGAACGCGGCGTGGACATGTTGGCGTGGGAATCCTTCGGTGCGGGCTGGATTGGCGATATGACCAAGCAGTTGAAGCTCGAAGACGTGCGGTCGCATGAGTCCGGTTACGGTTTGCTTCCTGATCTCTCCAAGGTTGATAGCGACCGCGATATCGTTTTTACCTGGAATGGCACGACCAGCGGCGTTTGCGTGCCCGATGGCGACTGGATCGCGGACGACCGGGCCGGTCTGACGCTGTGCGATGCGACTTCGGCGGTCTATGCGATGCCATTGCCGTGGCAGAAGCTCGATGTCGTGACCTGGTCATGGCAGAAGGTCCTCGGCGGTGAAGCAGCGCACGGCATGTTGGCGCTGTCACCCCGCGCCGTCGAGCGGCTTGAGACTTTCGATTCTGGCCGTCCTTTGCCCAAGATATTTCGACTGACGAAGGGCGGGAAACTGAACGCCGGAATATTCAAGGGCGCGACAATTAACACACCGTCGATGCTCGCGGTTGAAGATTGCATCGATTCCCTGAAATGGGCGGAGTCGATTGGCGGGCTTGAGACGTTGATCGCGCGGTCGAATGCGAATTTGGCGGTGATCGAAACGTGGGTCGATCGAACGGACTGGGTTCGCTTTCTTGCGAAAGAACCCGCGACGCGATCCTGCACGTCAATTTGTCTCGAACTTCCGAACGACAAAGCCGAAACGCCGGCATCGATAGCCCAACTTCTTGAGGAAGAAGGTGTCGCTTACGACGTCGATGGCTATCGAGACGCGCCGCCTAGCCTGCGCGTTTGGGGTGGCGCCACAGTTGAAACCGCGGACGTCGCAGCATTACTTCCTTGGCTCGACTGGGCCCACGATCATCTTTCCCAACAGGCTGCGGCCGAATAAGGCGAACAAGTCTATGACTAAAGTGTTGATATCGGACAAGCTCAGCCCGCAATCGGTTGAGATTTTCAAGGAGAATGGAATCGAAGTCGATTTCGAACCCGGCTTGTCACCTGAAGAACTGGTCGCGCGTATCGGTGAATATGATGGTTTGGCGGTGCGGTCGGCGACCAAGGTTACATCAGAAGTTCTTGATGCCGCGACGCGACTGAAAGTCGTGGGCCGTGCTGGTATCGGTGTCGATAATATCGATGTGCCCGCGGCAACGGCGAAAGGTGCGGTCGTGATGAATACGCCGTTCGGCAACGCGACGACGACGGCGGAGCATGCCATCGCGATGATGTTCGCGCTCGCAAGGCAGCTTCCGACGGCGAATAGCTCGACGCAAGCCGGCAAGTGGGAGAAGTCTCGGTTCATGGGGCGCGAAATCGAAGGCAAGACGCTTGGACTGATTGGCTGCGGCAATATTGGCTCCATCGTCGCCGATCGCGCGCAAGGCTTGCGGATGAGGGTTGTCGTGCACGATCCTTACCTGTCGCAGGAACGGGCAACGGATTTGGGCATTGAGAAACTGTCGCTCGACGACCTATGCGCACGCGCGGATTTTATTTCGCTGCATGCCCCGTTAACGGACAGCACCAAAGGTATTATTGACGCGGCGGCGATCGCCAAAATGCGTCCGGGGGTGCAAATTATAAATTGCGCACGCGGCGGTTTGGTCGTCGAGGAAGATCTCGCCGACGCACTGGATTCCGGCCATGTGGCGGGCGCCGCATTCGACGTTTTCGTTTCGGAGCCCGCCCGAGAGAATGTGCTCTTCGGCCGCGACAATGTCGTCTGCACGCCACATCTCGGGGCTGCAACAACAGAGGCGCAAGAGAAGGTGGCGCTTCAGGTTGCTCAGCAGATGTCGGACTATTTGCTGACCGGTGCTGTGACGAATGCGATCAACATGCCGTCCGTCAGTGCCGAAGAAGCACCGAAGCTGCGCCCCTATATGGCGTTGGCGGAGCAACTGGGGAGTTTTGCGGGTCAGCTGACCGAGACGGGTCTCAAAACAGTCCAGATCGATTTCGAAGGGCATGTTGCGACCTTAAACACGCGACCCCTCGCGGCGGCCGTGCTTACGGGCCTGATGAGGCCGATGCTGGACGCCGTTAATATGGTGAGCGCGCCATCGATCGCTCGCGACCGGAATATCAGCGTCACCGAGACTAAGAACGAACAGCCCGGCGATTACGAAACGCTGATCCGGCTTTCGGTCACGACCGAGCGGCAATCGCGCAGTGTCGCCGGCACATTATTTGGTGGTGACCGGGCCCGAATTGTCGACGTGAAGGGGATCGGCATCGAAGCCGAGCTCGCGCCGAATATGTTGTATATTACAAACCACGATAAACCGGGCGTCATTGGCGATTTGGGGCGGACACTTGGCGATGCAGGGATCAATATTGCGACGTTTCACCTTGGCCGTGCCGCCGAAGGCGGCGATGCCATTGCGCTCCTGCGGATAGATCAGCCACTCCAACCCGACGTTCTCGATGCCGTTTGCGGTCTGCCCAACATCATTCAAGTGAAGCAACTTGCCTTTTAGGGACGTTGCAATCGGCCTTGCCGTTGCGACGGCTCTGGCGCCTTTGGCACACGCCGGTGAGTTGAACTGGGAACCACAAACCGTCGCAACTGTTAGCGGTCTCGTCGATATACGGCGCGACCGGGACACGGGCATTGTGTTTGCTCACACCGAAGACGAGCGTTTCAAGTTAGTCCGCGCCGGTGAAATGTTCTCTTTAGAACCGGTTGCAAAGAATAAATGGACCGGTGGGAATGCCGACCCGATCCCGGATGGGCGTATTGCCTATGGTGCTGGTGCGATTGCGCAGGCCTGGTTATCTGAACCGACACTTCTGTACCGGCACGGTGTTCTGGGCGACAACGTCGAAGCCGAGATGCTCAGAGTGCGCCTGAAAGACGGCCGCGTTCTTTCCCATAAGCTACCGAACGATTCCGTTTTTGAGGATCTGGAACCGCGCATCATCGACCTCAACGGAGAAGAGGCGATTCTCGTCGTTAGATCGTATTTGAGTGCCGGGGCATCGATCGCGCTCTATCGCGTGGCTGGCAACAAACTGGAGTCGATTGGTGAATCGGATCCAATCGGCCTGAGCTATCGCTGGTTGAACCCGGTGGGTGCGGCCGATTTCGATGGCGATGGCATCACGGAGATTGCGGCTGTCGTGACGCCGCACCTTTCCGGAATTCTCACGATATACCAGCGTGACGGCGAACGGTTTGTTCGGGACAGTGCGCGCGGCGGTTATTCGACCCACTTTATCGGTTCCACAATCCTTGCGATGAGCATCATCGAAGATGTCGATGGCGATGGCGTGCCGGATATTATTTTGCCAACCCTTGACCGCGACAACCTGGCCGTCGTCAGTTTTGCCGGAACGAGCAGCCGGGAGCTGCTGACGCTACCGCAGCCGTCTAAAATTGTGACATCGATCGTCTTGGCCGACCTGGATGGCGCTGCTTTCCCCGACATCGCATTTGGCTTAGAAGACGGCTCATTGGTGGTGATCCGCCGATAGTCTATGATCGTTGCTTGCCCCGCGCGGCTAAACCCGTTACCAAACCGCGTTCTGTTCAATCACGTGAAATTCAGACCGACTGTTCGATGACCAATTCAGGTACCAAGGCATTGCTGCCCGACGGCTTGCGGGACGGCCTGCCCCCCGATGCGGCGCACGAGGCAGATATCGTGGCGCGGCTGCTGTTGTCTTTCGCAAGTTACGGCTATACCCGTGTAACGCCACCCCTCATCGAATTTGAGGATACGCTGCTAGATGGGGCGGCGGCCTCGATCGCAAACGCGACGTTCCGGCTGATGGATCCCGTGAGCCAACGCATGATGGGTGTCCGTGCGGATATGACCCTGCAAGTCGCCCGAATTGCGACAACGCGGCTGGCAAAGACACCGCGACCGCTTCGTCTCGCCTATGCCGGGCAGGTTTTGCGGGTCCGGGGCAGCCAGCTTCGGCCGGAGCGGGAGTTCCGGCAAGCGGGGGTCGAGCTTATCGGGACGGCGGACCCGGCAGCGGACGCGGAAGTGATTTCATTGGCGGCAGCTTCATTGCATTGTGCCGGTGTGTCGGAACTTTCCGTCGACATCAACCTTCCAACGCTTGTTCCAGGCCTTTGCAAATCCCTGGGGATGGACGATACGGCGACCGTTTCCCTTCGCGGGGCGCTGGATCGGAAGGATGCCGTTGCGGTTGCAGCTTTTGGCAGAGATCATGTGTTATTTGCGCGTTTGCTTGAAGCCACCGGCCCTGCGGGAAAAGCGTTAGCCGTGTTGCGTAGATTGGATTTGCCGGAGGAGGCGGCAGCGGAAAGAGCGCATTTGGCCGAAACGGTGAGACTGGTAAAAGAAATGTCGCCCGACGTCATGATCACGGTTGATCCGGTGGAACATCGCGGTTTCGAATACCACTCAGGCTTGAGTTTTACGCTGTTCGGTCGGGGTGTGCGCGGCGAAATAGGTCGGGGCGGCCGGTATCTGGCAGGCGCTGGAGAGCCGGCGACCGGGTTTTCGCTGTTTTTGGATAGCGTCTTGCGGGCCGTATCGGCGCCGGAAGCACTCGAACGTGTTTTCCTGCCATTTGGCGTGACGCCGCAGGAGGCTGCAACACTCCGGGCCACGGGGTCGATTGCGGTTTCCGGGTTGGAGGCAGTTGCGGACGATTTAGAGGAAGCGCGCCGTCTTGGTTGCACACACATCTTTCGCGACGGACGCGTTGTTGCGCTTGGCGAAGGTGAGGGGAGTTCATAAGAAAATGACGAATGTTGTAGTCGTTGGCTCGCAATGGGGCGACGAGGGCAAAGGCAAAATTGTTGACTGGCTTTCAGAGCGGGCGGAAGTCGTCACGCGATTTCAAGGCGGGCATAATGCCGGACATACGCTCGTTATCGATGGGAAGACGTACAAGCTGAGCCTGTTGCCTTCGGGCGTGGTTCGCAAAGGCAAGCTTTCGGTTATCGGCAATGGCGTTGTTATCGATCCCTGGGCGTTGCTCGAGGAAATCGAGCGCCTCCGGGGGGAAGGCGTATCCCTGGAACCGGAAAACTTGGTCGTTGCCGAAAATGCGGCGCTGATTCTTCCGCTGCACAGCAATTTGGACCGGGTCCGCGAAACGGCGCGGGGCAACTCCAAAATTGGAACCACGGGCCGCGGAATTGGCCCCGCTTACGAGGACAAAGTCGGTCGTCGGGCCATTCGGGTCTGTGATCTTGCTGACCGGGAAGTCTTAGAAGACAAACTTCGGCATCTATTGTTTCACCACAATGCCATTCTGCGTGGATTGGGCGAGACAGAAATCGAAGCTGACGGCTTGCTTGCCGAATTGCTTGAGATCGCGCCACGTATTCTGCCTTATATGGGGGCGGCGTGGCGTGTCATCGACGAAGCGAGGCTGGACGGGCGGCGCATCTTATTCGAGGGCGCTCAAGGGGCGATGCTCGATATCGATCATGGCACTTATCCTTATGTGACGTCCTCCAACACGGTGGCGGGACAAGCCGCCGCAGGATCTGGTTTCGCGCTGCGCGGTCTCGGGTACGTGCTCGGGATTACAAAATCCTACACGACACGTGTCGGATCCGGACCCTTTCCCACCGAACTGGAAGACGCAACAGGCGTTTTGCTGGGTGAGAGGGGACGTGAATTTGGGACGGTCACAGGGCGCCGGCGGCGTTGCGGCTGGTTCGATGCGGTACTTGTCAGGCAGGCGATCAAGGTCGGTGGAATTGATGGAATCGCTCTGACCAAGCTGGATGTTTTGGACGGCCTGGAAACGATCGATATCTGCACCGGCTACGATATTGGCGGCGACCGGTACGACTACCTGCCTGCTTCTATGGCAATGCAGGCGGCGGCGCAGCCAGTGTATGAAACGCTCGAAGGTTGGCAGGATAGTACGGAGGGTGCGCGTTCCTGGGCCGAACTACCGGCCACGGCGATAAAATACATTCGACGAATCGAGGAGCTTATCGATGCGCCGGTTACGCTGCTTTCAACGAGTCCGGAACGGGACGATACAATCATGGTCAAGGATCCGTTTGCAGCATAAGACGTATAACCTGTTGAATTTAGGGTATGCATTCATCCCTCGGACGGTGAATTCAGACAAAAATACCCGCTAATTACTTCCTTGCGGCACTCTAGAAAGTTTCCGTTAACCATTTCCGGTATACTGCTTTCCTTTAAGCTGTGCGCCGCCGTTGGCGTACATGTATGTCGACAGGGAAGCAGGCATGGCGAACGGTGATACCGCCAAGCGAGTCAAGCTACGCGACCGGTATGAAATTGCCGTCGACGAGCCCCTGCCGAATTTCGATAATCCGCCGGCCGTTGCCTACAAGGTCCGACATGTTCGCGACGAACAACGCGATCTGATTGGCCTCATTTGCGACCCAAAAATGCCGACGCGTTTTGATTTGATCAGTGCACTCAGTCGTGTCGAGACACCGTATTTGATGAATATCCGAGATTGGGGAATCGTCGATTGGCCACCTGAAGGGCGGCGATGCCCTGTATTTATCTTCGGGCGGCCAGAGGGCACCAGGCTGATGTCTTCGCTTGAAGACACATTCGAGCCGATGCGTGAAGAGGCGATCGTCGATCTTTTCGTGAACCCTGCATATCAGGTCTTGCGGGAGCTGCGCGAGCACGACATTACGCATCGTGCAATTCGACCGACAAATATTTACACTGGCGGTTCGGAAAATGGCCGGTTCACGCTTGGCGAGTGTGCATCCGCCGCGCCCGCAATAGCCCAACCGTTTGTCTACGAGCCAATAGAATCCTGCCTCTGCATGCCCGCGGGCCGTGGCTTGGGAACGCCGTCGGACGACCTTTATTCGCTTGGTGTCACAATCCTGGCGATGATGATCGGCGCGAGCCCGTGTCAAGGCATGAGCGACCAAGAAGTTCTCGAAGCAAAGCTAACCAAAGGATCGTACGGTGCCCTAACGCATCAGACACGGATCTCCTTGACGGTGATGGAAGCGCTTCGCGGGTTGCTCAATGACGATCCCATGGAACGCTGGACGACCGATGATTTGGGTATGTGGGCAAACGGACGGCGCGGAAGCCCGATTCAGCAATCAATGGAATCGCGAGCATCGCGCTCATTCTCCTTTATGAACAAAGATCACTATACTTGCCGGGAATTGGCACACACGATGTCGACCAACTGGGATATGTCGGTCACGATTATCCGCGATGGCACGGTCGACACTTGGCTACGCCGGGCACTTGGCGACGACGCTAAAGTTAATGCGATGAACGACGCGAAGTCGGTTGCCGGCGAGATGGATACCGACGATAACGTCGTAGCGCGATCCTGCATCGCCCTTGACCCTGCGGGGCCAATAAGATTTCGTGATTTTCGCGCCATTCCCGACGGTTTCCCGAATGTGCTCGCGATGCACAGCGAAAGCAGCGGGACGCGAAACGAATTCGCGCAATTAATGCAGTATAACTTGATGGGCTTTTGGGATGAGTCTCAGCCGCGTCCGCGCGTCGATTTGGTCGGGCTCTTTCGTGATTTGCGCCGTGCCAGAGAGGTAATGGGCCGCACGAACATCGGCGATGGAATAGAACGGGTCATTTACGACCTTAATCCGCACATACCCTGTAAATCCCCGCTTGTCGAAGCATATTATGTTATTGAGATGGATCAACTCCTGCCGTCTATGGAAGTCATGGCCACAGACGAACCTGACACACGGCACCTTGTTGATAGGCACTTGGCGGCGTTTATTGCCACTCATTTTACCAGCCATCGCGGCAATGAGTTGCGGGATTTGGATAATCAGGCGGATCCGTATTTGCCTGTGCTCGCTTCCGTTCGATTGTTGTCAAACGTCCAGGAAAAAAGTCGCCGAGTGATACCCTATCCAAAACTGGCAAATCTTGCCGCTTCGGTACTGGAGCCGACAATTAAGCGCTTCCACAATCGCCAGACTCGAAAACGTATCATCAAGGCGATGAACGAGGCTGCAGAATCTGGGCGCCTGATGGAGGTATTGGCCGCCGTCGACAATGTCGATGTCTTGAATAACGACGAGCAACATTTCCATGCCGCGATGCAGGAATATGGGGAGGCGACCAGGCGCCTGACGCAGCTTGAAAACGACAAGTTGAACAGAGCCGCCATCGCAAATGATCTTGGTGCGCAAGTATCGTCTTTTGTTTCTGGCCTCCTGACGACGATTGCCTTCATTGGCATATTCGCGGCGTCATTCTTGTTCTAGGGTGGATATGGCGAAAAGTCCGGCGAATAAAAAAGAAGGAAAGAAGGGGTCGGCGGGCGGCCTGCTTGCATGGTTGCTTGCACTGATATTTGGCGTCTTTGCGCTGCCGACGTTGTTACTCCTACTCGTCGGAATGGCGCCGACGTTAGTTGCCTATTTCATTATGGACCGACATCCTGCGAAGTACATCACGCGAGCGGTAGGATATTTAAACTTCAGCGGTTGCCTGCCCTATGCAATCGACCTATGGCGCGGCGGAGGCGGGCTATGGGATTTCGAGAATCTATTGCTGGTCGTTAGCAACCCGTTTTCTTTATTGGTGATGTACAGCGCGGCTGCAGTAGGGTGGGCAATACTGTTCGCCGCGCCTCCGGTTGTCGCTTCTTATTTAGCGGTAACGTCGGAAATGAAGGAAAAGAACCTTAAGGCCCGTCAAAAGGAACTCATCGACAACTGGGGACGAAACGTTCGCCTTGGATCAATGGGGGCTGCAATTGACGATGACGACGACGAACCAATGGATCAGGAAGAGGATCAAGCCACGCAGGCTGCTCCCTCTTCCTGACCAGAATTAATTCTTTTCGAAGTATTTAAAACTAAGCAGTTTCGGCGAGACGCTTTTCGACAGCGGCATTGCGAATTGCCTTCTGCAGCTTTTCGAATGCTCTCACTTCGATTTGTCGTACTCGTTCGCGGCTGATCCCATAGACTTGGCTCAAATCTTCAAGTGTTGTCGGATCATCCTTGAGGCGACGTTCCGTAAGGATATGCCGTTCACGATCTTTCAACGTCCCCATGGCGTCCTGAAGCAGCGCGCGCCTTTTGCCCAACTCTTCGTTTTCCGCGATGACGACTTCCTGGTTTTCGGACTCATCGACCAACCAATCCATCCATTCGCCGTCATTGTCCGCCCGAAGCGGTGCATTGAGCGAATGATCACCACCGGCGAGCCTGCGGTTCATGGAAACGACGTCATGCTCCGGAACACTTAATTCTTCGGCAATTTTGGTAACGGTTTCCGGGGGTAGGTCGCCGTCGTTGATGGCCTGCAGCCGTCCCTTGAGTTTGCGAAGATTAAAAAATAGCTTTTTTTGCGCCGCCGTCGTGCCGATTTTAACCAGCGACCAGGAATGTAGAATGTATTCCTGGATCGACGCGCGTATCCACCACATGGCGTAAGTCGCGAGACGGAAGCCACGTTCTGGATCGAAGCGCTTCACCGCCTGCATGAGGCCGACATTGCCTTCTGAAATAAGTTCGTTCAAAGGAAGGCCGTAGCCCCGGTAACCCATTGCGATCTTGGCAACAAGCCGGAGGTGGCTCGTCACCATCTTATGGGCAGCCTGAACGTCTTCGTGCTCGCTGAACGAACGCGCAAGAACGTATTCCTCGTTCGCCGTTAGCATGGGAAACGACCGGATTTCATTCAGATATCGCTGGAGGTTACCCTCCGGGCTGATAGTGAGGCTGGGAAGTGTACTCATTTCAGCGGTACTCCTGGTTCATATGCCCGAATGTCTTATTTTCTGCATATGATTAGTAAATTTACATTATGTCCTATTTAAGGCCTATGGGCTCAAATTCAAGGTTTACCACTAATTTAATGTAGTTTTATTTGCAGGTATTTTGATCATAAATTCTCTATTAACAAATTGATATCATTAGGTAAGTCGCTTTCAATCCGAATTCTCTCCCCGGAAGCTGGATGTTCAAACCCGATCACGCTCGCGTGTAAGGCTTGCCGCCCAAAGTTTTTAACGAATTTCGCAGCTTCTGGTGTCAGGCGGTCACGCCGTGCTGTGCTCGCACGACCGTAAATTGGGTCGCCGATAAGGGGATGCCCAAAATGTGTGCAATGCACGCGAATTTGATGTGTGCGGCCGGTAGCGAGCTCACATTCGATGAAGGCTGCATGGAGACCGAATTGCCGAACAACACGATACCGTGTCAAAGCTGATTTGCCGCGCGGGTCAGGAACAACAGCCATCTTTTTCCGGTTGCGCGGATTCCGCCCGATATTTCCCTCGAAAATTCCATTCGATGAAGAGGGAACACCCCAGACCACTGCGCTATAAACCCGGTCAACCGTATGTTTTTCGAATTGAGCGGCGAGAGCTGTGTGCGCGGCGTCGTTTTTCGCGACGACCAACAGCCCGCTCGTATCCTTATCGATCCGGTGTACGATGCCAGGCCGGCGAACGCCGCCGATTCCGGATAGACTATTTCCACAATGCGCCAGCAATGCATTTACGAGTGTTCCGTCATGGTGCCCGGGAGCGGGATGCACGACCAGTCCCGCCGGCTTGTCCAGGACAACGACATCGTCGTCTTCAAAGCGAATATCGAGTGGTATCCGTTCCGGCTTGATGTGCGTGGATCGGGGTTCCGGGATGGTCGCTTGAATCGGTATACCTGGTTTGACCCTGTAAGATGGGTCCGTTATCGTCTCGCCGCCGGCGTTGACGGCACCGTCTTCAATCAGCGTTTTCGCCCGTGTACGTGAGAGCGTGGGGAATGCCAAGGCAATCAGGCGGTCAAGCCTGTCGCCGGCTTCGTCTTCGGAAACGGTGTGCGTCAAGACCTCTTCATTCATCGTTTGAATTCGCTGGCTTTTGGGAACGTTGGGACGGAAGTCATACCATGCAGGCGCTCAAGGCCCTTGTTATTTTCATGGGGGTACTCATTCTCGCGGGACTGGGTTTACTGGTTTACGGGCTCATGACCAGAATTGGTGGTGAGCAAGACGAAACCAGGGTCACCGCCGCTCAGCCCTTTGGCAAAGCGGAGTATACTATGCCGGCCGGTGCCAATATTGCCGGTATTTCGATCGATAATGGCCGTGCGATCGTCGATATACGAAAATCGGATGGTGGCGCGGAGTTACGCGTTTTCGATCTTTCGACCGGGAGGCCAAGTGGAACAATCAGGCTGAAGGCAGTGCCATGACGGGGTGGAATTTCTGCAGTGATAATGCCGCGGGTGCGTCGCCGGAAATACTGGAAGCACTGACGCGAGCAGGCGGTGGGTCGGTCATGCCCTACGGCGCCGATCCCTTGACCGCGAAAGTCGAGCAACGGCTCCGCGATGTTTTCGAAACTGATTTGACAGCGTATCTCGTCGCCACGGGAACGGCTGCGAATTCGCTTGCCCTTTCGTCGATGTGTCCGCCATACGGCGCGGTGTACTGCCATCCCGAAAGTCATATCAATTTGGATGAATGCGGTGCGCCGGAATTCTACACAGGTGGTGCGAAACTGGTTACCTTGGATGGTGCCGATGGAAAGTTGCAGTTGGCGGCTCTGGAACAGGCGCTGGCCGCGGGTTGGGCGGGAGTCGAACATCATTCTCAACCAGCGGCGGTCAGTCTGACACAGGCGAGCGAAGCCGGCACCGTTTACCAACCCGGCGATATTGCCGCGATCTCAGAAATTTGCCGAGCACACGGGCTTGGTTTGCATGTGGATGGCGCCCGGTTCGCGAACGCACTTGTCACGCTGGGTTGCACGCCGGCAGCGGCGAGCTGGCGCGCCGGTGTTGACGCGTTGTCATTTGGCGCGACGAAGAATGGCGCGTTGGCGGTGGAAGCGGTCATATTTTTCCGACCGGGTTTGACGGACGGTTTTCGGTTCCGCCGGAAACGGGCGGGCCATTTATTTTCGAAAATGCGATTTCTCTCAGCGCAGCTGGATGCCTATCTCGAAGGCGATTTGTGGCTTAACAATGCGCGGCACTCTAATGCGATGGCAACGCGTTTGGCGGACGGGCTATCGCAGATCGATGGCGTTTCTTTTCTCCACAAAGTCGAAGCGAATGAACTGTTCGTCAATCTGCCAGCAGCCGTGCGCGAAGGTTTAGAAGCCGACGGTTATAAATTTTATGCCTGGGCCGTGGGGGGACCGGACTGTGTCCGCTTGGTGACTGCGTTCGATACGGATGCCGAGGCCATAAATGGCTTTATCGATAGCGCGCGCCGGCATGCAGCGGCGGCGTAAGGCCTTTAGACTGGCAAAACCGCTGTTTATGCTTCGCTGTCGCGCTTGTTGTCGTCCAGTTTTTCCTGAACGAAACTGCGAATTTCGGGCAAATCCTGACGGCTGAGTTCGCGCTGTTTCTGGAGTGTTTCGATAAGCGCGTCCGGCAAAGCGACTTTGGCACCGCTTCCGGACACTGGCGTTATAGCAGACTTCGGTTTCTCGAGTCGCGCGATCACGATGGTCACAAAATAGGCCGCGCCGCAAACCAGCAGGGTCGTATAAAATACCGTCGTGTTGGGAGACATCCACAGCGCGAGCGGTGTTGCAACCATGGTCAGGCCCGCCACTGTCATTGCGATGTCCTTACCCAAAGCGATATTCCCTCTTTTGGTCCTGCTGAGCATTAGCTCATAGACGCTTGGAAACCACCTTAAGTGGCCCATGATACGCTATTCCTAGCGCACCTCCGCGCAACAACGAAAGAGATTTTGAAACCTAACCACATGAGTTCAATGCCTGGCCATTATCGGGCGTGCCGCAAGAACAACCGTTCCTTCGTTTGATTTATCGCCAAACAGGTTGATTGCCGCGCGCGATACCTGCTAGAAGCCCTCCGTGGCCACGTCCCCTTCGTCTAGTGGCCTAGGACGCTGGCCTCTCACGCCGGAAACAGGGGTTCGACTCCCCTAGGGGACGCCACTTACTGCCGATACGGTGGTTTAAGTCCAAAGCCTAGCTGAAAATAAAAAATTGCTCGTGGGCTCTTGTGAGGGAAAGCAATGCGGCGGTTTCTGATAGCATTGATTGCAATTGGCATCATAGCCATCGTTGGGCTGGCGCTGACGCAGAAAAATCAGGATATCAATACCGGTCTTATTATCGACGCGCCCGTGGCTATGGTCTGGCAGGTGCTTGGCGACACCAAGAGTTACCCGGAATGGAATCCGTTTATTGTTCGGCTCACCGGTGATATCCGGCCCGGTGGCAAGATCACGGTGTCGCTAGATATCCCAGGTCATGAGACCTCCGAGTATGACGCGACCGTTCGCGGATTTATCGCGGATCACGAAATTCGCTGGGAGCACGATTTGCCCATACCGAAGCTATTCGCCGGCAAGCACAAACTGATCATCGATCCGGCGGAGGGAGGGCGCACTCGTTTGCGCCATGAGGAAGAATTTAGAGGGTTATTGGTCGGGCCTTTGACCGCGGATTATCTCGACCAAAAGCGCCTAGGGTTTGAAAAGATGAACCAGGCTTTGAAAAAGCGCGTCGAGAGCCGGCGTTAATTCGCCCTGCCGGCTTGCCAGCGATGTGGCGGTGACGCATGTTCGTCGTCACTTGCAGGGCGATACCAAACGAGGTTCAGGAATGGCATTAAAGCATGTGGTGACGGAAATCGGGATGGGCACCGATATTCGCGGTGCGGACCATACGAAAGCGGCGGTGCGGGCATTGCGGGACGCGCTTTGGCACAACTCGCTCAGCGTTGCGGCGGCGCTTGGTCAGCCGACCGACTCCATGCAGGTCGAAGTAACCATCGGCGTTCCGAAACCGGAGCAGGTCGACAAGGAGGCTGTACTGGCGATCCTGCCGCACGGGACTGGAACGGTGAATGTCGTCGAAGGTGGGCTGGAAGTACCCAATGACGCCGGAACCGACTCGACGCTGATTGCGCACGCTGCTGCCGTCGTGCGGCTCGATTTGCCGTAGGGGAGGGGGAAATGACAGCCAAACGTGTAATTCTCGAAATGGGCGCCGGCAATGACCTGCATGGCGGCGACTATACAAAGGCTGCAATCCGGGCGGTGCAGGATGCATTGCATCACAGTTCGCTCACGATGATCCGGACTTTGGGTGTCGATAAGAGCAAAATGCTGGTCGATGTCACAATCGGCGTTCAGCAGCCTGATAAGGTCGATGCCGACGCCGTCAAGGAAACGCTGCCCGTTGGCGTCGTCACCGTGAACCCGGTCAAGGGCGGCCTCGATCTCACCGTTGACGGCACCGGCGATACGATGGTTATTGCCAGTGCCGCGATATCGGTACGGCTCGATCTGCCCTGATCGCGGCAAAGTCCAGCGCGCGGGCGATATCGTCCTGCAAATCGAGCGGGTCTTCGAGGCCGACGGATAACCGCACCAGGCCGCTATTGATACCGAGCTGTTGACGTTCCTCATCACTCAGGCGCTGGTGCGTCGTCGTTTCCGGATGTGTGATCAGGCTTTTCGTGTCGCCCAGATTGTTCGACAGATCGATGATCTGCAACGCGTTGAGAAACCGGAACGCCGCTTCCTTGCCGCCGGAAATTTCGAAACTCACCATGTTGCTGGCGCCTCTCATTTGTCGCCGGGCGAGGGCATATTGCGGGTGCGAGGGGAGTCCCGGGTAGATAACCCTATCCAACCCGAATTGGTCTTCCAGAAACTCCGCAATCACGCGGGCATTTTCGCAGTGCTGCCGCACGCGGAGGTCGAGGGTTTCGAGTCCCTTTAGGCAAATCCAGGCATTGAACGGGCTGAGCGCCGGGCCGGTGTGACGCATGAAGGGGGTGACAAACTCCTTATGAAACTCGGCATCGCACAAGATTGCGCCACCCAGGGAGCGGCCCTGGCCGTCGATATGTTTGGTCGTGGAATAGACGACGATGTCGGCACCGTGTTGCATGGGGCGCTGCAGCATCGGGGTCGAGAAAACATTGTCGACGATGACCCGTGCGCCGGCTCCATGCGCCAACTCGCATACCGCAGCCAGATCGATAATTTCCAAGGTTGGATTGGTCGGGGTTTCCAGGAAGACGCAAGTCGTCGGACGGCTGAGCGCTTCCTCCCATTCATTCAGGTCGGTACCGTCGACGATGCGAGTCTCGACACCAAGTCGAGGCAAGATGTCGTTGATGATGTAAAGGCAGGAACCGAACAAGGCGCGCGATGCAACGACGTAATCTCCCGCTTTTACCTGGCAGGCGAGGGCCGCGAAGATGGCTGCCATGCCGCTGGCGGTGGTTGCG
>JAJFJB010000183.1 GCA_021774435.1 Alphaproteobacteria bacterium
TCCCGTTGCTGCTCAGGATATTCCTCGCCTGATGCACTTCCTGGCCAATGACGGACCAGGCGGACGGCCCCAGATTCGTGGTCTGGTCCACAACTGTCCAGCCCGCAAAATCGCCATCGTCAAAATTATCCGACAGCAAAATCGGCGGCGGCGGCGGCGGCGAAGAAGAGAGGATGAAATCATCTTGATTCAATTCAGATGCAAGCACATCCGACAGCGTTATCGAATCGCCATTACCGAAGGCAATCGTCGTGTCCACGCCATCATCCGACGCGATAGCCAACAGGTCATCGAAATCATTGATCTCCGTGCGCGCGGACAAATCGATTTGGTCAAACGACGCCGCGCCGGCAATGAATCCTTCAATCAGGTCATTCCCGTCACCAATGCCGGAAACAAAGAGGTCGTCGCCCGCACCACCCAACAACGTATCGTTCCCACCACCGCCCGTCAGGGTATCGTCGCCGCGTCCACCGGAGAGCAGGTTGCCGGCATCATTCCCGATCAGCGCGTCATTGCCGTCGCCCGCATAAGCATCTTCGATTACGGTGCCGGCTTCAATTGTCAGCGTATTGCCGGCGAGCGTGCTATCGGCGCCGTCGTTCAAATCGATGAAGCTGTTGGTGGTAATTGCCGCGGCATTGATAATGTCGGAACCGGCCGCATCGGATAGGATTTGGCGGCCTAGGTCACTGGTAAAGCCTGCGAATTCGTCCGTATAAATGTAGAAGTCATCATCGTTGATGACGTCCCCAAATAGAGTCAGCGTCCAATCGACCAGGATGCCGCTATCGAGTGCAAAGAAATCCTCAACCTCCAGCGTCCAGTCTCCGACGCCGGTTTCACCCCAGTGGTTGGTGCTGGAAAGTGTAAAAATAATGTTGTCTTGGCTCGAACCATCCGCATTCGAAGATGTCACGCCGGGACGATTGACGAGTACACTTCTGGTGCCGTCCGGCGAGGTCAGTGTGACCACCAGGTCGCCGATAAAGCTATGCGTCAGGTTTAGATCTACTTCGACATGATCAATATCGACGCCGCTTCCGATCGTGATCGTATCCGAGATCGTGCCTTCGGCAATGGTCGCAAGGTTCGGCGTGCTCGACCCGCTGACGAAAACCTCATTCGACGCCGTACTTTGCACCGACCATGTTTCAGCCAGCCGCACGGCGGCCAGCGTATCGATCAGGCCAAAACCGTAATCATGGCTCGAATGAAGGCCGCCGCCGTTCCAGTTATGAGCGCCGTTGAATTCCCAGCCGGGATCGCCGGAATCGACTTGCCGGGCGGAATAGGCGAGAATTTCCTGAACATCGCGATAGCCCAACTCTGGATTGGCATCGAGGATCAGCGCGACAGCGCCTGCCGTGATGGGAGTTGCCGCCGAGGTACCGCCGAACCCAAACGTATAATCGCCCGCAACGTAGCCGGGGGCACCGGTTTGATCGGTGGTGGCGATTCCAAGGCTGCCGCCGTTACTGGGCGCACCAACCAGGATCGCAGCGCCCGGCGTGCTGTAGAAGGCGATGTCACCGCCATTGTCTATGGCCGCGACGGCAATAGTTTCGCGGGCGTTCTGAAACCCATGATAATTAACGTCCTGGCCTGCCAAACGGTCATTTCCCGCCGCCCAAAGCATGACCGTGCCGAGGCCGCCGCGACCATTTGCCGCCGCGTTCTCGATGGCGGCGCCGGCGTCGCTGAAAATTCCGTCCAAATTATCGCCAAAAAACCCGTTGAAGCCCCAACTGTTGTTGGAGACATCGAGTTCCACCGCATGCCGGTTATAGATGTCGGCATATTCCTCGGGCGTAACCTCGCCACCGAATATTCTGAATGCCGTTATGGAGGCATCGAACGCGACCCCGACCGTGCCCACACCGTCGTTTTCTGCTGCAATAAGTCCCGCTACCGCGGTACCGTGAGGATCATTGACTGTCGCCAGCGGATCGCTGTCGGTGTTGTTGCTCAGGTCATCGCTGGCGTAATCTTCCTGGCCCGAGAAATTGTAATTGTCGTTTAAATCGGGGTGCGTGTACTGAACGCCGTCGTCGACAACGCCAACCCGAATGTCGGTGCCGGTATAATCGTCCCATACTTTTGTAACGTTGATGTCAATGCCGACGAGGCCACCGTTTTGACCGGTGTTGAGCAAATGCCATTGATTGCCGAAAAAGCCGTCCGTCGGTGTGAAGGCCAATTCGATTGACGGTTCAAAGGGCTCGGCTTCAAAGCCCTCGCGAGAACCTGCTATCGGTGTCGAGCCGATAGGGATTTCCAAACCAAATTCGAGATCAAGGGCGATGGGCTGCGCCGCGGGCCGTGCTTCCATAATTTACCACCGAAAAATGTAAATTCTACTTATAGTTTCAGTCGCTTAATCGGATGCCCACCCAATGGTATCAGTATACCGGCATCCGTTAAATTTCTCCAAAACTATTCTGACCCGAGACGTTAGCAGCCTATCTCCTGTGATAGGCTCAATGCCGTTCAATCCATGCTTTCAGTGGCACATCTTCCTCGGTGGGCGAGGTATAGCCCCGGCCACCGGTCGGACTGCTGCCGAGCAGTTGCCGGCGGATCGGGTCGCAGTCCGGCAAATAATGCGCCACCTGCATATCGTCGCGTGGCCGGAGCCAGCGGTAGGCATAGCCGTAGAACAGCACGCGGCGCGGCTGATGCCAATAGTTGGCGCTGCCGGAATGCCATAACCGCCGGTCAAAGAAGACAGCCGTACCCGGTGCGACGCACACCGGTACCGCGCCGTCCGGCATTCCTTTCCGGTCCGTGCCTGGAAAGTCATCCTGCAGATGGCTTCCCGGCAGCACATAGAAATTGCCACGCCCGGGTTCGCTTGTATCGCTCAGAAAGTAGCCGACCTTGAGCGACACACGGGGTCTGGGCGTCGTTTCAAGATCTGCATTGATTTGTCCGCTGTCCTGATGCCAGCCGAGTTCGAGCCCATCGGACGCCATCGTTTTGCCCTGTGGCGCGGTAGGGTTCACGGTTAGGTGGGTGTGATAGAGCTGGATATTCCAGCCGAGCAGACCCCATACTTTCGCAAAGATCGTCGGTAGATCGATCAGCTCCAGCAGGCGCGGATCCCGGCCGATCACATCGTAATGGTTCATCCGTGCATCCGGGTCGGCACCGGAACGGGCGCGCTCGTCGCGGTCGATTAGATCGGCAAGCGGCAAAAAGTCATCGACCGCACGCGTGGTCAACGCGTTCTCGACGATCAGATAGCCATCGCGCTCGAACTGATCACGTTCCTGCGCGGACAGAGCATGGTGCAAATACGGGCCGTCCATCGGCACTCCTTGCCGCCGCTAGTTGCTTTTAGCGAGCCCGTAGAATTCAACCGCGTTGTCGCAGGTGATCTTCTTGATCTGCGCTGCCGTCAGGCCGGCGAACTGCTCATCGATGTATTTGGTCGATTCCGGCCAGATACCGTCGGTGTGCGGGTAATCTGACCCCCACATCAGCGTATCTTCCGTCATCAAATTGTTCGTATTGACCAGCATCGGCCCGATCACGTCGTACTGGAACGTGGCCTTGCAATGCTGTTGCCAATATTCCGACGGCTTCAGCTTCATCAGGTCGCGGAAGCGATCCTCGAACTCGAAATCCATGCGGTCGAGCGCGTAAGGCAGCCAGCCGACACCGCTTTCGCCAAGCGAAATCCGGAGGTTCGGATAGCGGTCGAACACGCCCGCGCCGATAATCGCCGCGACGATATGGATAAGTCCCATCTGGAACGCCGAAACGCCGGTGAACATGGCCGCGCGCCGAACCTGGCCGGACGTCATTTCGCGGGCGACCGGCGATGTCGTCGGGAAGGTGTGGAAATGCAGCGGCAGTTCGACCTCGTTGACGGCTTCCCAGAACGGATCCCAGCAAGGATGCCACATCGGATCCATATCCCAGGAACAAGACAGCTCCAGCCCCCGCAGCCCCATCTTGGCACAGCGATGCACTTCCGCCACGGCGGCGTCGATATCGCCATAAGGCAGGCAGGCAAGACCGATATGGCGGTCGGGATAGTGGCTGCAGAAATCCACCAGCCAGTCGTTGTAGATACGAAACAATTCGATGGCAGCTTCCGGGTCTTGCATCTTGGAGGCGGAACCGAGAATGCCGAAGATCACCTCCGCATCGACGCCGTCGCGCTCCATCTCCTTGAGGCGCATATGCGGGTCCGACACCCGTTGGATACCTTTTTGGCCGTCCTCGAACATGCCGGTCTCGGCCATAATGTCGACGCGCTTGTTCTGGCCCGGCACGAGCTTCTGGCCGCCTGGGCCAACGCCGTTAAGCAGGCCAAAATTGGCACCCTTCTTCGTCACCCATTGCTGGCCGTCCGGGCCGTCCTCGACATAGGGCATGCGATCCTTCATCGCGCTGCTGGCTTCGTCGGTGAACAGTGTCGGCGGCATCCAGGGCATGTCTAGATGACAATCGGCGGAAACTCTTCGGTATTCCATGGCGGTTCAAATCTCCATCTGGGTGGCATTTGTCCTGTCTGACGACAAGATTAGGCAATTACACCGGGATAAAGCAATCCGGGGGCGAACGCGCCCGCCGGGGGACACCCTAATTTGCCGCCAGATCGCGGCTGATCACGAGGCGCTGGATATCGCTCGTACCCTCATAGATCTTGCAGACGCGCACGTCGCGGAAGATGCGGGCGACCGGAAAATCCTCCAGATAGCCAACGCCGCCATGGGTCTGAATGGCGTCAGAACAAACCGTTTCGGCCATCTCCGTCGCATAGAGCTTCGCCATCGCGGCTTCCTTGAGGCACGGTCTGCCGGCATCGCGCAAGGCCGCCGCGTGCAGCGTAAGCTGGCGGGCGGCCTCGATCTTGGTCGCCATGTCGGCGAGGCGGAAGCCCACGGCCTGATGGTTGATGATCGCCGTACCCATCGATTCGCGTTCACCCGCATAGGTCCGCGCGGCTTCGAACGCCGCGCGTGCCATGCCGATCGCCTGCATGGCGATGCCGATGCGGCCGCCTTCCAGATTGCCAAGCGCGATGCGATACCCCTCGCCTTCCGCCCCCAGCATCAGATCCGGCGTCAATACCATATCCTCAAACCGCAGCTGACAGGTGTCGGACGCCTTCTGGCCGAGCTTACGCTCGACCGAAGCAACCGTATAGCCGGGCGTATCGGTCGGCACGATGAAGGCCGAGATACCGCGCTTACCGGCGTCCGGGTCGGTAACGGCGAAGGTCACGATGACGTCACCATTCTTGCCGCTGGTAATGAACTGCTTGGTGCCGTTCAGGATCCAGCGGTTGCCGTCGCGCACGGCGCGGGTACGGATCGCGGACGCGTCCGATCCCGCCTCCGGCTCGGTCAGCGCGAAGCCGCCCAGCATCTCGCCCTGCGCCAGCGGTTTTAGAAAGCGTTCCTTCTGCTCGTCACTGCCGAAGCGGTAGATCGGCATGCAGGCGACGGAATTGTGCACGCTCATGATCGTCGAGCAGGCGCCATCTCCCGCGGCGATCTCCTCCAGTGCCAGCGCGTAGGCGATATGATCCGCCCCGGCGCCGCCCCATTCCTCGGGCACCAGCATCCCCATCAGGCCGAGCGCCCCCATCTCGCGGATGGCGTCGGCGGGAAAGGCGGCGTCCCGATCCCAGCCGGCAGCATGCGGCGCGAGCTTCTCCGCCGCAAAAGCCCGCGCCATGTCGCGGATCATGCCCTGTTCTTCGGTGGGGATCATTGCGGTTCCTTTTTAAGGCGCCTTAAAAAAATGCCTAATGCGCCAGCTGACGCGGTTTGCCCCTCACCCTGCCCTCTCCCCAAGGAGAGGGCAGGGTGAGGGGATATTCTCGCCGCGAAACTCTCCTACCAAGGAATGTCGAAGCCATCGTAATTGATGAAGCGGCCGCTATCGTCCAGGGTCAGCCGGTCGATAACATTGCACATGCCGCGGATACTGGTCTTGACGTCGATCGCGGCCGTCGGGCCGCCCATATCCGTCTGCACCCAGCCGGGATGGAACAGCACACAGGCGATGCCGTGCGACTTCAACCCGTTCGACAGCACATTCACCGACGCGTTGAGGCAGGCCTTGGCCGAGCGATAGATGATCGCGTCGCCGGAGCCGGTCTGCGCAATGCTGCCCATCATGGATGAGATGAAGACCATCAATTTGCGCTCCGATGCGGCAACATTGTCGACCAGCGCCTCGGCAACCCGAACCGGCGCCAGCGCATCGACGGCGACGACCTCGGCCCAGGCGTCATAGTCGATGGACCCCAACCCGTAGTCGCGCGGACCGTAAATCCCCGCATTGTTGAGCAACAGATCAATCGGTTCGCCTTGCAGGGTCTCCTTCAGGGCTTGGACCGATTCCGCACTGGTGACGTCGAGCACATGCGCCTCGCCGGACAGCCCGGCGGCGTCCGGGTCGCGGCACGTCGCGATAACGCGCCAGCCGGCATCGCCGAGCTGTTGCGCGAAACCTTGGCCGAGGCCCCGGTTCGCACCGGTGATCAGGACAGTGGGCACGCGCTACAACCCCAAAATGGGAAGCAGTATCATCACCATACCGGCGAAACTCGCAAAGAAGCACACTGTCCGCACCCAAGGTATGCCGAAGGTGTAGGCGACCACATGCGCGACCCGCGCCCAGAAGAAAATCGTGGCACCCAGCGCCGTCATCTCGTTTGCCATGCCGCCGAGATGAGCGACTAGCACCAGTGCGGCAAACGGCACCAGATTCTCGACCATATTGGTATGCGCCTTTTGCATGCGCGCGGACCAAGCGGGCACTTCAGGCGGGGAGTCGGGATAGCCAACGGCATTGACCAATCCCCAGGCGCCAATCCGCGCCAGGATATACGGAACCCACAACAGAGCGCACAGCGCCGCGCTCCACGCCAACATCGTAAGATCGGTCGTCATCTTCAGATCAGGTGTCATCTTCGCTCCTCCTCTTTTGATTAATCCCGGGGACGCCGGCGGGGACGTTTCACCAATTCACCGCCGCAGTTTGGGCAGATATGTTTCATCTCCGTCGTGCACGGCGTGCAGAACGAGCATTCATAGGAACAGATCCAGGCTTCGCCCATATTCTCCAGCGTGCCGTCGCACTTCATGCAGGCCGTCTTCATTTCCAACGCCATCGATCCCCTCCTCTAGTAGGGTTTGCCGTCCTTGGTGAAAAATTTGAACGCCCCGCCCACGCTACGCGCGGCAAGATCGATATCGGGATACACCACCTCATCGCCTGCCGTCCGGTCGCCGATTTCGAGATAGCGCGCGTCGGCGGCACCTCGATTGATCAAATTGTGCCCATCGTCCGCGCCGGCCGGAAAGCCCGCCACCATGCCCGGCTTTAGGACCTGCTCGCCGGCATTGGTGATCAGCGTGATTTCCCCTTCCAGCACATAAATGAATTCGTCCTGGCGGCTGTGCCAGTGGCGTTCGGCGGAACCTGAACCCGGCTTGAGGGTCACCAGGTTGACGCCGAAATTCGTCAGCCCCAACGGATCCCCCAGGGCTCGTTTCTCCCGCACGGCACACAGTGCCTGAAATTGTTCCGGGTAGCTGGCGCCGATACGCGGCTCGATACCGGAGGGGTCGAGCGCCGGCGCGCTTGGGGCGGTCGGTTTCTCGTTCATTGGGAGTCTCTCTCTCGAAACAATCTAGGACGGCGTCATAGTAATATAAACAGCCACACCACGACCACATTGACGAGGCACAGTAATACGGCGGCGGAACCGACATCCTTCGCTGTCTTCGACATCGGATGTATCTCGGGACCGACCCGGTCCACGACGGCTTCAAGCCCGCTATTGATCAACTCCACGATCAGGACCTGCAGCAGAACACCGATCAAAAGCGCGCGCTCCACGCCCGTCTCGCCAAGCCAGAAACCGAGCGGTGCGAGAAAAAGGAAGAGCACGACTTCCTGCCGGAAAGCTGCTTCCATTCGCCAGGCCGCCTTGATGCCCGCCAGCGAATACCCTGCCGCTTTGAAAATACGTTCCATCGCGCGTCTGCTATGCGGTCTCCAGAAACAGCTCGCGGCCGATCAGCATGCGGCGAATTTCGCTTGTGCCCGCGCCGATCTCGTACAGCTTCGCGTCGCGCAGCAGCCGTCCGGTCGGGAACTCATTCATATAGCCGTTGCCGCCGAGCGCCTGGATCGCTTCCAGTGCCATCCAGGTCGCCTTCTCCGCGGAATACAGGATGGCGCCCGCCGCGTCCTTGCGGGTGGTATCGCCGCGGTCGCAAGCCTGCGCAACGGCATAGACATAAGCCTTGGTCGCATTCATCGTCGTGTACATATCGGCGAGCTTGCCCTGCATGAGCTGGAAATTGCCGATTGGTTCACCGAACTGCTCACGCTCATGCACATAGGGCACGACCACATCCATGCAGGACTGCATCAGACCAAGTGGCCCGCCCGAAAGCACCAACCGTTCATAATCGAGACCGCTCATCAGGACATTGACGCCGCTACCCACTTCGCCCAGCACATTTTCTTCCGGAACCTCGCAGTCTTCGAACAGCAGTTCACACGTATCCGATCCGCGCATGCCGAGCTTGTCGAGCTTGTTCGCCGTGGTGAACCCCTTAAAGCCCTTCTCGATCAGGAAAGCCGTGATGCCGCGCTTGTCCGCATCGGGATCGGTCTTGGCGTAGACGACCAGTGTTTCCGCAACCGGTCCATTCGTAATCCACATCTTGCTGCCGTTCAGAACAAAACGATCGTCCTTGCGCTCGGCGCGGGTCTTCATCGACACAACGTCGGAGCCCGCGCCCGGCTCGCTCATCGCCAACGCGCCGACATGCTCGCCGGAGACCAGTTTCGGCAAATAGCGCTGCTTCTGCGCCTCGGTGCCGTTGCGGTGGATCTGATTGATGCAAAGGTTCGAGTGCGCACCGTAGGACAGGCCGACCGAGCCGCTTGCGCGGCTAATTTCTTCCATCGCCACGACATGTTCGGTATAGCCCATGGCCGAGCCACCATAATCTTCATCCACCGTGACGCCATGCAGCCCCATCGCACCGAGCTTCGGCCAGAGATCGAGCGGAAACTGGTTCGTCTGATCGATTTCCGCGGCACGCGGTGCGATATTGTCGGCCGCGAAGCTGCGCACGGAATCGCGCAGGAGATCCGCTGTTTCACCGAGATGAAAATCGAGACCGGGAAATTCATTTGGAATCATGACGACACCATCCTTGTTTCTGCTGCCGATTATGCGCGGTTTTACACCAAGGGGTGAAGATAATTCCCCTCGAATTTTTGCAAGCGAACGGGCCCTTTACAGCGGTCATCAGACCGCAGCCTTCTCAGGCGCCAATGCTGCAAGCCGTTCTTCACATCGTGCCGCAACACTGTCCAATTCGCGCAAGGCCACCGCGATATCGTCACGCTGCCGCAAAAGCCGGGCCCGCCGCTCGTCAATTTTTGCCATGAACAGTTCCAATTGACCGGCTTCGCCCGGCGGGGCGTCGTACATGTCAACGATCTCGCGGATTTCCGAAAGACTGAACCCCAACCGCTTGCCGCGCAGAATAAGCTTGAGCCGCGTCCGGTCACGCTGCGAGAAGAGCCGCGTTTGCCCTCTGCGCAATGGCGATATCAGCCCTTCGGATTCATAAAAACGGATCGTACGCGTCGTTACATCGAACTCGCGCGCCAGATCGCCGATCGTAAAGTCTGAATTCATCAGATGAAATTATTTTACCTTTACGTTAACGTCAATTATTATCGAACCCACATCCCCTTGCTTATTCATTCAATTCAACCAATCCTGCCCGGGTCTTCCGCATCCGTGGCGAACGACTCAAAGCAGCTCGAAGGAAACCAAGAAAGTTTGGAATTAACTATGGCGGATTTTGACGCGGCGCCGACCCTCCAATCAGAGCGGCTGATATTACGGGCACATCGGCTTGAGGATTTTCCTGAATGTGCTTCTATGTGGGGCGACCCCAATGTGGTGCGGCATATCACGGGAACGCCGTTTACGAGCGAAGCCTCCTGGTCGCGCCTGCTGCGATATGCGGGCCATTGGACTCTCCTTGGTTTCGGATACTGGGCCGTCGAAACCAAAACAGGGCGGAACTTCATCGGCGAGGTCGGCTTCGCCAACCACCAACGGCAGATTAAACCGCCACTGCCGGACAGCCCCGAAGCCGGTTGGGCTCTAAAAACCGCCACGCACGGCAAGGGATACGCGACGGAAGCGGTATCGCGCATTGTCGAATGGGCGGACAAGCATTTGGATTGCAGCGATACATTCTGCATCTTCGACCCATCAAACGCAGCTTCCCTTAAAGTTGCGCGAAAGGTCGGCTATGGCGAGGACCGGACCTGCACCTATCGCGGGCAGCCGACGCTCGTCCTTTCCAGACCTTCAAGGAAGTCCGCGAGCGAGTAAGCCACGTTAAAGCAAGACAATCGTCGCGAGACCGAGAAAACAAAGGAATCCAAGGACGTCGGTCACGGTCGTCAGCACGATGCTGGAGCCGACAGCGGGGTCCGCACCGGCGCGGTCGATCGCGAGCGGGATCAGGATCCCCGCCAATCCAGCAACGAGCAGATTGACGATCATCGCAATACCGATCACGACGCCGATGAGCAGGTCCGAAAACCAAAAATAAGCGATGGCCCCCATCAGCACGGCAAAGACGACCCCGTTGATCCCACCGACAAGAACTTCCTTGCCAATAATGCGCAGCGCGTTGCTTGTCGTCAGTTCCTTCATCGCCAAGGCGCGTACCGCTACCGTGAGGGTTTGTGTCCCGGCATTGCCGCCCATCGAGGCGACGATGGGCATCAGAACCGCCAGCGCCACGATCTTCTCGATTTCAGCCTGAAAGAATCCGATCACGACCGACGCCAAGACAGCCGTCAGCAAATTCAGGCATAGCCAGGACAAGCGCGATTTTATCGTGTCGGCGACCGCCTCATAGAGATCGTCGGCTTTGACGCCACCCAGTTTGAGAAGATCCTCTTCATGTTCTTCATGGATGACATCGACCACATCATCGACCGTGATCACGCCGATGATGCGACCCGCCTCATCGACGACCGGCGCTTCCACCAACCCGTATTGACGAAACAGAAAGGCCACATCCTCCTGATCCATGGTGCCCGGGATTAGTTTGATATCCGGTTCCATAATGTCCGTAACCGCAACCGGCCGCTTCGAACGGAGCAGGCGGCTGGTCATGATGACACCGAGCGGTTTGTTATCAGGACCGACAACGAACAGGCCGTAAAACGCGTCCGGCACATCGGGATCGGCACGCATGTAATCTATGGTCTGGCCGACATTCCAGACCGACGGTACAGCCGCATATTCCCGGCGCATGAGCCGGCCAGCACTATCTTCCGGGAACCCGAGCGCTTCTTCGTAGAGCACGCGATCGACGGCAGGCAGGGTTTCGAGAAGCGCCCGCTGATCGGCATCCTCTAAATCCTCGATGAGCTCGACGGCATCGTCACTCTCAAGGCCCGTAACGACCTTGGCGAGTTCCTCGGAATCGAGGTCCTCGATCAGGTCCTCGCGGATCGCCTCATCGAGATGAACGAAGACCTCGGGGTCGAGGTCTTCCGCCATAAATTCTTCAAATAATGTGCGGTTGTGCGCCGACAGGGCCTGAAACAAATCGGCCAAATCCGCAGCATGCAACGGTGCTGTTAGCGCCTTCAGCCGTTGCCGGTCCCCTGCCCCGATGGCCGCAAGGGTTTCGCGGATGAGGTCATCTGTCAGGCCGTAAAGGCCGTCCAGATGATCCTCTTCCGCCGCCGCAGTCTCGCCCAACTCGGCCATCGGCTCTCTCCCGTTGGGCGCTCCGGTTTGAGCGGGATTAGCGCTCTTGAGCGTCCACCACCGCATAGGCGGTCATGTTCATGATACCCCGCGTCGTAACCGACTGCGTCACGACATGCACAGGTGCCGCCATGCCAATCAGCATGGGCCCGACCGATAATCCTTCACCCACCGTCTTCAGCAGATTGAAGGCGATGTTCGCCGCATCCAACGTCGGTGCGACCAGCAAGTTGGCGTTGCCATTCAGCTGCGATTCCGGGAACACATGATCACGGATGCGCGCGCTTACGGCGGCGTCCGCATGCATTTCGCCCTCGACTTCAAGATCGGGATCACTTTCATGCAGCAGTGCCACCGCTTTGCGCATCTTCATCGCCGACTCGGCGTTGCTCGTGCCGAAATTGGAATGCGACAGCAGTGCTACTTTCGGCGCAATGCCAAACCGCTCCACCTCTACCGCCGCGAGACGCACCATCTCCGCGATTGCTTCCGCGGACGGATCGAGCGACACATGCGTGTCGGCGATGAAATACGTCCCCTGCGGCAGGATCACGAGGCTAAGGCCGGACACTTCACCAACCCCATCGGCCTTGCCGATGATCTGGCGCAAATGGTCAAGGTGTCCCTTATATTGACCGTAGCTTCCGCACACGAGTGCATCCGCATCACCCCGTTTCACCATCATCGCGCCAATAACGGTCGAATTCGTCCGGACCAGTTCACGGGCCCGATTCGGCGTAACACCGCTCCGTACTGTGAGTTCGAGGTAGTTTTTCCAATAGTCGTTGTAACGCGGATCGTTTTGCGGATCGACGAGTTCGACATCCGCACCGATTTGCAAACGCAGGCCAAGATCGTTGATTTGCTCTTCGACCACGGCACGACGGCCAACCAGAATTGGTTTGGCCAGACCATCGTCCACGGCCATCTGTACCGCGCGCAGAACGCGAACGTCCTCGCCCTCGGCATAAACGACCCGTTTCGGATCGAGCCGTGCCTTTTCGAAGACTGGCCGCATCGCCTGCCCCGACCGGTACACGAAGGCCGCCAGCTTACGGCGATAGGCATCAAAATCCTCGATCGGACGTGTCGCCACTCCGCTATCCATAGCCGCTTTCGCAACAGCGGGGGCGAGTTCCATGATAAGTCGCGGATCGAATGGTTTCGGCAGCAGTTTTTCGGGACCGAACGTCGTGGCTTTCCCGCCGAACGCCGCCTGCACGATATCCGATGTTTCGGCCATCGCGAGGTCGGCCAGCGCCTTGACGCAGGCGATCTTCATTTCCTCGTTGATCGTAGTCGCGCCACAATCCAGCGCACCGCGGAAGATGAACGGGAAACACAGCACATTGTTGACCTGGTTCGGATAATCCGAGCGGCCGGTGCCCATGATCACATCGGGGCGAGCTTTGTGGGCTTCCTCCGGCGTAATTTCCGGCGTCGGATTGGCGAGGGCCATGATGATCGGCTTGTCGCCCATCGATCTGACCATATCGCCGTTCAACGTGCCCGGCGCGGAAAGACCGAGGAAGACATCCGCACCCTTGAGCGCTTCTTCCAGGTTGCGGGTATCGGTTTCGACCGCGAAGTATTCCTTATACTTGTCCATCTTCTCGGTCCGGCCCTTGTAGATCGTGCCGGTCCGGTCGGTGACGATGATGTTCTCCTTCGGCATGCCAAGAGCAATGAGCTGATGCAGGCAGGCCTGCGCCGCAGCACCAGCGCCCGACGTAACGAGCCGCACTTCATCGATCTTTTTCTCCACGACGCGCAGAGCGTTGTAGATCGCGGTGGCGACGACAATGGCCGTGCCATGCTGGTCGTCATGGAAAACCGGGATGTTCATGCGCTCGCGCAGTTGCTTCTCGATTTCGAAGCAGGCCGGCGCACCAATGTCTTCCAGATTGATGCCGCCAAAGGTCGGCTCGAGCCGTGCGACGCATTCGACGAACTTGTCGACATCGGTTTCGTCGACTTCGATATCGAAAACGTCGACATCAGCGAAATTCTTGAACAGGACCGCCTTGCCTTCCATGACCGGCTTCGACGCCAGTGCGCCGATATTACCAAGACCGAGGACCGCCGTGCCGTTGGAAATCACGCCAACCAGATTGCCGCGCGCCGTGACGGTCGCGGCTTCAACCGGATCGTCCGCGATGACCACACAAGCCGCTGCGACACCAGGTGAATAGGCCAGCGACAAATCACGCTGGTTGGCCATCGGTTTCGTCGCAACGATCGCCAACTTACCAGGCGGGTCCATCCGGTGATAGACTAGTGCCTCTTTATCGTTTTCGCTGTCTTTACTCATGACCTGTTCCCCCTCTTCTAATACTAGCGCCGTCGTATGACAGCGGCATGAATATCCGGGCCGGACTGCGGACTCAAAAGGGCCCACTGTAGTCAGTAGGCCCTTTTGGAATTGGTGCGGTCGAGAAGACTCGAACTTCCACGGGGTTTCCCCCACAGCGACCTCAACGCTGCGCGTCTACCAATTCCGCCACGACCGCATGACTTTCGTCCGAAACTGGATTTATTATAGACTTACGTCTTGGTAGGACGCACGGGAAATACCAAATCACTCATACCGTGGCAAGCACACTCGT
>JAJFJB010000184.1 GCA_021774435.1 Alphaproteobacteria bacterium
TCCTGGTCACGGTAAACGATGCACACGGCATGTCCTGCCGCACCGCACAACCGCGCCGTAGCCGCCCCAATTCCGCGACTTCCTCCCGTGACAATTGTTATCGGTTGCTCAGAATTAGTCATGATATTAGCTCCTTTCACATGCCGCAGCGTTCCCACTGCAAACAACTATAGTTGTCAGGACAGATAAAAACCTGGTTTTTCCGATCCGTCCGAATTTGGTTTGATCGAGATCATGCGCAGTTCAAGACGCGAGACAACCACAACGGCATTTCAGTGTCGGATTTCTTTACAGTGCCTGGTTTCTCTTGTCCTCGCTTTGGCGATGGCGAAAAACCCCAGATTCCTAAGCTTTTTGAAACGAGAATTAGCGCTTTGTCAATTCGGCACCATTGAGACGGCGTCGGAAAATTTTACAAATTTTTGGGACGACGGAGATTCTGATCACCTAACATATTGCAAACATTACGAAACAGATTTGGGCATAATTCTTGCTTGATTCCACGTCAGCACGGGTGAGGCGATCGTAGATCCCATTCCAATTCGAACGCGGTTCTTGGTCCACTCAAATTGTTGAAAAAGACGTTTGCTCTCGAAGGGCGTTAAATCCGGCATCGTCAATAGTCCGGAATGCGTTATCGGCTCGCAATCGTTGACCGGTTACAGTTTGCGTATAATTTTACGCCTAAAAGCAAGCCGGTATGAAAGGGGCTAAAATATAATGCGAGCACGCTGGACGCAGCGGCGCGCGTGGATGGTCTGGGTATTTGCTTCTTTAGTCGCTTGGGTCGCGATTGGGGCGCTATTCACTGCTTTGCTCAAGGATGACACAGCCAGAACTGCGACGGAAGCCAACCCATCGAACACACTTGACGTCGCACCAGCGGCAGGCCCGCAAACCAAACGCTCCGATTAATCGGGTAATATTCCGAATAGTTGCTTTTCGGATTAGTCCTCAAAAGACTAATCTTTGCCGGGCGGATAAGAAGACACCAACTCTATAAGAGGGTGTCAAACAGTTTCTCACACGCTTAAGTACATCGTAAAATGTGTGGAAATTGACGCCCTGCACGTTTAGTCTGTCGACGCACGCTAACGTCCGGGAATTTCAAAGAATAATGATCCCGCCCCGCAAAACATTTCATCCAATCGACGCCCATGTCGGGAAACGTCTCCGGGTTCGTCGTAAGTTGCTTTCGATGAGCCAAACGAAATTGGGCGACGCCGTCGGATTGACGTTTCAACAGATTCAGAAGTACGAAAGAGGCGCCAATCGTATCGGCGCGAGCCGATTGTTCGAGTTCAGCGAGATCCTAAGCGTCCCCATTTCTTACTTTTTTGAAGATATGCCGGATGATGTGAAAGCAAGCACCCGTATCGACGAACCTCGCAGTCAAGCGATCGAGACAGCCATTCTTGATCCAATGCTCGAGCCGGACTCGGTTGCGCTTATCCAAGCATATAGCCAAATCGAAAACGCCTCTGTTCGCAAGATGCTGTTCAATTTGGCCAAGGCACTAAGTCGGTCTGCGAAAGGTTAATTTGCCTTTTCGTTTTAGTAGGCAGCGTAAATTGTAAGCCTTAACTCAAACCGCGGACCAGGGCACACAGTGACTCGATTTCGTCATCCCTCACGCCAATCTCATGCAGCGATGCAGCTGTCTGGTGTAGATAATCCCGGCAAGGTCCAAATTTTCCGATAGCGGAAGCGATATATTGAGCGGCTTCGGGAAGCGGGAGAAAGCCCGCGAATTGCCGACTTGCCTCATCGACTTCGAAAACGACTGTCTTTAACGGTCCAGCCTCCGTATTCACAGGTCTCCAGACGGGCGCATAAATATCGGTCCACATCTCGCGATTCCAAATCTTCTTCAGAGCCTCCTCACGTCGACTGGCATCAATCAGCAAGGCAACACCGTGACACTGACTATTCTCTTCGCGTACCAAACCTAACCCCAACCCAGGGTTATCAGGCGTGCCTCGCGCATGCACTGTCCACACGCAAAAAGAACGGCGATACCCGGCGATAACTGCCGGTCTCCTGGCGGAAACCGGAAAATCTGCGTTCCAAATCAAAGATCCATACGCAAAAATCCATGTTTCGCCTTCATGTTTCGCAAATGTACGGCTCAAGGATAGTGACCGAATTTCCGGTTCCAATGGTGGGAACGGACCCAAGGCGATATGCCGTCTAAGCCGTCGTCAGTATGTCGCCAAAGCCATCATCTGGGGCTGTCGTCTCAATGCGACTGGCGTCGAACGTATCAAGGTCTCGGGTCATTCGACCAAGAAAGATTTCAGCGCCGTTCGCGCGGTGCAAATTGACCTTTGCATTATACACCATATGGCTGAACCCGTGCTTATCGGCAAACTCGTACCGGCAGACATTGAACGATCCGTCGTCTTGTTCGAATCCGGTCAAATAGCACTTAATCGAAACGACCTTCTCTCGAGATAAATTGACGTCCTCGAATACTCTAAGGCGCTCTTGCGCACGCATTAAGAATTGTGGCGCGCCGTAGGGTGATATTGCCGAAATGCCATTGCCGCTTGCGGACGCGTTAAAATCACCAATCAGTATTTGATACGGCATCGCCTTATCGACCATGCGCGCGAGTTGAATGGTTGCGTCACCGACAATATAGCTGCCTGTCCCCGGCCTTGCCCCCTCAGCCTGAAAATACTCGTAGCAATCACCGATATGGAAACCGCTACGCAGTTCCGGAATCGTCGTAACGATACCTTTGCGACGGCCAAGCGTGTTATCGGCAAGGACCAGCATCAAAAAGCAAAACAAGTCGACATTGGCGTCGATGCCATCCGACCGATTCCAAACATAAAATCCGTCGCCGGTCGTGGAATAGCACAGAGACACATCGAGCCCGTGCTCTATTGCGCGCTGGTAGGCAACGTTAATGGAATAGGAAAGACTATTAAGCGCCGTTACCTGCTCCAGCGGCGAGTAGTGGGAAAACCCAACGATATCGAACAAAATGACCGCTTTATTCGTCAATTTAGTGATTCCGAACCGACGCGTCAGATATTCCAGCGAACGGTCACCGACGTCACAGTCACGCAGTGACTCCGGCACGATTATCCGGTAGGGCTCGATTTCGCAAATATCCGCAACTTCTGACAGTTCTTCGCGGGTGCGCCGAGCGGTCCCGACGAGGATTTCCTCATGATTAGCAAACAGATTCGGCAAGAGATATTGCGGCACGGCGAGAACTTCCAGGCCCGCATCCACCGTTGACCAGGCCACTATTGCATTACGGCCCAACCGCCAAAGGCGATTGAGTTCGTCGTCCACAAATTTCAGGTACTGACGTATTTTGTCACTCGCCAAACCTGCCCACCTCTTTCTAAGGCGAAAACAACCTTACTGTATTGAAAGCTGCATTCTTAGGGCAATAAGTCAAGAATACGTCAACCACATCAGGAAATTACTGGTCTTCAGTCAAGTTTGCAGCATAAACATCACCGATTCCATGCAAACGTGCGAATGCCTTTGCCCAATTCAGGGCATCTTCGAAACTTTCATCCGCATCATGAGGATTTTTCATAAATGAGACTTCCAACCCCGAAACAAAATAACGGCAAAGTACGTTTGTTACGGTCTTTCGCGAATCCTTTGGATCGGGTGTTGTAAGGACACGGATGTGATCCCCGGTCGCACGAGGGAATCCCACTGCAGCATCAATTAGATGAACTTCCATCGGCGAATTTCGATGCCCCCATTGGCATGAATTTATTCGATATGACGCAACCCGCGCCGCATGACAAAAATACTATCTTACCCAGCGCAAACAATCCTCGTTTCGCCATTTTTCAAATTTAGACCCCACGAAATCGTTGAAGACACTCGATAATTGATCACGGTAGCGCTCGATACCATGTATCAGAGAGTGTATACCCTTCCGGAAATGGATCTGTCGGGTCCAATCCATATTGATGGATACCGGTGATCCAGGCCCGGCCGGAAATTTGCGGCCTTATTGCGGCCGTCTCGCCAACCAGTGTTTCGCCCAAAATTTTACATTTAAACTCCGACCCGATCGGAGAAATACTGTTAAACGGCTCGTTAACACCTATCTGACCGCGCGCGCAAAGTAGCGCCAACCGCGCCGACGTGCCGGTACCGCATGGTGAGCGATCGATTTTGCCGGGCGAAATAACAACCGCATTCCGTCCCAATTTTACGCCCTCTGAACAGATCTCAACTGGCGCCGCAAATTGCGTAAAAGTAACAGTGTTAATCTCAGTGTTTTCAGGATGCTCGACGGGATACTTGGCAACGACTTCGGCCTTAATGCGTTCGCCTACCTCTACAAGCTCACGCGCTTCGTCGGCAGACAGGGAAAAGCCCAGTGCAGCCGAATCCACGATCGCGAAGAACGCGCCACCGTATGCAATATCAACGGCGATTTTGCCCAGCCCAGGCACTTCGACGGACCCGTCTAGTACAGCAACAAATGACGCAACATTTTCAACCATTACACGTTCGCATCGTCCGTTTCGGCAGGTCGCGACCACATCGACAAGCCCGCCAGGCGTCTCCAACGTCAACCGCGTTTCGGGCTCTTTCATCGGAATCATACCCGTTTCAAGCAGTACCGTTGCGACGCAGATCGAATTTGACCCGGACATCGGGGGATAATCAGTCGCCTCCATAATAATGAATCCGGCGTCAGCTTCCGGCCTCGTTGGCGGCACAACGAGATTGGCATGCACGAAAGCGCCGCCACGGGGTTCATACAGAAGGAACTTTCGCAACCCATCCGCGTCGCGTTCTAAATACCGTTTCTTCTCGAACAAAGTGTCACCCGGCGGCGGCAGGACGCCCCCCGTGATAACGCGGCCCACTTCTCCTTCGGCGTGACACCCAATGACGGTAATTGTTTGTGCCCAATGCATTCTAAGATATTCCCGTTTTTTACTTGAAAATCCCCCCTCGCCGGCACTGGGACGAAAACGCCGTGGATAATACGAGGGGCACCTAATGCTAACAACGATAAAGCGCGTACATTAACTTGGATTTTATATATATTATAGTAAAAATAAAATACAATATATTGCTATTTTCAATTATATTTACCTAATATTTTCAAAAACTAAATTATTTTGCTAAAAAATAATTTGTGACTTAGAATAGTCAAATATAAAATTAATTAAAGTTAAGAATTAATGAACGTTACTTTATATAATGACGAAAACCTACTTCCCAAGGCTTTGGGAGCGCATGTATTTGTGTATACGGGCCAAGACCTTAAGTTAGAACGGCAGAGTGCGGGAACAGTTACGGAGATTTATTGCTCCATTATTGTTAACGGTAATGAAGTTCTCTTCAGAAAAAACACTGAATCGGTTCATCTCCGATTCGAAGATGCGGTTCTCTGGGCTGTCCGTTATGCAAGAACGTTCGAAATAGCCGAGGTGCACGCCGTCTTTAAACTGACACGCGCAATTGATACCCGATTTATCCGAAAGATGGGTTCAGTCAACCTCATTAATAAAAGCGGTCAGGCATTATCAATTGAACAACCCAAAAGCGAGCGGCGGCACGCCCTCTCGATTGAGTCCACATGTCGGACAATGCGCGGTCGAAGATCACTTTTGCAGCGCTACGCTGTCCTTCGTGGAAAGCTAGATCGATACCGTGACTACCGACGCAATCAAAACTTCAACACACAGCGCTGACGCTCTCAAAGATGACCGTAAGGCAGAGGATCAAAGGGTGAGTTACGAGCTGGGCAAGGGAAATCGCAGCGCAATGCACTTGATGAAATCGTTTCATATTCCAGTCGTTGATCAAGAGCTGTTGCAACCGCATACTTCGCAGTCGAGACTCAAGCACGACACGAACTATTCGTTGTTGCTCGTAGAAGCTGTCGCTTCGGCAGACAGCTGCGTAATCGCCGCCTCTGAGTTAGACCAAAACTTTGGCCTCTCTATCGTGCGGGAAAGCCGCATCGAAGTCATCATTGACAGCCTTGAGGTGCACAACTTCGATGCTGTTATTTATGATCTGTCTCTTGCAGAAGGCCAAAATTACCGAGATCTCGACCGAATTGTCGGTGCGTGTCCTGAAACGCCGTTAATCGTTTTGTGCGACGGTCGAGGCGGCGACATGGCGTTAGAAGCAATTAGACGAGGCGCACAGGAATATCTGATAAAAGGGTCGAAAACGGTCCG
>JAJFJB010000185.1 GCA_021774435.1 Alphaproteobacteria bacterium
CTTTTCGTACGTATCTGGTTTGGGAAAAATCGCCTGTGGCGTTGGACTAATCGGACTAAATTGCTCAGGGTTTTTGTCCACAAGCGGTTTATTAATTACAACGCCAAACATTATTGCATCTACCTTAACAGGTGGATCACAGCTACTTGATGGCACGAATGATCTTATGAAGTTGAGAAACACCTCCCCAGAATAATATCGCGTACACTAATTTATCGACAAATTCACCTTATCCAATTTTAAACAGCAAAGAGTCGTTGCTCTCGAATAATACCGAACCGTACTTCCATTCGATTGCTGCTCCAAAAAAAATTTCTAAATAGATAACACCCCTGTCGCCGCACTCAATGAGCCATAGCGGCAGCCTTAGCAAAGGATAATGCACGAGTAACCGATATCACCGTGCCCTACAAATAAGAGTATCCGAACAGCAATAACTACTCACAACTGGAACCAAAATGGCGCGGGTGGTACGCGGCTGTATTGCACCTAAAGTTTTGGTGGCGACGTAGCTGGTCAAGAAACTCGCCGCCCAAAAAATTTAAATTAGAGTCAATTCTATTTTCAATCATCGCGCTATTAACGTGTCGACGATCATGCATTCGCCGTTGCCCTTACAAATCATGACCGGGTTCAGGTCGCATTCCGCAATGAGTTCGCCAAAATCCTGCGCCAGGTTCGACAGACTGACAAGCAGCGCGGCGAGTGGGGCGATATCCGTTTCGGGAATTAGGTTGCGGTAGCCACTCAGCCGTTTGCCGAGCATGGTTTCCGCGATCATATCCCGCGCCTCGTCGTGACCGAGCGGGGCGAGGCCGAGGGCGCGGTCGGCGTGGAGTTCGACGAGCGTGCCGCCGGTGCCGACGATGAGTTTCGCGCCGAACGGTGCCGCCGCCACGAAACCGGCAACCGCTTCCAGGTCGCCATCGAATTGCGTCTGGAGTTCGAAGCCATCGATCACCGCTTGCGGGACAGCCTTGCGGACGTTGGCTTCGATCTGAGCGATGGCCGCGTCCAGCGCCGCTGCATCCTCCACGCCTGTCATGACTCCGCCCAGTTCCGAGCGGTGCGCAATGTCATCCGACGAGACCTTGGCGACCAGTGGGAAACCAACTTCGGGCGCTCGCGCCGCCGCGTCTTCCCGGTCCCGAACGATGATCGATTTCACGGTGGGGATGCCGTAGGCCTCCAGGATACGTTTGCATAACGGGGCCGGGAGTTGACCCTGCTGGCTCTCGGCTTCCGCGCGCAAGGCGGCAAGCGCAGTATCGGTGGGAGTGCCGCCTTCGCGCCGCTTCGAGCGAAGTGTTTGCCCGGCATAACAGGACCGGGCTGCAACCAACCCCTCCCGCAAGCCCCGGATCACCGGGATCCCCACGGCATCGAAAGCGGCCCGAACGTCAGGATGAATGTCTTGCGACGAGGGCGAAATGGCGATGATCGGCTTTCCGGACTTGGCGGCGCTTTTGCTGTACGCCTTTATCACGGACAGATAGTAGCGCAGAGACCGTTCGTTCAGGCTGGTCTGACAATCCTGGATCAGAGCCAGCATATCGGTATCGGTACTTTCCAATATCGTGTCGATGCCGCCTTCATTGTTGCGGGTTTCCCGGCCAACGACGGCGCCGAGATCGACGGGGTTCTCTCCCGGTATGCCCGGCAAGATTTCCTGCAGCTTGCGGGTCGTTGCGTCCCCGAAACTGGCGAGCGTCGTGCCGACCGTTTCCGCGACATCGCAGGCCAGCGCGGTTTGCCCGCCGGAAATACCGGCGATGGCCAAACGGCCTGTCCCCGGTTGCCGCCCCCAGGCAGCCAGGCATTGCAGCACCGCAATCAACTCATCGTAATCGTCGGTCACGGGAATGCCGCAGTCGCGAAAGAAGAGTTCGTAATTGTCCGAGGCACTGGTCAGGGCGCCGGTATGGGCCTTTGCCGCCGCGGCCCCGACCTGCGACCGTCCAACATTTAACACCGCAAGTGCCTTGCCACTCTCGAACAGTATCTTAGCCGCTTCAGAAAAAGCGGCCGGGTCTTTGATGGATTCAAGAATGACACCGACCGCCTTGGTGCTGTCGTCGCCCGCCATCCAGTGAAGGTAGTCCGCTGCCGTAACCTGAAATTCGCTGCCGACGGTGATGATCTTGGCAAAGCCGAAGGGTGCGGAATTGATAACCGAAATCGCCGCCGAGCCCGATTGCGCGAGCAAACTTACCGGTCCCGACCGCAAAGACTCGGTTGGCTTGGCCGGATATAGGAAAACGTCATCCGTACAGTTGATCAATCCCATGCAATTCGGCCCGTGGATATTAATCCGTGCCGTTCGGGCCATCTCCTGGAACGCGACGGTTTCGTCCTCCGTAAAACCCGCGGCAAAGAAGATCGCGGAAGCGACACCCCGCACCTCCAACGCCGACGTTGTCTCCAGCGCGGCGCGGGCCGGCACCGAGGCGATCACGAGATCGACACCGTCCGGTAAATCGGCAACAGACGGGACGGCAGAGAACCCTTGAATGTCATCGGCGCTGGGATGGACTGGAATGATCGCGCCCGGAAAGTTTCGGCGCGTCAGATTGTCGATGACGATGTTGCCTTGCGACTGGTTGCGCGACGAGGCACCGATGACCGCCACCGTCCGGGGCCGGATCAGCGCCTCGACATCCCTAAAGCCGTTCATGGTCCACGCGCTCAGTCAGCGAAGAAATTGATGGCGTTTTTGTAGAACCATTTTTCCATCACCGGGTCCTTCAGCGGCAGCCCCTGATATTCCGCAATAAGCGTGTCGTAGCTGGCATTGAAGAGATAGCGGGAGAAACCGACCATAATCTTGTCCTGCAACAGCGTATTGCCGAATTGCAGGAAGGGCTCCCATCCGGAGCCGTTCGTGCCGAAATGCCGTGGACGATGCGCGGCCGTATCGGCATACAGGTTTGGGTGACGGCGCAGCAGCGCGACCATGTCGGTGACCCACGGCCAGCCGGCGAGCCCGGCGATGATTCTCAATTCGGGAAAATCGACCGCGATATCATCCAGATGCCTGGGGTGGGCCAGTTCGTATGGCCGATCGTTGGCATAAGTCATTGCCGTATAGATCCGCACCGGAATATCCAATTCGACACACTTCGCATAGAGCGGGTAGTAACGCCGGTCGCTGGCCGGCAGACAGTTGTACAGCGGCGAGACACGCATCCCGTTAGCGCCATCTTCGCGAACAAGCCGTTCCAGCTCCCGCACGCCCCGCATGCCGTCCCTCGGATTCATCCACGCGAAGAGCTGGAAGCGATTGGGATACTCGCGGTGAACCTGAGCAATTTCAGCGTTCGGAACGCCGACCATGAGGCCGAATTCAACGCCCGCTTCGTCCATATCGGCGACGGTCTGCGCCAGGCTGCCTTCCTTTTTCTCGCCGGATGCTGACGAGCCACCACCGAATATTTTAGCGTAATTGTCAAAGCCATAACCTTCCGGCCGATCCAGGGATCCGGGAAACGGCGTGCCCGGCCTGCCTCTCATCAAGATGTCGTATTCTTTCGCCAATCCGGTTTTTGGCGCCCCAATTTCTAGATCGATAACCTGAACCATGCCGTTTCCCCCAATGATTTTCGCCTCGCCAGCACATTTCTATGAACGGGGCATATGAACAATAGCATCACATCGTAGGAGGCCGGTGAGCGGGCGACTACCGATAATTTAAAAAGCCTGGCAGCCGCTAAAGGGATTGTAGCGTTCAGCCTTCTTGTATCGAGGGTCACTCATGCCGCACGCCAGGACCGCGCGAATCCGTAAATGCTGATCGCGAGCCAAAAGACTTCGATCAGTACGGCCGAGAAATTGAAGGCGTGGAACAGGGATATTAGAATCAGCATCGAGCCAACGGCATTCCAGAGCGAAAAATGCGGATTCGTGGCGGCCATGCGCCCGCTTTGCAGCAATAGATACATTAAGACGACAAGGGCCACGCCTATCGCCCCGATAATATCGTGGTATTCCAATGCTGCCTCCCGGGCTAATGGACCGGCTCAGTCTCGCGCAATGTCGTGCGGTGCATGAGCCGCTTGTTGCGTGTCATGTCAAAGGGTGTGGCAGCATGCAAGACCCGCCGGTTGTCCCACAGCACGGCATCATGATGGCGCCAAACGTGCCGATAGACGAATTCCGGGCGCGTCGCATGCGAAGACAAATCGCGGATGAAGGCGAGGCCCGTCTCCTCCGCCCAGCCTTCGATACCGATCGTAACCTTGGCACCGAAATACAGCGCCGGCCGACCGGTTCGTGGGTGGTGCCGAACCAACGGCCACGACACGGACTCCGGCATGTCCGCTTGCCGACCCGGATCGTAATCCTCTTCTTCGGATTGCTCGCGCAAATAATTTCGAAGCCCGGCTACCGAGTGTATCGCCGTCAAGGACCCATATTGTGCCTTTTGTTCGGCGGCAAGGTCATCGTAGGCGGAATACATACAGGCGAATAAGGTATCGCCGCCTTCCGCTGGAATTTCCTTCGCATAGAGCAGCGACGCCCGCGCGGGCTCCGGCCGGTGAATGTGATCGGTATGCCATTCCAGATCGTCATTGCCGAATTTGGGTGCAAACGTCACCGGCTTCGCGCCCGTATTGCCGACGACAAAGATCTCCGGCTGCCCATCGAGCCGCGCATCGATATTGGCGGTCATTTCAAGCGGCGCTAACGCCGCCGAAAAGGCGGTTTGCTGAGCGGGCGTGATGTCCTGACCGGGAAAGATCAACACACCGTATTGCTCCAACGCCGTCTCGATGGATTCGATTATGTCCGGATCGGGCACACGGCCCATATCCACACCTTTAACGACAGCCCCCAAGGCGCTTTCCGTCGGCTCGATCGACAGGGACAAAATGGCTTACCCTAGATATCGCTGTCCAGCGCCTGGCGTAGCGCTGTTGTGTGGCTCGTCGCCGCGAGCTGCAGGAAGCGCAGATCGGTCTGCGTTGTCGCGAACTTCACGCCTTTGCGCATGAATTCCACCTGACGGGCCAAGTCGCGTTCGCCACCCAGACCGGCATATTTTCCATGCGCGTTGCAGGCCGCGATAATGCGGTCGACGGCGGCGATATGCTCGGGCGCGCCGAACTGCCCAGGCTTACCCATATCGAGCAGCAAGTCATTGCTGCCAATATGGATTACGTCGACCCCGTCTACGGCAGCGATATCTTCTACGTTCTCGAGGCCCTCCCGGGTTTCGATCATGCAAACGACCAGTGTCAATTCATTAATCCGGGCGACCGCCTCGCCGACAGGAATCGGTTCATAGTTAAAGTTCGGGTATCCGCCACCGGCCGAACGCGTACCAATCGGGGGAAACTTCGCCCGCGCGACGCCGCGGCGCGCATCATCAGCCGTATTGACGTCTGGAAAGACGATTCCCGTGACCCCATTGTCGAGTAGCAAGGCCGTATTCGCGTCGTCGCAGCTTCGCACCCGGACCAACGGCGCCACACCGCAGCCCAGTGCGGTGTTGGCGATATGCCCGACCGTTTCGACGTCAAACAAGGAATGCTGCATGTCGATAAAGAGAAAATCATGGCCGGAAGACTTCGCGATCCGCGCGATATCTCCCGACCTAGAGATCCGAACGTTCATGCCCAGCGCGACGTCTCCTGCCGCCATGCGCGCCTTGACCGGGTTTTCCATCGCCGTCATGAACCGTTCCTCCGTCCCTATTTGACCGACGAGAAACTGGTCGGCTGAAGCATCTGGTTGTTGACCGAAGCGACAATCTGGCCATCCTCTTCGGTCTTCGCCCGCTTCTCGAGCCATTCCGGGTCAGCGGCGAACTTGTTCCATTTCTCCTCGCGCTCGGCCAGCGATTCCCACTCCAGCAGATAGTACAAATCCTGATTCGAGTCGCCGACGAGGACGGTCCAGAAACCGGCCTGACGGATGCCATGCTTCTCCCAAAGTTTCAACGTGATCGTATCGAAACGATTCAACAAAGCCGGCAAGCGACCCGGAACACAGTGA
>JAJFJB010000186.1 GCA_021774435.1 Alphaproteobacteria bacterium
AATTCATCCGCTTCCAGATGTGAAAGCGCTTTATCGAAACTCAGGACGATTAATGCGTCCACACCCAACGCTTCAATATGATGCGCCTTGTTATGGAACGGTGTCAGCCGATAGGGCGCGTCATGCGGCCGAAAAAAAGTCCTCGGATGGGGTTCGAACGTCACGACAACAACGGGAATTCCCATATTTTGAGCGAGCTCGATTCCGTGGCCGATCACCGCCTGATGCCCCCGGTGGACACCGTCGAAGTTCCCCAATACGACAACGCCATTACGGGCGTCGTCCGGCACGTTCTCGTAGTCTCGAATGATTTGCATACCTTAAGCGCCTGTCTATGTCCCCGTGCGACGACGCTGTGTAGCGGATTTCTGCGGTTTTAGTAAGTCCTCTAAACAGCTTCTTATTTCCGTTTCGGCACGATCATCACCGCTTCGCCATCGATTACGACGGTCTCACCGACCGACGCTTCAGTTTTTAAGGTTATGCGGCGGCTTTCCTGCTCGATATTGACGACCGTGGCTCGCGCTTCAACTGTATCGCCCGGCCTTACCGGCGCCCGAAAGTTCATGCTCTGTTTCACATAGATGCAACCAGGCCCAGGCAGTTTCATACCGAGACAAGTCGAAATCAGGCTGCCAGTCAGGAAGCCATGCGCGATCCGGCCCTTAAAGCGCGTTTCTTTGGCATAGGCGTCATTAACATGGATCGGGTTCATATCCCCGGAAGTACCTGCGAAAAGTACGATATCCGCCTCGGTGATCGTTTTCGCAAATACAGCAGTCATGCCAACCGCCAGCTCATCGATGTGATACCCTTCGAGCGCTTCGTTGAGACGAACGTCATCCATTTTTTGATCCTTTCCGTTCCTTAAACTGGCGCGCGGCAAAATTTTGTGCGGCGCAACATATTTGAACGATTTTCGTTTTGCAATGCGTCAAACCGTACCGATGCGATGCCAAAGGAACTGTGATATCCACTTCGACCGGTGCTATAGTGAAACAATGCTACCGTCGGATGGATTTCAGGCTCGGCCTCATGATCATCAGGATTGCATCGACGATGCAATCGCGACGGCGACACGTCTTTGTGCCCAGCGTGGTATGCGGTTTACGAAAATCAGGCAGCGCGTCCTGACGTTGATCTGGAGCGGACATCAGCCCATAGGTGCGTACGCGATACTTGAAGCTCTGAAACCGGAATATCCACGAGCCGCACCGCCAACGGTCTACCGCGCACTCGATTTCCTGATTGAAATCGGACTGATTCACAGAATTGAGTCGATGAATGCCTTTGTCGGCTGCACCCATCCTGATGAGCGGCATACCGGCCAGTTCCTGATTTGCGAGAATTGCGGCACCACGGCTGAACTCGACGATCCGAGCATTAACGAGGCCGTCCGGCAGAGCGCCGGCGAACGAGGTTTTCTCGCGCAACGGCAAATGATCGAAGTGACCGGTCTTTGCCCAGAATGCCAGCCCAGCGCCTAGGATTAGCAGAATGACTGAAGTCCAGATTCACGAAGCCGCCGAGCGGCTGCCCATTTCAGTGCTGACCGGTTTCCTTGGCAGTGGCAAAACGACAGTCCTGTCGCATCTGCTGCAAGACCCGGCCATGCACGATACCGCTGTTGTTATTAACGAATTCGGCGATGTCGGACTCGACCACATGCTCGTTGAGTCTTCGAATGACGACGTCGTCGTCCTGAACAGCGGCTGCCTGTGTTGCACAATTCGTGGCGACCTGATCGATACTTTGCGAAACCTTTTCCGGCGCCGGGTCACGGGAGAGGTTCCGGAATTTGCGCGACTGGTCATCGAGACAACGGGCCTAGCGGATCCTGCACCTATATTGCACACCTTGATGACAGACCCGCTTTTAGCCGCGCGATACCGGCTCGACAGCGTTATTGCGACGGTAGACGGCGTTCACGGGCTATCGCAAATGGACACGCAGTTTGAACCCATCAAACAGGCAGCGGTCGCCGACCGCTTGCTGGTCACCAAACGCGATCTCATTTCGGACGACGAAGCCGAAACACTGACCGAGCGGTTACGCAGCATAAACCCCGCGGCGCCTATCTACACGATCACGCACGGCGACGTCGCAGCGGAAACCCTATTCGGCGCCGGTCTCTACGATCCGGAAACAAAATCACCCGATGTCGCAAGATGGCTACGTGACGAAGCCTATGCGGACGCAGAGTCTCATGACGATCATCATCACCATCACGATGTAAATCGCCACGATGACAGAATCCGCTCTTTCTGTCTGACCTCCGAAACGCCTATGGCCTGGGATGCCTTCGCAGATTGGATGGAAGCGCTTATTTCCGTGCACGGCGATGCGCTGCTCCGCGTGAAAGGCATTCTTAACGTTACGGATACCGACAAGCCCGTTGCCGTTCACGGTGTACAGCACGTCTTTCATCCCCCGGCGATGCTGGAGGCTTGGCCCGATGCCGACCGAAGCAGCAGGATCGTCATGATAACGCGCGATCTGAACCGGGAACCAGTCGAACAGATGTTCCGTGCCTTCGTGGAAAAAGCAACAGACAGCGCATGAGCGCGCCCACAACCGTCGTCTTCGATCTTGGCGCCGTATTGATCGATTGGGACCCGCGCCATCTCTATCGCAAGATGTTCGATGATGCGGATGCCATGGAGCGGTTCCTCGCCGAAATTTGTAACATCGACTGGATTCTTCAACTGGATG
>JAJFJB010000187.1 GCA_021774435.1 Alphaproteobacteria bacterium
CGCTTCCACGAGCCTCCGGTAAACGAAACTGCGCCGTGACTGTTGGGTTGGTTCCGTCATTACAAAGCCTGCCGGTCGTTTTCGGGATCATAGAACGGCAAGGCAACGATATCGGCCTCGATCAGCTTTCCGTCTGGCCCCTTAATCGTGATGCGGTTCCCAGGATCCGACAGTTCGGGTGGCACAAAGGCCAATCCAATTGGACGGCCCAGCGACGGCGAGCGCGCAATCGAGGTAATGCGCCCAACGATAACGCCATCGCGCAACACAAGCTGGCTTTCCTGGGGCAGAACCGCCGCGTCGGGCGACAGGACAAATCCCGCCAGCTTGCGCTTCATATCGTTCTTCAACTGCATTTCGATCCCGCGCGCGCCGTTGAAATACGGTTTGCGCTTGCCCAGCGCCCACGCCATATCGACTTCATGCGGGTGGGTTAGCGCATCGCTGTCCTGCCCGATGATGATGTGGCCTTTTTCAAGCCGCAAAACCCGCTGCGCCTCGACACCGAATGGCCGGATACCATCTTCCGCACCGGCCTCCCGCAAGGCATCCCAGAGCGCCTCACCCTGACTTGCCGGCACATGAATTTCCCAACCCAGTTCGCCGACAAACCCGACCCGGAGCAGGCGCGCAGGAATTCCGGCCACCGTCGCCTCGCGCACCCCCATATAGGGAAAACCAGCCGCTGACAGATCGGTATCCGTGCACACCCGCTCCAGAACCTGCCGCGATTTCGGCCCCGCCACATTGACCGCGGCGTAGGCCCCGGTAACATTGCCAATGTCCACGTCAAGCCGCCATTGCACATTGCGGAACAGCATCTCGCGATAAACGCCGTCCGAATTGCCCGTCGTCGCCGTGACGTAAAAATGATCGTCCGCAATGCGGCATGCGACCCCATCGTCGACGATCGTGCCCAGATCATTACACATGAGCACATAGCGCGATCGCCCAACTGCCAGCTTGGTATAGCTCATCGTATAGATACGGTTGAGGAACTCCGCCGCATCGGGCCCGCGGACTTCCAAACCTCCCAAGGTCGATACATCCATCATCGCAACATTGGTCCGCACCGCCTGCACCTCGGCCACAATGTCATCGGGCCTGCCGTAATAAGCCGGCCGCAGCCATGCTCCCGCCACCAGCATGGACGCGCCGGCTTCCAAGTGCCGGTCATGGATCGCCGAATGCCGCACCGGATGAAAGTTTCGGCCGGCCAAGGCCGCCAGCGTTTCCGGAAAGGCCGGCGGCCGATTGGTCGAGCCACGCGCATCGGCCAGCAAGCCGCCATTCGCCTCCTGGGTCAGCCGCACCGCATTCGTTGCCGTCTGCCGTCCCTGACTCGGCCCCATACCGACCGTCGAGTAGCGTTTGACCAGTTCGATATCCTCGAACCCATCGGCCACCGCATTACGAATATCCGCAATTGTCAGATCCTCGTCAAAATCGACGAATTCCTTTCCGTCGGGATGCGGGAAAATCGGCCAATGATGATTGGGCGATGGCGTCGCCGGCACGTCGCTCGAACCCGCACCGTCTTCCAGTGCCGCGTCCAGATCCCAGACGCCATCGACCGCGCCCGCGACACGCATGCCCGCAGGCGTTTCCCGCACCGTGAAACCATGCCATGTGTCATCATACGTGACCGCCGTACCCGCATGCGCCGGCAGCGCCGATGACGGCGCCCACCCTATCGAGAGGCACAACAGGTCGCACGCAATTCGGCGCGCCTGACTGGCGTTGTCCGTCAAGGTCACAGCGCCGACCGCCAGGCCACCCTCCGCGGGAATGGCTTCTTGTAGGCCACCGCCGCTAATGATTTCGACACCCTTTTCGGAAACGGCCCGCGCCATCGTGCCCATCCCGGACTTGGCACTGATATCCACCACCGCCGCAACATCGACACCCACATCCAGGAGATCGAGCGCAACCCCGTAGCCGTCTTCGTTCGCCGTCGCCACCACGGCCCGCGTTCCGGGACATACGCCATAGAGCCGAATCAAACGCTGCGCCGCCGAACCGAACATGATGCCCGGCAGATCGTTGTTGCGGAATACCGCCGGCTGTTCCAACGCGCCGGTCGCCACGACCAGGTCTTTAGCGCGCAGCTTGTACATGCGGTTACCATTCAGCACCGGCAAATAATTATCGGCGAACCAGCCGGTGCAAATCGCATCCGTCATGACTCGGATGTTCGGATGGGTGATTGCCTGTGCGACGAGGCTCCGCCCCGTCTCGCGGCCACGTTTTCCTTCTGCGTCAAATCGGGCATGGTTGAGCGATCCGCCGAGGACTGCTTGCCGCTCCACCAGGATGACTTCCTCGCCCCGCTCCGCCGCCGTCAGCGCGGCCGACAGGCCCGCCGCACCGCCGCCGATCACGGCCGTATCGGCGAACAGATACTGCTTGTCGTAATAGGGATGCTTGGCGTTCAGCGAGACGCGGCCCAGACCCGCTTTGCGCCGCACGAGCTTCTCCCACAGCGACCAAATACCTTCGGGACGGAAGAAGGCACGGTAGTAGAATCCGACCGGCAGGAATTTGCTGAACCGCTCGATCCAGCGCGCACCGTCCCCGATCAGGCTCCCGTTGTAATGCTGACCCATGACTGCCATGCCATCGCGGACAGGCACGACATCGGCCAGCAGATTGGGCGTGCCATCGATCTCGACGAACGTGTTGGCGTCATCGCCCGTCATCGTCAGGACACCGCGCGGGCGGTGGTACTTGAACGAACGACTGAGCAGAATGACATTGTTCGCCGCCAGGGCGCTGGCGACCGTGTCGCCTTCATAGCCCGTATAGCGGCGGCCTTCGAAGGAAAAGGATACCGGCTTTTCGCGGTCGATCAGCGACCCATGCGGTAATGGCAGTCGCATCAGCCGTCACCCTCGGGCACGGTGTAATCAAACCGTTTCTTAAATGCTTCGTTCGCCGGATAGGTCTGTAGGATCTCGTCGGTCACGGTATTGCGCTCGGCGATGAACCAATAAGAGGTCGGCGTATGGATCCACCACTCGCGCACGACACCTGCCGTATTGTTCGAGAATATCACATGATCGGCCCAGGCTTCATCGTCACAGAGGGCGGGGTCCTGCAATTCGGAGACCTCACCAGCACAATGGAATTCGGAAATGTTGCGCAGGCCGTTCAGGGGGCAGGGCATAAGTTTCATGGAATGGTGCGCTCCGGCCTGCGAAAATGGGAGAAGCAACCGCCGTCCACCTCCACCCTAACCCCTCTAGGATAGGTCGTGGACGACTGCAACGCGTCCCTTCCCCCCTGGCGGGGGAAGGTTAGGAAGGGGGGGACTGCACCAACGGTTCTCACATCCATCCCCTACTGGCTCGCCGCCGTCGCGCCCATCTCATTCGCCAGTGCGAAGGAGCGGAAGCGGTCGAGCCGGAAGGGTTCGAGAATGTCCGGCACCTTACCCGCGGCCACGGTCTCGGCCATACGTTTGCCGGTGACCGGCGTCGCCTTGAAGCCCCAGGTACCCCAGCCCGCGTCGAGCCAGTAATTCTGCACCGGGCTTTCGCCCATGATCGGGCTGTAGTCGGGGGTCATGTCGGTCATTCCGGCCCATTGCCGCATCAGCTTGACCTCGGCCAAAAATGGAAACAGCTCCAGCGTCCCGGCGATCAGCGATTCCTTCAAATCAAGGGTCGAGCGGGTCGAGTAAAGCTCGTAGGGGTCGGACCCGCCACCGATCACCAGCTCGCCGCGCGCCGTCTGCGAGACATAAGCATGCAGGGCGGTAGAACTGATCAGCGGATCGATGAAAGGTTTCAGCGGCACCGTCACCATTGCTTGCAGGGGATAAGTGCGGATCGGCAGCCGGAAACCCGCCATCGCCGCGACCACCGAGCTCATCCCCGCGACCGCCTGCACAACCTGACCGCACTTGATATTTCCACGCGTCGTCTCGACACCGACGGCCTTGCCGTTCTCCACCGTGATACCCGTGACTTCCGTCTTTTGATGAATTTCGACACCACGCTGCGCCGCGCCCTTGGCGTAACCCCAGGCCACCGCATCGTGCCGCCCGGTGCCGCCATCCTCGTGCCACAGCCCGCCGAGGATCGGATAGCGCGCGTCGGGATCAAGGGTCATGCAGGGCACGATCTCGCGGATCTGCTTAAGGTCGACCATCTTCGTCCGCGCGCCCAGATGCGTGCCCACTTCGGCCCGCTCGCGCATCGTGCGCATCGTGGCGTCGGTATGCGCCAGGGTCAGCTGGCCGCGCTGCGTATAGAGCAGATTGATACCGAGCTCGTTCGCCAGGCCGGTCCAGATATCGACCGATTCCTTATAGAACCGCACCGCCTCCGGCGTGATGTAGTTGGAGCGGATCACCGCCGTGTTCCGCGCCGTATTTCCGCCCGCGAGATATCCCTTGTCGAGCACCGCCACGTTCGTGATCCCGTGCGTCTTCGCCAGATTATAGGCCGTCGACAACCCATGCCCCCCGGCACCGATAATCACCACGTCATAAGACGGCTTCAATTCCGGCGTTTTCGGCAGGATCGGGTTATTGGGATAGGTTTTCGAGAACCCGTATTTGAGCAGGCTGAAGGGCATGGGGGAACGTAGTCACGAGAAACAAACGGCGCAATAAGATAGCGCTTCTGTTGTTGCTACAAGTGGAAAGTCATAAAGTTTTACCAATTGCTATTCTTGCCACTCCTGCGGCCAGATAACGGCTGAGTGGCCTATGTTTTTTTCAACCGGGGGACAGTTTCTTGAAAGCATTGGTGATCGGCGGCACGGGGCCGACCGGGCCTTATTTGGTGAACGGGTTGATCGCACAGGGATACGACGTATCCATCATGCATCGCGGCACCCATGACAGCGATGAGATTCCAGCCTCGGTACCACGTATCATCGGCGACCCGCATTTCCGCGAAACCCTGAAGGAGGCGCTGGACGGCCTGTCCTTCGATCTGATCATCGCGACCTACGGGCGGATCCGATATGTGGCGGAAATCGTCGGCGATCATTGCAACCGACTAATTACCGTCGGCGGTGCGCCTTGTTATCGCGGCGTATTACAGCCGGAAACGCTGTACCCCGCCGGGCTCCAAGTCCCCCTGACCGAAGACGCACCGAAGGTACCGGACATCGACGAGTTCCGTTTCGGCTATCTGGTGCGCATTTCCGAGGAAGCCGTCATGGAGGGTCACGCGGCGGGCCGCTATAGCGGCACGCATTTCCGCTACCCCGTCGTCTACGGCCCGCGCCAGCTGACCCCCGCCGTGTGGTCGATCATGCGCCGCTTCATGGACAAGCGGCCGCATTTCGTGCTGCCCGACGGCGGGCTGACGCTGACCACGCGGGGCTATTCCGAAAATGTGGCGCAGGCGGTTCTGCTAGCGGCGCAGCAGCCGGACGCCGCCGCCGGTCAGGTTTACAATTGTGGCGACGAGTTGCAATTCACCTGGAAGCAGTGGATCGAAGTGGTCGGCCGCGAGATGGGCGGCGAGATCGAGATTATTGGTGTGCCCGATCAATATGCCTATCCGGCGCGGACCCTGATGATGTTCTTCGGCCCGGCCGATCATCAGATCTTCGACCTCTACAAGCTCAAATCGGAGTTGGGCTATCGTGACGTGGTGCACCCGATCGAGGCCACGGCGCGCACGGTGCAGTGGTACCGGGACAATCCACCGGACGAGACCGAGGAATTCAATCGCGTCATGACCGAGGACTACGCCATGGAGGATGCGCTCGCCGCCGTCTACCATGAGAGCGGCGCAAAGTATGCCGCCGTCGAACATATCGTCCGCGACTTCCACCACCCCTATCCGCACCCAAAGAAGCCCGGTCTCGATAAGGACCACCGCGCGCGTTAGGTGCGGCGCACCCGCATGAAGGATCTCTTCCAGGCGCGGGTGATGACGCCGCTTATCGTCATCCTCGTCATCCAGTCCGTCCTGACGATGGGCCCCTATGCGGTGCCGGTCATCGCGAGTGTCGCCGCGATCGATTTCGGGATCGAACCGGGCGACGTCGGCACCATCGTGTCGCTGGTCTATTTTACGGCGATGATTGCCGGTCTACCGAGCGGTCTGTTCATCGCGCGTTTCGGGGCACAGCGGGTGTTCCAGGTCACACTGTTTTTTTCCGCCGGCGGTATCCTGCTCCTGACCCTCGCCGATCCGCTCTGGGGGCTGCTCGGCGTGCTGTTACTCGGTCTGTCGACCGCACCGATGAACCCGGCGGGCAGCCACGTGCTATCCCGCGTCTCGCCGCCGAAATGGCAGCCGCTGATATTCTCGATCAAACAATGCGGCACGCCGGGCGGCGGTATGCTGGCCAGCGCTATTCTGCCACCGCTGATCGTCCTCTACGACTGGCGCACGGCGCTGTACGTTCTGCCGACTTTCGCCCTGACCGCAATCCTGCTGTCGGCCTTTGCCGGTGTCGGCCCGCACGAGCCGCCGCGTCAGGGCCGCGGTGTGCGGTTTGCAGATATCGTCGCCTCGCTACGCTTTGTCTGGTCCGACCGCATTCAGCGCGGCCACGCGCTCGCCGGCATGGCCTTTGCCGGGTGTCAGCTTTCTCTCTCGACCTATCTCGTCGTCTATCTGTGGCGCGAACTCGGCATGGCGCCGGAACTGGCCGGTGCGATCGCCGCCATAAACCATGTTTCCGGTATCGTCGCCCGCATCATCCTGGGATTCGTCGCGGGTCGCTGGATGAGCAGCCGGACGATACTGCCCCTGCTCGCCTTTGTGATGGCGGCCGGGCTCGTGTTGTTGGGAACTTCCGATGGGAGTTGGCCGCCCGTCTTCTTTTTCCTCATCGCGACGATCCTCGGTATCGGCGGCAATGGCTGGGTCGGGCTGTTTCTGTCCGAGATCGCCCTGCTGGCGCCGAAAGGCCGGGCGGCGGACGCGACGAGCGGCAATCAGTTCTTCATGTATGGCGGTATCGTTATCGGTCCGTCACTGGCCAGTGCCATCCTGACGGGCTCCGATAGCTATGCCATCCTGTTCACCATTTTCGCCCTGTTCGTCACCGTTGCCGGGCTCTGGCTGTACAAGGTGACGCGGTAACGAATTTTATCGGTGCGCTGATTCACGCAAAATTCAGCAAACCGAATTTCACGATCAGGACACTAATTCAACATCCCGTCGCGGCGGCGCAGCAACTTGCCGGGCAAGGCGTCCGTATGACCGCTCTGGTGGATGACCACGGTACCATTTACGATCACCGTCTCTATGCCGGAGGGATAAGTGTGCGGGTCGTCGAAGGTCGCCTCGTCCATGATCGACTCCGCATCGAACACCACCACATCGGCCGCGTATCCCTCGCGCAACAACCCGCGTTCCGTCAGACCGAGCGCCGTCGCCGCGACACCGGTCATCTTGGCAATCGCCTGCGGCATGGTGAGAAGCCCGAGGTCGCGGGCGTAACGGCCGATCAAGCGGGGAAATGTCCCGTACAGCCTTGGATGCGGCTTGCCCTGCCCCGTCACGCCATAGGGTGCGACGCAGGGCCCGTCCGACCCGACCGTCGCGGAGGGCTCGGAGGCAATACGGCGCACATCATCTTCCGACATGCAGCGCACCAGAATACGGGTCGCTCCCCGGTCGGCGATGATGATGTCGAAAATCGCGTCGAGCGGATCGACATTGCGCATCTCGGCGATACCTTCGATGGTCTCGCCCGGTTCCGCCGCGCCATGCGGCGAGATGGCAATCCGGATATCAGCCCAGCTTTCCAAACGCCCGAAATTGTTGAAGCCGACTTCGGCAATCTTCTGCTTCACCCGCGACCGGGAATAGGGATCGGCGAGCCGCGCCAGCATCTCATCCATGCCACCTTCCTGCAGCCAGGTCGGCAACAGGAAACGCAGCGGGTTGGTGCCCCAGTCATAGGGATACTGATCGCAATGCACGTCGACACCGCGCGCCCTCGCCGCATCGATAGTGCCGAGCAGTTGGTCCGCCTCGCCCCAATTGTCCATGCCGGACAGTTTCATATGCGCGAGTTGGACGTGGATGCCGCATTGCTCACCGACATCGATCGCCTCGGCAATAGCGTCATGCACGCCGTGCGATTCATCGCGGACATGGGAGGAATAGCGCCCACCATGCGTCTTCACCACCGACCCCAGCGCATGCAGTTCTTCCGGCACGCTATAGCAGCCGGGCGCAGTGAACAGACCGGACGAGAGACCCAGCGCGCCCGCGTCCAGCCCCTCGGCCAGCATCTCCTGCATATGGCGCAACTCATCGTCCGTCGGCGCGCGGTCTTCCAGCCCCATCGCCATCAGCCGCAAGGTGTTGTGCCCAACCTGCATGATCGTATTCACCGAAATGTCCGGCCACGCATCCATGTACCGCGTGAAGTCTGTCGGTTCGAACGGCAGCCAGGGCGCGCTGCCCGACAGGTAATCGCGCAGCATATCGACCTTGTCCGGCAGCGCGGGCGCCACGGAAAACCCGCAATTGCCAACGACTTCCGTCGTTACGCCCTGACGGATCTTGCACTCCGCCTTGGGATTGAGCGGCAGAGTGAAATCGGAATGGGTGTGAATGTCGATAAAACCCGGCGCCACGATGCGCCCGTCTGCCTCGATGATCCGCTCGGCGCTATCGGAGCGGTCTTCATCTATAGCAGCGATACGCCCGTCCCGGATCGCCACATCGGCGAGACGCCCCGGCGCCCCGGTCCCATCAATTACCGTACCGCCCTTGATCAGAATGTCGTCCATCACGTGCCTTCCTGCTTATCGAACACTGCAAAGGTGCCAAGGTTTCGGAATAGTCCCCCCACCCTGCGACTATTTCTCGGATAAGCCTAACACGCCGGCGCGCTATACTCGTAATCTACCACGTCCCTATAACGTGCTCTTCTCGGACAGAGACCAAATAAATATAGCGACTCTTAACGAAGTGCCGCAGGACACTGTGAGACGGATCGAATCTTAATATGGCAACGTATTTTTTGCTGTTGTGCGCCGGCCTCTGCTTGACTATTTCCAAGGGAACGAAATCGTGACCAAACCCAAGGCAACAAGGACAGGGTCGGTGGCCCGGATTAACAGCACTGCATGTCGATCGGATTAAGAGAGAGTAGAAGTTTCGCCCGCCGCCAGCGCCGTGGCCGTTTTTACAAACGGATTTTCGTGTTGTGTGCTCTAGGCGGTCTTGGTGTCTTCGCCTATACGTCAGGCACGACCCTGTCCGAGCGGTCGCTGGAGCAGGCGCGTGCCGATATTTCCCGACTCGAAACCCAAACAGACACGCTTGAACGCCGCAATGCGGAGCTGCGAAACGCCACCGCTGTCGCCCGGCGTGAGGTTGCAGCACTACAGCGCCGCTACGACGCGGACGTCCCGAAGGGGGAACGCCAGAAACTTCTGGGATTGATCGACACGCAACTCGGCAAGGGTGCCAAAACCGACCGGCTGTCCTTTCTCATCACAGCGGCAAGTCAGGAAGAAAAGTGCGACGGGGAACCGGTCACCAAACGGTTTTTGGTGCGGACGCCGCTCTATGATGGACCGGCCGCATCGGTGCAGTTCGCCGACGGCGCCCTCACCGTAACCGCCGCGGGCGATCCGGCGGTCGACGAAGCCGGGCGAATACTCGGCTGGTACGACCCATCCAAACCGATTACGCTCGGGCTGGCAAGTTTGGGGCAAGCACCGCAAAACTTCGGCGGGACGCTGCCTATGCATAGCAAGCTCGTCGTCAATGGCAGCGAGTACCGGCTGACCGTCGTGGCGGGAGACCGCAAGGGTTTCGTCAACGTGACCGCCGACCGCTGCCGGTTTCCCTGAGGCACCGAAAAAGGGCTACAACAGAATTTCACCCGCGTGGTACGCGACACCCGCGGCCAGTTGCCTCCCGGTCGGCGACGTCGAGAATTGCTGGTCACGGATGGAAAAGACGCAGGCCTCGGCGCGTTAATCCAACCGGAGATCAAAACGTTCGATCACCTCTGGCTGGGTTATCTCGGCCAGGAGCGTCAGCATGGCGTACCGGGCATCTAAACTTTCACCGCTTTCAATCGCATGGTGAAGCCGCGCCTCAATCGCCGATGTGGCATCTGGCCCGTTGGCTTCGCTAAATTCTTCGCTGCCCAACACACAATAAGCCAACATCGGCGCGGCCCGCGCGCAGCTCGCATCTACATCCGCTAAGACACCACCCTCCGCATCTTTCAACAAATTCAAAACCGTCAGTTTAACCGAATCCGGCACCAGCTTCGGCGCCAACCCAACGGCGCACATTGCATCGTCGAGGCGATGCACCTCTTTTGAGCGACCACGAATGCCGAATACGCTGAGAATGTCCATAATATCAGGATGCGCCAATCAACCGTGATTATCGACCCTATGCGAGTGGTGCGCCTTCGTACCACAGGGACACAGTATTTAGTTAACGTCGGCGGGGACACGCCTAGCCCCTACGTGTTTAAGCCGCCTTCACCCACACTGCGGTGTCATGGAATACCGCGCCACCTTTCGGCGGGCCCGGTTCGGCGCTGGTCAGGGCGTTGATGCCCAGATTGTCGCGCCCGAATGCCGTGTTCGGCCAGATGCCCTCGACGATGACGACGCCGCGTTGCAGCCCATCGAAGGCTTCCGCGTGCAGGGCGATTTCGGCGCGGTGATTACCCATACGAATGGCTTGGCCATCTTCGACGCCGAGTTCGGACAGGTCGTCCGGATGCATCTTGGCCGAGGGGCGGACCTCATTCTTGATTGAGGTCGGCGTCTCCGCGAAGGTGCTGTTGAGATAGTTGCGCGACGGTGCGGCAACGAGGCGGAACGGCCGTTCGTCGTCGGCATTGTCGATATTGTTCATGTGATCCGGCATCGCGGGCAGTCCGGCATTATCAGCACCCATGCGCGCCCAATCGGGGGCGAAGTGGAACTTCTTGTCCGGAGTCTCGAATCCGGTCAGGAAATGTGCGTCCTCGAACGGCATCGCGCAATCGATCCATTTATCGCCGGCCCAGACCTCATCGGCACCGGGGTAACCGGAGGCCTTGAAGGTCTCGTCGATGATTTCCCATTCCGTCATATCGAAACCGCGATGCGACCCGCCGAGGCGCTTCGCCAGGGTGGACAGGACCCAATGGTTCGAGCGGCATTCCGCATAAGGCTCAATGACCGGCTTGGACACCATCAGCAACGTGTGGCCGCCGCCGGTATAGAGATCGGTGTGCTCCAGGAACATCGTCGCCGGCAGGACGATATCGGCCATCGCCGCCGTGTCGGTCATGAACTGCTCATGCACGCAGATGAATAGATCGTCGCGGGCAAAGCCCTTACGCACCTTGGTCGTATCCGGCGCGACATTCATCGGGTTGGTGTTCTGTACGAACAGTGCGTCGACCGGTGGGCCGCCTGCCAGCGCATCGGTTTCCCCGCACAACACGGCGCCAATCTGCGACATGTCGAGCATGCGCGTCGACGGGTCCATCACATCCAGCCCATCGAGCAAGGTGCGCTCCAGCGGATACATGGAGGCGTTGCTGTACAGCGCACCGCCGCCCTTGTGCTGCCACGCGCCCGTTACCGCGGGCAGACAGGTTACGGCATGCATTTGCGCCGCACCGTTGCGGGAGCGGGCAAAGCCGTAGCCGCAGCGCAGGAACGCTTTCTTGGTACTGCCATAGAGCCGGGCGAATTCGACGATCTGCGCCGCCGGGACGCCGCTGATTTCTTCGGCCCATTCGGGTGTCTTGCTTTCGAGATGCGTTTCCAGGGCCGGGCTGTGGTCCGTCATCCGGGCCAAGTAATCGCGGTCGGCGAAACCTTCCTTGAACAAGACATGCATCATTGCCGCGGCCACGGCGCCGTCGGTGCCGGGTTTCACCATGATATGCATATCGGCCTGCGCCGCCGCCGCCGTCCGGTACGGATCGACAACGACAAGCTTACCGCCGCGCTTCCGGGCCGCGGCGATATGAGTCATGACATGAACCTGGGTGTGGACGGGATTGCCGCCCCAAATCACGATCAGATCCGCATCCGCCATTTCACGGGAGTCGACGCCGCGCTTCTTGCCAATCCCCGCTTCCCAGCCGGAGTCCGGCAACCAGGTGCAGATCGAGCCGCCATGCCGGGAGTAGCCCAGCGCGTGTCGGAAACGGCTGATGCCGTGCCGCTGAATCTGCCCCATCGTGCCGGCAAAATCATAGGCCCAGACGGTTTCCGGCCCGTGCCGGTCGATCGCCTTGGTGAATCCTTCGACAACCGCGTCGAGCGCATCATCCCATGACATGGGCTCAAAGGCGGATTTGTCGCCCTTCTCGCCAACACGGCGCATCGGCGTCGCGAGGCGGTCCGGGTGATGTACCCGCTCGTTGTAGCGCGCCACCTTGGCGCACACGACACCGGTGTGATAATCGCTGCGGGTTGCGCCATAGACGCGTTTGATCGTCCGATCGTCGATCACCTCGACCTCGACCGGACATTGGCTTGGGCAGTCATGCGGGCAAACCGAATGCAGCCGATTATTCAAGATTGTGTCAGGCATGACGGTAACCTAACCCCTTGTGTTTTCCGGAGCAATCATCAGCTGCGGTCATCACGCACTCTCGGACTCCAAGGTCCGTGTCTGCTGGAATTCCGCAATCGGGAAAACGAGCTCGATCCACACCCCTTCCGGGCTTTCCACGAAAATTTGATGCACACCGGCATCCGGCAGCGTTTGCTCTTTCTGCGGTACACCGAGCCAATCGAGCTTTGCCTTGAAGCCGGCATAATCCGAGCATTGAAACGCGATATGATCGATACGGCCGCATCCCTCGGCGCCAGCCGCATCCCGTCCCACGATATGGACAACTGGCTGGTCGCCACAATAGAGCCAGATCACCGGAACCCCGATATCAGGCGCGAACCCGTCGCTCAGACCGATTGCTGCGCGGAAAAATGCCGCGGTATTTTCGATGTCCTCGGACAAAATCGTGAAGTGATGGAGCGTATTTACGGGCATGGCGGAACCTTTTCTTTACATCTGAAGGCCTGTCCAGGGTCCAAGGAATCCTATGAGGATAGATATATTCAAAGCCACGTCACCAAGACAAGTGCGCCGGACACCGGCCTTTTCTTCCGGATTGGTTTTTCCGGGTGACATTAGGGCCGTCAGGTAGAGTACGGTACGGCAGATCATCTTAAGATTCCTAAAGCAGAGGTTCGCCACAATGAAAGTCCATCACGCCCCCAACACCCGTTCCGTTCGCGCCGTCTGGCTTCTAGAGGAGTTGGGACTGCCCTACGAGATTGAGGCCTATAAGTTAGGCGATCCATCGATGCGGTCGCCGGATTATCTGAAGGTTCATCCCATGGGTCGGGTTCCCGCCCTGGAAGATGGTGACGTGACGATTTTCGAAAGCGGGGCCATTGTCGAGTACCTCCTGGCCCGCCACGGCAAAGGACAGATGCGGCCGCCGACGGAGTCCGCCGAATTTCCGGCCTACCTTCAGTGGCTGCATTACGCCGAGGGTATGATCATGCCACCGGTCAACACCATTGTAGTGGAGACCATCCTGCTGCCGCCAGAGCGCCGGAACGATGTCAATGTGAACCGCGCGACGAAATTGCTTGGCCGGATGTTGAGCGCCGTCGATGCGCATATGCAGGACCGGGAATACCTGGCCGGTGACTTCTCCGGCGCAGACATCATGACCGGTCACGCCTGCACCGTCGCTCGGCGTCTCGGCGCCGACGTATCGGACAAACCCAATCTCGAGGCCTATATCGAACGCTGCAACGCGCGGCCGGCGATGCAACGGGCCTGGGCTGCCTGAGACCGGGCAAGACCGAACAAAAACAGCGGAGGAACGCGATGCCTCAACCGTATAGCGGTGTCTTCCCCGTGGTTCCCACGACCTTCACCGACACCGGCGCGCTGGATCTCGAAAGCCAACGCCGCGCGCTGGATTGCATGGTCGATCAGGGCTCCGACGGGGTTTGTATTCTCGCCAACTATTCGGAGCAGTTTCTACTCTCGGACGATGAACGAACGGTGTTGGCGGAACTCTGCCTGAAACATATCGATGGCCGCGTCCCCGTTATCGTCACCTGCTCGCATTTCTCGACCCAAATCGCCGTGGAGCGGGCGAAGCAGGCGGCTGAATTAGGCGCGGCCATGATCATGATGATGCCGCCATACCATGGGGCGAGCCTCAAAGGATCTGAACAGGGCATTTATGAACAGTTTACCCGTGTCAGCAACGCAGCTGGAATACCAATCATGGTACAGGACGCCCCCTTGAGCGGTATCACGCTGTCCGTGCCCTTCCTTGCAAAGCTCGCGGCAGAGATCGAGCAGGTCCGCTACTTCAAGGTCGAAACACCTGCCGCAGCCGACAAATTGCGCGCTCTTATCGCGGCGGGAGGCGACGCGATCGAAGGACCGTTCGACGGGGAAGAAGCCATCACACTGATGGCCGATCTGAATGCGGGTGCGACAGGAACGATGCCGAGCGCCTTGTTGCCGGATTTAATCAAGCCCGTCATCGCATGCCATCAAGCCGGCAAGAACGAAGAGGCCGCCGGTCACTATGGGCGGATTCTGCCGCTGATCAATTTCGAGAACCGCCAATGCGGGCTGCGCGCCTGCAAGACGGTGATGATGGAAGGCGGCGTCATAAAATCCGATCATGTCCGCCATCCGATGCCGGCACTAAATGCCGAAACCCGTGCGCAGTTGCTTAGCCTTGCACAGGCCGCCAATCCCCTCGCGCTGAGCTGGGGGAAGTAGCGCAATCAACGTTGCGTTACGAAAGTGTCAACCCACACTCTCCCGCGTATGAGAAAGGCACATCATGGAAGATTTACCAATTATCGAACTTCGCCGGATCGAGGCCAATATCATCAAGCCGATCTATGACGAGATGGTGCAGTCGCTGGGCAAGGAGAAAGCGCAGGAAATTCTTGGCCAGGCGATCATCCGCAATGCCGTGGAGCACGGCGCCAGTCATGCAAACGGCGAGAACAGCGCAAACGATCTCAACGCTTTCGCCGCGCTGTTGCCGCAATGGACAAAGAATGATGCGCTGGAAATCGATGTCATCTCGCAAAGCGACTCCCAATTCGATTTCAATGTCACGCGATGCCGCTATTCGGAGATGTATCAGGAGATGGGGCTCGGCGAGATCGGCCATCTGCTGTCCTGCAATCGCGACGGTTCGTTCTGCGATGGCTACAATCCGGATATCAAATTGACACGGACGCAAACGAAAATGTCTGGCGCGAGCCATTGCGATTTTCGTTATGCCTACGAGCCTAATAAAGAATGATTTCACCTAAAGCTGTGCATCACGTTGCACCTATCGGTCGTGTCCCCTAAAACGATTGAGTTGGCAGCGTTAGCTTCGGGGGATCGAAATTCATGTATTACGACAAGCGCGGATTGGCCTTTACGGCGTCAAGCCAAGCGGCGGTAGACGCCTTCGACGCGAGCGTTGATGAATTCCTGGCTTCCGGAAGAGACGCCGCCCTGCTGCTGAAGCGCATCGCGGAAGTCGATCCCGACATGGTCATGGGCCAGGTATTGCGCGGTTATTTCTACCGCCTGCCCGCTCTTCCTCATCTTGCCGCACAGAGCGGCGACGCGCTCGCCAAGGCGCAGAGCCTGGCCGACGGCGCTACCGACCGGGAAAAGAAACATATCGCGGCACTCGGCGCCTGGTGTGCCGGCGACATCCGAAAGATGAACGCAATCTGGGAGTCGATCCTGGTCGACCACCCGCATGATCTCCTGGCGCTGCGGATTGCCCATACCATGCATTTCTTCCTGGGCGACCTGGCGCATATGCGCGACTCCATGGCGCGCGTGATGCCGCGATGGGACGAATCGGTGCCCGGTTATGGCTATGTCTTGGGCTGCCGCGCCTTCTCATTGGAGGAAAACCACGACTTCGAAAACGCCGAGCCGATGGGCAAACGCGCCGTTGAGATCAACGAGAACGACATCTGGGCCGGTCACTGCGTCGCCCATGTCCTGGAAGGCATGGGCCGCCGCCAGGAAGGGATCGAGTGGGTCGATGCGCATGAAGAAGCCTGGCAGAAACGGGGCATCTTCGCCCATCATATGTGGTGGCATCGGGCGCTGCACTATCTCGAACTAGAACGGTACGACGACGTACTGGATGCATTTGACCGTCAGTTCTGGAAGGAACCGTCGCAGGACAACACGGACATCTGCAACGCGTCGAGCATGCTGATGCGCTTCGACATGCTCGGTATCGATGTCGGCGACCGCTGGGACGCCATCGCCGAAGTCAGCGCGGGACGGATCGATACGAGACTTCGTCCCTTCAACGATCTGCACTACATCATGGCGTTGACGATGGCCGGTCGCCGCGAAGAGGCAAAGGCCATGCTCGCGTCGATGCGCGCCTTTGCCGACAATTATACCGATGGCTCTGTGACAATCGCTACGACATACCGTAATGCCGGCATCCCCGTCGCCGAAGCCATTCTGGCCCATGGCGCGAAGGATTATGCCCGCGTCGTCGAGATCATGATGCCAACGCGTTATAATATGCTGCCACTCGGTGGTAGCTGGGCGCAGCGTGATGTATGGGAACGTATGCTGATCAATGCCGCGCTCAAGGATGAGCAGCACAGTCTGGCACGAGCGCTGCTCGCCGAACGAACCGACATGGCGCCAACGAGTGGACCTTCCTGGTCTATGTATGCCGAAGCGTTGGAAAAGTGCGACGAGTCCGATGCGGCCAATGCCGCCCGCAGCAAGGCCGCCGAATTGCTCGCTGCGTGAGCAGCTGAGTTACCTGTGAGCCGTAACCCAGAAACCGCCGAAGACCGCCGCATTCTTCGCGATGTTTTCGGATTTGAGGACTACCGCGAGGGACAGGAGCCCGTCGTTCAGGCTTTGCTGGCCGGGCATAATGCGCTTGCTGTCATGCCGACCGGATCCGGTAAATCGCTGTGTTTTCAGGTTTCCGCGCTTGTTATGGGTGGGTTGACGATCGTTGTCTCGCCCTTGGTTGCCTTAATGCACGATCAGGTCGCGGCATTGCGGCTCGCCGGCGTTGCCGCGGAAACGATCAACTCATCCCGCGAGCGGTCCGAAAACGTCGCCGCGTGGCGGCGTGTCGCCGCCGGCGACGTGCGATTGCTGTACTTGGCACCCGAGCGGCTCATGACTGAGCGCATGCTGGCGGCACTGTCCAAACTCCCCGTATCGCTGATCGCCATCGACGAAGCACATTGTATTTCGCAGTGGGGGCCCGCCTTTCGCCCAGATTATGAAGCCCTAGCGAACCTTCGTGAAACCTTTCCATCCGTCCCCATCGCGGCCCTAACCGCAACCGCGGATCAAGCGACACGCCGCGACATTGCCGAAAAACTCTTTGCCAACGACGCGGAAATTTTTATTGCGGGATTCGACCGTCCGAATATCAAGCTGGCCGTGGAAATGCGCCGCAATGGGAACCAACAGCTCCTTGCTTTCCTGGAGCGGCATCGTGGTGCAAGCGGCATCATCTACTGCCTGTCCCGCAAGAAGACGGAAAGCGTCAGCCGGATGCTGACTGAGAAGGGTGTTCCGGCACTGCCCTATCATGCGGGTATGGACAAGTTTGAACGCGATTCCAATCAGGATGCCTTCATGACCGAACCAGGCCGAATTATGGTCGCGACAATCGCGTTCGGCATGGGTATCGACAAGCCGGACGTCCGGTTCGTGTTCCACACCGACTTGCCCGGCAGCATGGAAGCCTATTACCAGGAAATCGGCCGCGCGGGTCGTGACGGCCAACCCGCGGAGGCCCATATGCTGTATGGGCTCGACGACATCCGCATGCGGCGTGTCTTCATCGAGCAAGAAGATAGCGGCGACGATCGCCGCCGCCGCGAACATCAAAGGCTGGACGCCCTGATCGGCTATTGCGAGGCCGCGACCTGCCGACGCAATACATTGCTCGCCTATTTCGGCGATGACAGCGAACCCTGCGGCAATTGCGATACCTGCCTCGATCCCGTGGAACTGAAGGACGGCGTTGCCGTCGGCCAACAGGCCCTTTCTGCCGTCACGCGAACCGGTCAACGCTTTGGCGCCGCCCATATCATCGACGTTTTGCGAGGTACCGAGACTGAGAAAATTCGGTCTTCACGGCATGATGAACTACCCACATTCGGCGTTGGCGCAGCGCTGAGCAAAGATGCCTGGCGCTCGATTATTCGCCAGCTCGTTGCCGGTAGCTATCTCCGCTTGGATATCGAAGGGTATGGCGGCCTGAACGCCACTCCGAAAGGCAATGCCCTGCTGCAAGGCAACGAAACCTTCTCCTACCGGCAAGACACCATGCCTGCCAAGGCAGCAAGAACAAAGAAGTCGAAGCAGAGCGAACCGTTACCAACCCTGGACGACACAGGAAATGCACTCCTTTCCGTCTTGAAGGGCCTCCGTCTCCGGCTTGCCAAGGAACGGGGCGTGCCGGCCTACGTTGTGTTTTCCGACCGCACACTGATCGATATGGCGCAACGACGGCCGCTTGATGCCACCGCCTTTGCGGAAGTGCACGGGGTTGGCGATACGAAGCTTCGCGACTTCGGCGACATTTTCCTGCAGGCCATTAGCGACACCGAACTGACTTCCGACGGATACGCATGACCGCCTTCATTGCGATTCAGTCCGGGCGCTCCCGCAGAAACGCCGTCATGTGCAAGGCAGCCTGAAGCGGTTCGTACCGGTAATCCTGTCCGATAGGACAGGCGCGTCGGGCACGGCATCCTTCGGCCAGGCAGTCCGTACCTTGCGGAGTTCGCAAATGCGTCGCACACGTTGAGACATCATACCGGTCGCCGGTAAAGGCTTTTACCGGGCAGCTCGTCAGGCAAGGGCGATCGGAACATGTCTCGCATGGGTTTGGCGCCGGCTCCAACGCCGGCAGTTCCAGAGGCTCGGGAAAGGCCAGCGCACCACGCCATGCGTGCCAAAGGCCAAAGGTTGGGTGTATCAGCATACCAAGGGGCGATTCGAATACCGGTTCCGCCAACTTTGCCCAGGTTATGAACGGTGCATAGGGCGGGCCTACGAAAGGGAAAATCGCGCGAGCACCAAACCGGTCGGCGACATCTGTCAGCACCGTTACGGTCCAGGAATTCAGCGGATCGCGTCCATCCGGTCTCGTTGCCTCGAAAGCCCGCCACATCTGCGGACCGGCATTGCCCACCAAAAGTACCGTGCCGGTTCCCGGCGGTGCTCCATCACGAGGTTCAGGCTGGAATCCGCCACGCAGAATTAACCCGTGACCCGCCAGCGCATCGCGAACATCATGCAAAATAATCGGTTCTTTCGAAGAGGCCATGATGTTCCTATATAATTCTGATAGGCCGTATTTTTACAGCGGCAATTAACCAAATCTGAAACCTAATTTGTGATATCCTCGTGCCATGTGGTCTGATGTTGTCGATCTGAACGAGTTCTACCGCCGCCCACTTGGTCACGTGGCGCGCCGGATGATTCAACGCCGAATTCGAACGATTTGGCCAGATCTGCGCGGCATGTCGTTATTGGGACTGGGCTACGCGACACCTTATCTACGCGCCTACCAGGGAGAGGCACAGCGCGTCATCGCGACCATGCCCGCACAGCAAGGGGTCATGCCATGGCCTTCAAACGCACCGGGTTTGGTGGCGCTAACCGACGAATCCCAACTGCCTTTCGAGGATCTGTCTATTGACCGATTGTTGATGGTCCATGCTGTCGAGCACGGCGAACATTTGCGCACCATGATGCGCGAAGCGTGGCGCGTTTTATCCGACAGCGGCCGCATTCTGATCGTCGTGCCCAACCGGCGCGGTATATGGGCTCGGCTGGAGCGGACACCTTTTGGACATGGTCTGCCCTATACAAACCGCCAAGCCCGAAAGTTGCTGCAGGACAGCCTTTTTACACCTGTCGATTCGGGCCGAGCCTTGTATATTCCGCCCAGTCGCTGGCGGTTTATGCTTTCCTCTGCGCCGGCGATGGAACGGATTGGGCTTCGGCTATTTCCAACGTTTTCGGGCGTACTGCTGATCGAAGCCATCAAGCAGATTTACGCTGCCGCGCCCACGGCAAGCGTGGCGGCCAGACGCCGAAAGCTTGTCGTGATTCCCGGAAGCGCGGCATCGGCACGTGCAAGCAACTCAAGCACTGGGAATGGAGAGGAATCGGGGAACCTGCCGAACTGCTGAAGGTTACCGCCTACAACTCTAGCGTCTCTATATCTTCCGCATCGATTACTCTGCAGGCGAGTTCATAGCCGTAACCCTGACGTGAGAGTGCAGCCAAGTCACGGTCGCGCCGCTCCGAACGCAACGTTGCCCGCCAAGGACCGATGCGCCGCCGCCGGGCATAATTGCAGGCCGCCTCAAATTCCGAGTCTTCATGCTCATCCTGCAATTGGGCTAGTGCTCGATCTATGTCATCTGCGGCAACGCCCTTGGCCGCGAGGCGCGCCTGAATGCCGCGACGAGAGATTCCACGCCGGTGCAGGGAGGACACTCGTAATTCAGCATAGGCCACATCATCCAGCAACCCGGCCCGCCGGTACCGCGAGATCAATTCATCAACCAATTCAGTGCTTTGTTCCGGATCCGTGTCGTGGAACCGTGCGGCCCGATGGACACGGCGCATAAGGACGGCACGCAGATTCGCCGCCGAAGTCGCATAGCGCTGCAAATAGGCAAGTGCGGCCGATTCGAGTGCCTTCGGCGTTATCTTTCGCGGAATACGGGTCTTGCGCTCTTTCGACATATGATAAATTTATCTTTCAAATCAGTAATTTGAAAGAAATATTGAAAAATTCTGGCCAAGATGTGACCGGCGTCACTGAAAGGGGAACCGGGATCGGGGATTATGAGTCATACCGTTGGTCGATCGCCCACCCTGCCCCTCCCAAAAGGCCTCGATCCACGGAAAGACGGCGGCAATGCAAAAAGCGTTGCCGCCGTCAGTATGTTCCAAACATAATTAAGACCGCGCTCACCCGGGAC
>JAJFJB010000188.1 GCA_021774435.1 Alphaproteobacteria bacterium
TGCGGTAAAGACACGCTCATTCTCTTTATGGTAGGCCTGTTGCGCAGCCTCGTCCGGCGTGCCGACCGCCGCGTTGAGGTCGGTTTTTATGGTAATGTAATCGACGATGCGCTTTTCCTCGCGCCACCGATATACTCGGTCGGTAAGTTGTGTCGATTTCGGCACCGCTCGCGTTAAACTTCCAAGGACCAGTTCCCGCGAAATTTCTCGCCGCAAGCGTGATACGAATTGCTGCTCGCTATAACCGTTCACCGCCAACGTTTGCTCGTATGTGCCGCGGTCGAACTGGCCAAGCTGATTTCGAAAACCCGGCTCATTTCGGATTCTGTCGGCAATTGGTTTGTCTCCTACCGCAACGCCCAAGACGGCCGCTTCGCTGTCGTAAAGCGCTTCGGATACGAGCGTGTCGACGACCCGGTCTGTAATTCCAAGTTGCCGGGCTTGTTCAACGGAAATATCGCTACCGAGCGAGCGCGTCAGGGCATTCATTTGACGCCGAAACGCTTGGCCCACCTCATTCGGCGTGATTTCGATATCGCCAACTTCGACGACGGCGCCGCTACGGATGCCGCCTTGAAAGATGTCGCCGACACCGAAGATCGCGAAGCTGATTACCAGAAGCCCCAACAGACCTTTGAAATACCAGGACCGAACACCGTTGCGCAGGAATTCGAGCATTCAATTCTACCCTTGAAACCATTGAAAATAGAGGCCTTCCGGCGTGGCGCGGCATATTAAGAGCCGTCCGTCGCCCCCGCAACCGCTATTACGCATTTGTGGCCGGTTGTGAACAGCCATGATAAACAGGCGCGATAACCGTTTGAGGAAGGAATTTGGCGCCATGGCGACACCGCGCGTGATGTTGATTGCAGGAAATTGGAAGATGAATGGCCTTGTCGATGATGGGCGCACACTTGCGCAAGCCGTTGCGGCAGGGGCCTCCGAGGCAGGATGTGAGCTGCTGGTGTGCCCGCCGGCGGGGTTGTTATCCACGGTGGCGGCTGCGTTATCAGGCTCCGCCGTCGCACTGGGCGGGCAGGATTGCCATCCGGAAGTAAGCGGTGCGCATACCGGTGATATCAGTGCCGAGATGCTGTCCGACATAGGGTGTGGGTTTGTCATCGTCGGCCATTCGGAGCGCCGTGCCGATCATGGCGAATCCGATGATTTGGTCCGCGCTAAGGCAGAAGCTGCCCATCGTGCCGGACTGACCGCAGTCATCTGTGTCGGAGAGACAGAGGCGGAGCGAGATGCCGGTCAAGCCGACGCCGTCGTCGGAAAGCAGGTTCTGGGCTCGGTTCCGGAAAATGCAACCGCCGCCAATACGGTCATTGCCTATGAGCCGGTTTGGGCGATTGGTACGGGCCGTACGCCGACCCCTGAAGACGTGCAAGCCATTCACAGTCACATGCGGAACGTTGTCTCTGAGCGCCATGGCGGGGAATTCGGGGCAAATGTGCGGCTTTTGTATGGTGGGTCGGTAAAGCCGGGAAATGCGACGGAACTCATGGGACTCGAAGATGTGGACGGCGCTCTCGTGGGGGGAGCTAGCCTCGTCGCCGAGGACTTTTTGGCGATCGCGGCGAATTCCGGGTAGGAGGGTCTGGCCTTTCCGGGAATAAAGGACTACATAACTGCCGAAATCGCAGAAAATTATTAAAGGCTAAGCGATGGAAACCATTCTTCTGGTGGTTCATCTTATTCTGGCGTTGTCGCTTGTTATCGCTGTCCTGCTGCAGCGTAGCGAAGGCGGCGGCCTTGGAATCGGTGGCGGCGGCGGCGCAAATGTCGGCGGGCTGATGAGCGTTCGCGGTACGGCAAATTTCCTGACGCGCGCGACAGCGGTATTGGCTGGCTTGTTTATGCTGACCAGCTTGACGTTGGCGATCCTCGCCGGAAACCGGTCCACACCGCAGTCGATTCTCGATAGTCCGGCTGCGAGCAGCACCGAAAAACCCGAAACGAAGGAAGGCGAAGTGCCGCTCTCGCGGTAAAATTGCGGATTTCCGCCAAAGTCGTACCTTCATATCTCTTTAAACTGGGAAGCTCCCAGCGATTGGATTAAACTGCCCGTCCATGACGCGCTTTATCTTTATCACCGGCGGCGTGGTTTCCTCACTCGGCAAGGGTCTTTCATCAGCGGCACTCGGTGCTCTTTTGCAGGCTCGTGGCTATGAAGTAAGGCTCCGCAAACTCGATCCGTACCTGAATGTCGATCCGGGTACGATGAGCCCCTATCAGCACGGTGAGGTCTATGTCACCGACGATGGTGCGGAGACCGACCTCGATCTCGGCCATTATGAGCGCTATACCGGCGTTCCGGCGCGCCGCAGTGACAATGTGACGACGGGCAGAATCTATTCGAATGTAATCGCCAAGGAACGGCGGGGCGATTATCTGGGCGGTACGGTTCAGGTCATCCCGCATGTCACGGACGCCATTAAGGAGTTCGTGGTCAGCGATTTGGACGACGAGGATTTCGTCCTGTGCGAAATTGGCGGCACGGTCGGTGATATCGAAGGCTTGCCGTTCCTTGAGGCGATTCGGCAACTCCGTAACGAACTCGGTGCCGAGCGGACTCTTTTCATCCACCTGACGCTGGTGCCCTACATTCCGTCTGCCGGCGAGTTGAAGACCAAGCCGACCCAGCACTCGGCTAAGGAACTCCTGAATATAGGCATTCAGGCGGATTTACTGTTGTGCCGGTGCGACCGCGAGATTCCACCTGACGCGCGGAAAAAGATCGCACTGTTCTGCAATATCCGCGAAGGCCGGGTGATCCCGGCACTCGACGTCGATACGATTTATCAGGTGCCGGTATCCTATCATGAGCAAGGTTTCGATACCGAGGTCTTGCGTTATTTTGGGCTCATCGAGCCGGAAGTGGAAGATTCGGTCGACCTGACGCGCTGGACTGATGTCGTGCACCGAATGCGCGCGCCCGAAGGCGAAGTTAATATCGCGATTGTCGGCAAGTACACGAACCTGCTCGACGCCTATAAATCTTTAGGCGAGGCCCTGCATCACGGCGGCATCGCGAACAATGTCCGTGTTAATCTGAACTGGCTCGAATCGGAAATTTTCGAACGCGAAGACGCAGCCTATTATCTTGAAGAATGCGATGGAATTTTGGTGCCGGGTGGATTTGGGCATCGGGGGGCCGAAGGCAAGATAAAGGCCGCCCGTTTCGCCCGCGAACGGCACGTGCCTTATTTCGGGATTTGCTTTGGGATGCAGATGGCGGTCATTGAAGCGGCGCGAAATCTTGCCGATATCGACGGGGCCGGTTCGACGGAGTTTGGCCCTTGCGACGATGCCGTCGTGGGCCTTCTGACCGAATGGACGCGCGGCAATGTTGTGGAGCGGCGTACAATGGACGGCGATATCGGTGGCACCATGCGCCTGGGCGCTTATCCCTGTAGTTTGACGCCGGGGTCCCGTGTTGCGGCAATTTATGGCGACAAGCTCGATATCGGCGAGCGCCATCGCCACCGTTACGAAGTGAATATCAATTACAAGGACCGGCTGGAGCAGCATGGTGTTAAGTTTTCGGGTATGTCCCCGGACGGTGAATTGCCTGAAATCGTGGAAATTCCGGATCATCCGTGGTTCGTCGGCGTACAGTTTCATCCTGAGCTGAAATCGAAACCCTTCGAACCGCATCCCTTGTTTCAGAGCTTCATCAAGGCCGCCATGGAACAGTCGAGGCTCGTTTAATATGGCGACTTCCATAAAAGTCGGGGATCTGGAGATTGGCAACGACCGGCCTTTGACGATCATCGCCGGTCCATGTGCGATGGAAAGCCGAGCGCATGCGCTCGAAATGGCACACGCGTTGAAGGAACAGGCCGACAAACTCGGCTTCGGGCTGATTTACAAATCATCATTCGACAAAGCAAACCGAACCTCCATTGATAGCGAACGCGGCCTGGGTCTTGAAAAGGCGATGGCGATTTTTGCGGAAGTGCGTGAGTCCGTTGGATGCCCGGTCATCACGGACGTACACGAGCCGCATCAATGCGCAATCGTTGCGGAATCCGTCGATGTTCTGCAAATTCCTGCCTATCTTTGCCGGCAAACGGACCTGTTGGTGGCGGCGGCGGAAACGGGTCGGGCGATCAACATCAAGAAGGGCCAGTTTCTGGCGCCCTGGGATATGAAGAACGTGGTCGCCAAATGTGTTCAGGCGGGCAATTCGAATCTCATGGTCTGCGAGCGGGGCGCGAGTTTTGGCTACAACACGCTGGTCAGTGACATGCGCTCTCTGCCGATCCTGGCGCAAACCGGGTTCCCCGTCGTATTCGATGCGACCCATTCGGTTCAGCAGCCGGGCGGGCAGGGGGCAACGTCCGGCGGTCAGCGCGAATTCGTTCCCGTGCTGGCGCGTGCCGCCGTTGCGGTTGGCGTGGCCGCCGTATTCTTGGAAACTCACCAGGACCCGGACAGCGCACCGTCCGATGGCCCCAATATGGTGCCGTTGGAGGAGTTCGGACCCCTCATGGAATCCCTGCTCGCCTACGACAGGCTGACAAAACGCCGCAATTGATCGCACACCGGGTGGTAGCGTTCGCGGCCTTAATGCCGTAATTCATACGAAATTCTCATGTTCAAACCGCCTGAGGAGGCCAAGACACCATGAGCGCCATTCTCGACATTCAGGGCCGCGAAATTCTGGACAGCCGTGGCAATCCGACCGTGGAGGTCGATGTAACGCTGGAAAGCGGCGCCTTTGGCCGCGCTGGGGTGCCCTCGGGCGCCTCCACCGGGAAATACGAAGCGTTGGAGCTCCGCGATGGTGGCGGCCGCTATGGCGGAAAAGGGGTCGCCAAGGCCATCGATGCCGTGAATGGCGAAATCTTCGATGTGCTGAGCGGCATGGATGCCGACGACCAGGTCAAGCTCGACCGCATGATGATCGATCTTGACGGGACGCCGAACAAAGCGCGGCTCGGCGCGAATGCGATGCTGGGTGTGTCCCTCGCTCTCGCCAAAGCGGCGGCAGAGGATGCGGGGCTGCCGCTCTATCGCTATGTTGGTGGTGCCTATGCGCGGACACTGCCGGTGCCGATGATGAATATCATCAATGGCGGCGCGCATGCCGACAATCCGGTCGATATCCAGGAATTCATGATCATGCCGGTGGCGGCGGGGTCGTTGGCGGACGGCGTGCGGGTCGGGGCGGAAATCTTCCAGTCGTTGAAAAAGGCGCTGCAGGATGCCGGGCACAACACGAATGTCGGTGACGAGGGCGGCTTTGCGCCGAGCGTCGGTTCGACCGAGGAAGCGCTCGGCTTTGTGATGAAGGCGATTGAAACCGCGGGTTATAAGGCGGGCGAGGATGTGATGCTGGCGCTCGATTGCGCAGCGAGCGAATTCTACGAGGATGGCAAATATGTTCTCGCCGGGGAAGGCAAGACGCTCGACTCCGCGGGAATGGTCGGCTACCTCGCCGATCTGGTGGCGCGCTACCCGATACTCTCCATCGAAGACGGCATGGACGAAGACGACTGGGACGGTTGGGCCGCGCTTACGGCCGAACTCGGTCACAAGGTACAGCTCGTTGGCGATGATCTGTTCGTCACCAACCCGGAACGGCTGAGCCGTGGCATCGCCGATGGGGTCGCCAATTCGATCCTCGTCAAGGTGAATCAGATCGGCACGCTGTCGGAGACCTTGGAAGCGGTCGAAATGGCGCATCGCGCCAGCTATACCTCGGTCATGTCGCACCGCTCGGGCGAAACCGAGGATGCCACGATTGCCGATCTTGCCGTTGCCGTGAACAGCGGCCAGATCAAGACCGGGTCGCTGTCGCGCTCCGATCGGCTCGCCAAGTACAATCAATTGATGCGGATCGAAGAACAGCTCGGTTCCGCCGCGCGCTACGCCGGAACGAGCGTTCTGCGCGGATAGCACCCCAGCGAATCATTCTCGGACTTGATCCGGGGGTCCATGCAGCGTTAGGAGTCTCGCGTCGGCCCCGGTTTTCGGGTCGAGCCCGAGAACGACGAAATATAGGGATGAACGGCATGTATATCGAAGGAAATTGGGCGACCGCGGCAGGCGAGCTTGAAGTAACCAACCCCGCGAATGGCGAGGTTATCGGGACGGTCCCGGACGGCGGCCGCGAGGACGCCGCGCGGGCAATCGACGCGGCGCACAAGGCGTTCCCCGCCTGGTCCGGCCTGACGGCCTACCAGCGCTCCGATTACCTTTACCGCGCCCACAAGATCATGATGGAGCGCCGCGAGGATCTGGCCCGCATGATGACCCTGGAGCAGGGCAAGCCGATCCGCGCGTCCCGCAACGAAGTCGGCTACGCGGCTGATTTTCTGCTCTGGTATGCCGAAGAGGCGAAGCGCGTCTATGGCGAAACGATCCCGGCGCCGCGTGGCGATCAGCGCTTCATCGTGCAGCATCAGCCCGTTGGTGTCGTTGCCGCCGTGACGCCCTGGAACTATCCGATTTCCATGCTGACGCGGAAGATCGCGCCGGCCCTGGCCGCCGGGTGCACGATCGTGCTGAAGCCGGCCGAGGCGACGCCGCTCTGCGCGATGGAAACCTTCAAGGTGTTCGAGGAGGCGGACATCCCCGCCG
>JAJFJB010000189.1 GCA_021774435.1 Alphaproteobacteria bacterium
GTGCGAATAGACGAAGCGCGGCTGGGTGGCGAATTCGACGAGATCGCGCAGAAACATGCGTGATTCCGGGATACTCCACCCCTCGATGAACCCGGCATGCGCCGACAGGAACAGCGATTTCCGACCGGTCACCGGATGGCGCCGTACAAGGCGCTGCCGAACCGGCTTGAATTCCTCCCGTTCCGCATCGCTCATTTCACCGAACCCGACGGCTTCGCGCGAGTAGATCTGAGAATGGTGACAGACCAGGTCCTCGACCTCGCGCTTGGTGCGGTCGTCCAGCGCGTCATAGGCCGCGCGCATGTCGGCGAATTCGGTATTCCCACCCCATGAGGGAATGGCGCGGCCCGACAGCAGCGAATATTTGGCGGGAATGGGCCGAAAGGAACTATCCGAATGCCACAGCCGGTCGGCCAGCTTGAACTGATAGGCGCGGGTGTCGGCCGGAAGCGGTTGGCCGGCGCCATCAATGTTGGAGAAGTCGCCGATGCCCTGCCCTAGCGGCCGCGCCTGTTCGTCGGTGCGGAAATGAATGCGTCCCTTGCTTCGGCCTCGCCCTTTCCCCTCAATCTCGCCGAAATGCAAGGTGAAGGCGAGTTGCTCCGCGTCGGTGAGTGTCTGGTCGCGATAGACCAGCACCCCATATTGATCCATGCCGGCTTCGACCCCGGCAACGGTTTCCAGCGATAGCGGCTTGCGGCAATCGACGCCGGTGACGTCGCCAGCAAAGGTCTGACCGAGAGGTTGGATATCAAGGGCCACAGAAAAATTCCTCACCGCATGAGGGACGACCGGCGTCATCCGCTGAATTGATTCACCGGAACCCTAGCCCAAGCTGGTGTGTATAGGAAGATCGGGCCGTTGATCGACAGTGGCCATGGGGCACTCCGGCCGCAATTACGCGCTAGTCGAGTACGCAGGTCATGCGCCTGGAATTTCCTCTCTCCCGAAAGAGAGCCTGATCTCTCATCGTTTATAGCGGCGAGTATGCATCCTCTTCCTGAGCAGATTGTAGCAAATTTCGGTCGCAATAATAGCAGTCCGCGACTTCCGGAATGGATCAAAAATTACCAAAACGGGGTATCGCTCGGCACGTCCGAAGCTGCGCGACAAGCGGACATGAAATGTTCGCCTGAAGAATTTCGAATCTGGCTAGGAGCAGACCACGCAAGTTAGAATATTGGCTGTGGTACGTCTCCGTAGTACGTCGTATCGATCATCGTTAGATTGGTCAGCGCTCCTGTAGGCAGGTTCAAATCCACGATCAAGACAGGGGTCATCTTGGCGCTCATGTCCATGATCTCGGCTAGAGGAACGAACCGATTTCCGGGTTTGTCAATCTTCGAGAGAACGATCTTTACATCATCGGACTCAGTGCCCCACAAGAAGCTTTTCAAGGATGATCTGTTTATGAAGTTCCTTAAGATCTCCGCCTCATGATGCTCATTAATGGACACGAACTTTCCCAGCATACCATAGTTCTTCGGCAGTACATGGGCCGTGAAACTCACGTTTCCCTGCGTGTTCAAGGCATTTAGAACCGCATCGTTGGCAATGGCCGTGGTGACGGCGTCGCGCAAATACGCTTCGTCATGGGGGAAAATCGATATCGCCAATACCTTTTGATCGGACAGTTCCGCTACGGAGATGTTCGCGATTGAAAGATCCCTTAGGCCTATCGCGCCGGCAAAGGCAATAAAGGCAATCGATAGAACTGCCATCAACTGGGCCAATTTCCGACTTGGCACCCATCCGAATAGTAGATTGAACAACCTGCCCCCAGGGTTGCCGGGAAAAAACATGGCTGTTCTTCGCATATACGCCGAATAGTCGGGATACTGCGCCCTCATCCGGCCCTCCTCGAATTTCGCCAGATAAAAATAGAACACGCTCATAATCAGAAACAGGACCAACATCATCATTCTGGGCCAGATAAAGAGCAGCCCAAATGCGGACAGCATGAAAAACAGGTATTGCGGGTGCCTTATGTATGCATAGATAAAGCCACTCACCATGCCTTTGCGTGTCAACTTGGCCCAATACACCGGAGCGGCGGATACAAAGAACCCGGCCAGCCCGATATAGAACAGGTACTCCCCATTCCGCACGAATTCGATGAACGAACTGTTTGTCGCGTAGACAGACTGGGGCAGAAAGAATGCGGCAACCCACGCCGTCAGTACACTCTGGCGGGCTCCCGCCAGGAAGGGGTCATAAAACGAATACAACAGAATGCCGAAGGGGGAGGCCATAAGGATACCCTCCAGCATGATCAGCCAGTAAAGAAAATTGACTGTTCCCGAAGCCAGTGTTTTCCGAACTGACTTCATCGTTGCCTTGTTTTGCAGCGGCATCCCGGTTCTCCGAACCAACACGGAACATGTGTCGCAACTTCCGAGGTTGCGCAGAATCTCCTTTGTCTTTTGTCGCAAACATAAAGGATGAGTCGAAAGGCGACGCTATAGGATGGTCTGACTGCCAGCGCCGGCATTGATGCAAATCAAACAGCGACAGCTTGTCTCTTTCGGAGGCACAAGCGGACAATGGAAATTCGTATGCTGACTTCTGTTTTCAGCCAGAGTCGGGCATCCTTCCGGCTGTCCATTGTTGTGTCCTGCGCAAAGCAAAAGGAAGTGCTGCGATCAGCATGGCTACGACCAAGTATCGGCCGGACGCGCCGGGGAATTCGATCCGCGGAGGACGAGCCCGCGATACATCGGGCCGTCAGCACTGCGGATTAATCAAGCCGTGCGGCTAACTGGCCGCACGAGGCGGATTAGCGAACAGGCATCCGATGAGGTACTATGCTGTGCGCCTTTCGGCGAAAAAAATTGACCGCCGTTTCCGAAGCTCACCCCGCATCAAGTTTACCGCCACCTATGAATACAAGCGCCACAAGCGACGACGAAGACTCCTATCGGCTGGAAGGCTTGCCCCCCTCGCGGCTTCCTCTATACCGGCAGTCTATCGACTGGGATTGGTACGGACGACAGTACAGCCCGCCCGACGTGTTTGCGAAGACCGTCTACCGGTGGCCGGCAGAGCGTATCCGCGAGATCCAGAACGAGCGCTTCCTCGCCGTGGTCGCGCAGGGCTGGGAGAACCCCTTCTACAGTGCGCGCTGGCGCGAGGCCGGGCTCGAACCGGGCGACATCCGTTCGCTCGACGATATTGCCAAGTTGCCACTGTTCGATTCCGACGACATCAAGGAAAGCCTGGAAAGCGATCCGCCCTACGGAGACTTCCACGGCGTCGATGCCGCGCGAATGCAGGCAACCCCGTTCAAGCTGCAGACCAGCGGCGGCACCACGGGCCTTCCGCGCGGCACCTTGAGCGAGCCGGTCGCCTGGGAGACTCAGGCGCTCGCCGGTGCACGCGCGATGTATGTGCAGGGCGCGCGGCCCGGCGACGTGATGCAGATCCCGATGACCTGCTCGCTCGCAAATGCACCCTGGCTCGCCTACAAGGCCTGCCACGACTATCTCGGCGTGCTGCCGCTGACCACGGGAACCGGCGTCGTGACCGCGACCCGCCAACAGCTCGAATTCGCATTCCGCTACGGCACCAATCTGTGGACCAGCTTTCCCGAGTATCTGCTGCGGCTGGCGGCGGCGTGCGAAACGGAGCTGGGCCGCGATGTGCGCGAGCTGAATACCAAGTTCATTCGCAGCTTCCTCGGACCCGATCTGGACGGCGCGCTGCGCGCGGAATTGCAGGAGCGGTGGGGCTGCCCGATCTACGACACCTACGGCACGCACGAGGTCGGCACCGCCGGTTTCGAGTGCACCCACCAGGCCGGCATGCACCTGATGGAGGACTGCATCTATCTCGAGGTGGTCGATGTCGAGACCGGCGACCCGCTGCCGCCCGGCGAGCAAGGCAACCTGGTCGCCACCGTGTTCTTCCGCAGCATGCCGCCGGTGATCCGTTACAATCTGCGCGATCTGGCCCGCATCCAGCCGGCCGCACGCTGCGACTGCGGCAGCCACTTCCGGCGTATGAGCCATATGCTCGGGCGTAGCGACGCGATGGTGAAACTGCGCGGCGTCAACGTCTATCCGATGGCCTGCCTGCGCGCCATAAAGAGCGACCCGCGCACCACCGGCGAGTGGATATGCGTCGTCCGCCGCGACCGGGTCGACGGCGTGCCGCGGGACGTGATGGAGATCCGCGTCGAGGTGCGCCGCACCGCGGATACGCGGGCCGGGCTCGCGGAACTACTGGCGCAGCGCCTGCGCGAGGATCTCGGCGTCGCGGTCGAAGTCACCATGCATGACGAGGGCGCGCTGGCCGAACTCGCCAACACCGCCGGCGGCGAGGGCAAAGCCCGCCGTCTGCTGGACCAACGCAAAACCGGGGAAGGAGCCCTCTGATGCAGCTATTCGATTGTCACTCGCATTGGGCCACGAAGAAAGCGCACATCTTCCGCACCGAGGCGGACCTCGCCCGTCAGGAAAATATCTGGCGGACCAAGGGCCGGCACTGGAGCGAGCAGGAGATGACCGACTTCATGCGCGAAAACAACGCGTGCGCAATGCTCGACCTGGCGTTCCACAAGATGCTGCCGATCGAGGAGATCCGCGACTATCACGACTATGCGTTCGAGGTCGCGCGGCGCAACCGGGACGTCATATTCGGCCACTGGCTAATGTTCGATCCGCGCCGCTGTGAGGAATCGCTTGACGAGTTCCGCCGCGCCTGCGACGCGGATGCCGGCTATATGGCCTTCGCTGTCTCCGGCCAGGGCGTCGGCGTGCCGGCCAGCGACCCGCGCTGGTTCCCATTCTACGAACTGGCAATCGAGACGAACTCGCCGGTGATGATCATGACTGGGCTGACCGGCATCGGTCAGGGTACGCCGGGCGGTCAGGGCATCGTGCTGGATGACGGCCATCCGCGCCACATCGACATCGCCGCGGCGCGCTATCCGGAACTGCGCATCCTCGCCGCGCGTCCCGCCTATCCGTGGCAGGACGAAATGATCGCCGTGCTGCTGCACAAGGCCAATGTCAGCTACGAGTTGCATGGCTGGGGCCCGAAACAGTTCTCGCCCGAACTAAAGCGCGAGATCGGCACCCGCCTGCAGAACCGCGTCATGTTCGGCTGCGATTTCCCGGTGCTCGAATATCCCAAAGTAGTGAGGGACTGGCGCTCTTTGGGCTATTCCGACGACGTCGTCGAAAAGGTGCTATGGCGCAATGCCGCCGCGTATTTCGAGGCGGCGTAAACTTGATACGCTCTATTTCAATAGCCTAGAGCAGGTTCACGCGGTTTCCGAATCGCCAAAGGCGATTCCGACAAACCCCGATCTGCTCTAGGGCCCGTGGCGCTCTTGCCGCTCGGAACTGGCCCCAATGCGGTCCCGGAAGAATGTTGTCATCTGCGGGTTTTTCGTATCAGGCGGCTTGCTTTTTTCGACGCCCGGACCCAGTTTGATGGTGTCACTGACCCACGCATACGAACCCGGATTGGCCGGGTTGATGTTAGGAGGAAAGGATCGATTATGCTGACACTGCTCTCCCCTGCCAAAAAACTGAATATGGATCCCGTCGAACGGGGCGTCCCCGTCACCAAGCCGCGGCTGCGCGAGGATACGCGCGAACTGGCGACGGTTGCCAAGACCCAGACGGCGGCAGACTTGAAACGCCTGATGCACATCAGCGACAATCTCGCGGCGATGAATTACGAGCGGTTCAAGACGTTCAATCTTAGCAACCGGAGCAATAGCGCCAAGCCCGCCGGGCTTGCCTTCGACGGCGACGTCTATTGGGGGTTGGAGGCGGACAGCCTCGCCGACGACACGCTCACCTATGCGCAGGATCATTTGCGCATCCTCTCGGGCCTTTACGGCGTCTTGCGTCCGATGGATGCGATCCAGCCTTATCGCCTTGAGATGGGCACCAAGATGGCGAATGGCCGTGGGAAATCCCTCTATGACTTCTGGGGTGCGCGCATCGCCGACCGCCTGAAGGCGGACTTGCGCGGCCATGACGACAAAACCGTGGTCAATCTGGCCTCGAACGAATATTTCAAGGCGGTGGACACCAAGGCGCTGGGCAAGACGGTGA